>NZ_JBEZLP010000027.1:0-148890 GCF_040652195.1 Streptomyces sp. NPDC048278
GCGTGGATTCCCGCACGGGAATCCACGCGCCACCGTCACACACCGCATTTCCGGTCGGCGTGGATTGCCTTTCGGAAAGGAATTGCCGGGCCCTTGGCCGGTGAATTCGGGGGTGGCGGCGGCCCGTCGGACGGATTTCTCCGCGCTCGCCTCGGGGCGGTCGGTGCGCCGGCCGGGTGCGGGGCGGCTGGCCGGATCTGTTTGCTCTTGATCGATGGCAATCACTTGATAACGCTGTCATGTTCGGGCGCCGGTCGGGCCCCTCGCGGCTTCGCGCGTACAAAGAGGGCAAAAAGTGCGGCCGGGTGAGGTGCGCCGACGGCGTGTGGGGGGCGGGGTACTGTCCGTGAGAATCCCCGTTCCCGGGGATTTCGCTCGACAAGTCGACTGGTGAGGACTCCTTGTCGACCGGCGGGGAGTGACCTAATGGCCGTCCGTGGTGTTTACTGGGCACCGGTCTGATCCCTGGTGGGTCCGGACCCTTTCCGGGAGGTCCTGGGGGTGGTGCCCCGGGGCCTCTCGTTTTTGCCTGCGGTATGAGTGGGCGTCATATGTCGCTCACCGGGAAGAACTCCGGCAGGCCTCCGCGGGGGGCGCGGATAACCAGGATAACCGGCCCCGGAATTACGCCGAAACGAAGCGGATCTGCCGTTCGGGCCGCACGCGATCCTCTGTAACAAAGCCCCGGAACCGGGGGGTTCCCGGCATGATCACTATTCCTCGCGGCACCCCGCGAAACACAACTGGCTCTTCGCTCCTGGCGAGCGGTACGGTTTATCTCGCTCATCTGTCTCAACCCGCCCGGCCTCACCACCCGGGCGCTGTCGTACCTCCGGACCCACCACCGGAAACCCGCTGGCCAGCGGGTTTCAGAGCACCGACAGGAAAAGGATCAGAACCAGTGCGTACCGTCAACGACGACGGCGTCCTCCCGCCGTCGCGCCACGGCCCCCGCGGCCACCGCCCCGTGACGTGCCGTCACCTCCATGTGCCTCGGGGAACCCGCGCCCGCACGCGCCGAAGTACCCACGCCGGCACCCGCGCTGCCGCGCCCGCTGTCGCTGCTGCCGCTGCCGCTGCCGCTGTCGCTACTGCTGCTGCTGCCGCCGTCGCCGTCGCCGTCGCGGGGGAGTGACCGTGCCTTCGACCGCCGACACCGCCCGGTCGATCGACCTGCTCCTCGGGCCCGAGGAGAAGCCCGAGGGCAGCTTCCTGCAGCGGCTGCCCGCCGAGGAGTGGCAGGTCCTGCTGGAGGCGAAGCTGCGCAGCCTCGACCTCGCCCGGGACGAGCACCTGCGGATGGGACCGGACGACCGGAACGTGTACATCATCTGGGAAGGCGTCGTACGGCAGGACCGCTTCCCGCTGGGCCCGGGGGAGCACCTCCCGAGCGTGACGCGGTTCCGGGGCGGCGGCCAGCTGGTCGGCGAGGCCAAGCTCATCGCCCCCCGCTCCAGCGTCCTCACCACCTGCCTGACCAGGACCGTGGTCATCCCCTGCGGCGCCCGCCACTTCAACATCCTGCTGCGCCGCCGGCCCGAGATGCAGCTCGCCCTCCTGCGCAGCCTGGAGGACCGCAGCCGCGGCGACGAACTCGTCTACGCCATGACCACCAGGCCGCCCCTGGAGCGCGTCAGCGGACTGCTGGCGCACCTCGCCGACACCGTGGGTGTCGCGGGCCCCCGGACGGACTGCACCACCATCAGCGGCCCGAGCCAGAAGGACATCGCCGCCGCCCTCCAGCTCGCCACCTCCACCACGGAGAACGCGATCCGGACCCTGCGCTACCACGGGATCGTCGAGGCGCGGTACCGCCAGTTCGTCGTCCACGACATCGACGCGCTGCGCCACCTCGCCACCCGGCGTTGATCCCGCCCCGGCGTGCCGGTACCCCCGCCCGGCACGCCGGCCTCCGCCGCTCACGCTCCGCCCCCGAACGGATCACCGCATGATGACCAGCACCACCACGCTGGCGATCGGCACCAGTGCCGGCACTCTCGTCCTCACCGCCGTCTCCGCTCTCGTCACGGGAGTCCTCGCCACGTACACCCTCCTGCACCACAGGCAGGTCTTCGCCTGGATGCGGAAGGTCCGCGCGCGGGACGAGGCCAACACCGAACTCGACCGGCCGGCCGAGTGGCTCGCCGACCTCTACCGGGCCCAGTGCGGCCTCGCCCTGAAGCCCTGCCGCGCCGACGACTTCGAGGAGATCTCCCGGACCGGCAACATGATCAGGGGGATCGCCGACCACACGGGGCCCCTGCGCCCCGAACTGACGGCGGTCGTCGAACGGGTCGACGCCTACGTCGCGACCGCGCTGCCCGAGCCGGGCCCGGCCGCGCGGGTCACCGTCGCGGAGCGCCGCGCCCAGCTCGTCGGCGCCATGCGGCAGGAGGCTGCACGGGGTGAACTGGCCCGCGCCGTCATCACCGCCGAGCAGAGGATCACGGCTCGGCGGCACAGCTGATCCGGCCTCCTGCGCCCGTATGTGTCTGCCTCATGCCCGAACCTGTTTACTTTCTGGAAATGCGGGCGTAGCCTCCCCTCGAAACCACAAGTTCGGGCATAAGTCAGACGTGATCGGACATGGTCGGACGTACGTTTGAGTGGAGGCGCAGGGCATGTACGCACCGGAGCGGCAGCAGGAGATCCTCCGGCTCGCCCGTGACGGCGGCCGGGTGGACGTCGTGTCGCTCGCCGAGGAGTTCCAGGTCACGCAGGAGACGATCCGCCGCGACCTGAAGGCCCTCGACCGTGCCGGTCTCGTCCGCCGGGTGCACGGCGGTGCCATCCCGGCCGGGCGGCTCGACTTCGAGCCGGACCTCGCCGAACGCGAGTCCACCTCGGCCGACGAGAAGGACCGCATCGCCAAGGCCGCCGTCTCCGAACTGCCGACCGAGGGCACCCTGATCCTCGACGCCGGTTCGACGGTCGCCCGCCTCGCCGCGGCCATCCCGCTGGAGGCGTCCCTCACCGTCGTCACCCACAGCCTCCCGATCGCCGCCCGCCTCGCCGACCACCCCGGCATCCAGCTGCACCTGGTCGGGGGGCGGGTACGGCACCGTACACGCGCCGCCGTGGATGCCTGGGCGCTGCGCGCGTACGGCGAGATCCGGGCCGACGTCCTCTTCGTCGCCGCCAACGGCTTCTCCGCCGACCAGGGCCTGACCACCCCCGACCTCGCCGAGGCCGCGGTCAAGCGGGCGGCCGTCGCCGCGGCCCGCCGGGTGGTCCTGCTCGCCGACTCCGCCAAGCACGGCCAGGAGCACTTCGCCCGCTTCGGCGACATGGGCGACGTGGACCTGCTGATCACCGACAGCGGGCTGAGCCCCGAGGACGCCGCCGCCATCGAGCGCGGCGGCACGGAAGTAGTACGAGCATGAGCACCACGAGCACCACGAGCACCACGATCGGTACCGGCATGATCCTCACCGTCACCCCCAACCCCTCCCTCGACCGGACCTACGAGGTCCCCGCCCTGGAGCGCGGCGAGGTCATCCGTGCCTCCGGCGAGCGCATGGACCCGGGCGGCAAGGGCGTCAACGTCTCCCGCGCGGTCGCCGCCGCCGGCCGCCGCACGGTCGCCGTGCTGCCCCTGGGCGGAGCACCGGGCGCGCTCGTCGCCGACCTGCTCGACGCCCAGGGCATCGAGGTCGCGCCGGTCCCGGTCGCCGGGGCCACCCGCTCCAACATCGCCCTCGCCGAGTCCGACGGGGTGCTCACCAAGATCAACGCGCCGGGCCCCGAACTCTCGGCCGAGGAGCAGGAACTGCTCCTGGACACCGTGCGCGAGCAGTCCCGCGACGCCGACTGGATCGCCTGCTGCGGCAGCCTGCCGCGCGGGCTCGCGCCCTCCTGGTACGCCGACGTCGTCGCCCGGGCGCACGCCGGAGGCGCGCGCATCGCGCTGGACACCTCGGGGCGCGCGCTGCTCGAAGCGCTGCGCGCGCGGCCCGACGTGGTGAAGCCGAACGCCGAGGAGCTCGCGGAAGCGGTCGGGCGCCCCCTGGCCACCGTGGGCGACGCGCTGAAGGCGGCCGAGGAGCTGCGCGGCATGGGCGCCCGTGCCGTCCTCGCCAGCCTGGGCGCCGACGGCCAGCTGCTCGTGGAGGACGAGGGCGCCTGGTTCGCGAGCGCCCGCGTGCACACCGTCCGCAGCAACGTCGGCGCAGGCGACTCCTCCCTCGCCGGTTTCCTCATCGCGGGCGGCAGCGGCCCGAAGGCCCTCGCCTCCGCCGTCGCGCACGGCGCCGCCGCCGTCCAGCTGCCCGGCAGCGTGATGCCCACCCCGGCCGACCTGGACCCGACGGCGGTCACCGTCACCGACGTCGTCCCCGTCGACCGCGAACTGACGGAGCCGGTGTCATGAAGACCCAGACCGGTACGACCGCTCACCCCGCCGCGCTCCTCCCCGGCGCGGCCCGGCGACAACCGGCCCAGGAGCGGCGAGGGGTCTCGTTACTCGCCGCGCCGACGGGCCGTCGGGGCACCCTGAGCCGCCCCGCCGACCCCGGGAGGCGGGGCTTCCCCTGCCCCGCCTCCCACCCCGCCCCCCACGGCACCCCCGTCCCCGAAGAACCCGCCCACCCCACACCCCGGGCGATACGCGTGCATAGGAGCCCGCGATGAGCGACATGATCACCGCGGACCTGGTCGATCTCGACCTGTCCGCCGATACGAAGGAAGCGGCGGCCCGCGCCCTCGCCGAGCGCATGGTGGCCCTGGGCCGGGTGACCGACCTGGAGGGCTTCCTCGCCGACGTGGCCGCCCGCGAGGCCCAGATGCCGACCGGCCTCGACGGCGGCATCGGCATCCCGCACTGCCGCAGCGCCCACGTCACCGAGCCGACGCTCGCCTTCGGGCGCAGCGCCGAGGGCGTCGACTTCGGCGCCCCGGATGGCCCGGCCGACCTGATCTTCCTGATCGCGGCCCCCGCCGGCGCCGACGACGCCCACCTCACGATCCTCTCCGCGCTGGCCCGCCAGCTGATGAACAGCGAGTTCACGGACGCGCTGCGGGCGGTCGGCGACGCGGCGACCGCGGCGGCGCTGATCCGCGGCGACGAGACGCCGGCGACCGCGCAGGGCGCGGCGGCGACCGCGAGCGCCGAGGGCGGCTCCCAGAACACCGCTGCGGCGCCGGCGGCGGCCTCCGCCGGCACCGCAGCGGCCACCCAGGACGC
The DNA here is from genome assembly GCF_040652195.1 of Streptomyces sp. NPDC048278. Taxonomy (NCBI): domain Bacteria; kingdom Bacillati; phylum Actinomycetota; class Actinomycetes; order Kitasatosporales; family Streptomycetaceae; genus Streptomyces; species Streptomyces sp. NPDC048278. The sequence continues at coordinate 5,183 of NZ_JBEZLP010000027.1, forward strand.
GGCAGCGGCCACCGAGGGCGCGGGCCCGGAGGCCGGCGAGCGCCCGTTCCGCATCGTCGCCGTCACCTCCTGCCCCACCGGCATCGCCCACACCTACATGGCGGCCGAGTCCCTGGAGAACGCAGGCCGCGAGGCGGGCGTCGAACTCGTCGTCGAGACGCAGGGCTCGGCCGGCTTCACCCGGCTCGACCCCGAGGTCATCGCGGCGGCGGACGGCGTGATCTTCGCGCACGACGTGCCCGTCCGCGACAAGGACCGCTTCGCCGGCAAGCCGACCGTCGACGTCGGTGTGAAGGCGGGCATCAACCGTCCCGCCGAGCTGATCGGCGAGGTGCGCACGAAGGCGGCCCGCGGCGAGGTCACCTCCGGCTCCGCACCGGCCACCCCGGTGGAGCGCTCGGGCGAGGCCGGCGAGGGCTACGGCACCAAGCTGCGCAAGTGGCTGATGTCCGGCGTGAGCTACATGGTCCCGTTCGTCGCGGCCGGCGGTCTGCTGCTTGCCATCGGCTTCGCGATCGGCGGCTGGCAGGTCGACAAGGCGCCGTCGGTGATGGACCACTTCATGTGGACGCAGGCCGACAGCTGGGGCGCGCTGTTCTTCCAGGTCGGCGGCGTGGCCTTCAAGTTCCTCGTCCCGGTCCTGGCCGGCTACATCGCGTACGGCATGGCCGACCGCCCCGGTCTGGTCCCCGGCTTCGTCGGCGGCGCGATCGCCCTCGACATCAACGCGGGCTTCCTCGGCGGTCTCGTGGCCGGTCTCATCGCCGGTGCCGTGGTCATGGGCATCCAGAAGGTCAGGATCCCGGCGGCTGTGCGCGGCATCATGCCGGTGGTGGTGATCCCGCTGGTCTCCTCGGCGGTCGTCGGCTTCCTGATGCTCGTCGTCATCGGCAAACCCATCGCCTCCGCCCAGAAGGGCCTCACGGACTGGCTGAACGGCCTGACCGGCTCCAACGCCATCCTGCTCGGCGCCCTGCTCGGCCTGATGATGTGCTTCGACCTCGGCGGTCCCGTCAACAAGGTCGCGTACACCTTCGCCACCGCCGGTATCGCGGTCTCCAACCCCAGTGACTCCGCGATGAAGATCATGGCGGCGGTCATGGCGGCCGGCATGGTCCCGCCGCTGGCGATGGCCCTGGCCACCACCGTGCGCGGCAAGCTCTTCACCGAGACCGAGCGCGAGAACGGCAAGGCCGCCTGGGTGCTGGGCGCCTCCTTCATCTCCGAGGGCGCGATCCCGTTCGCGGCGGCCGACCCGCTGCGCGTCATCCCGTCCTCGATGGTGGGCGGCGCGATCACCGGTGCCCTGTCGATGGCCTTCGGCGCCACCCTGCGCGCCCCGCACGGCGGCATCTTCGTGGTCCCGCTGATCGGCAACCCGTTCCTCTACCTGATCGCCATCGCCGCTGGTGTCTGTGTCACCACGGCCCTGGTCGTCGTCCTCAAGGGCCTGCGCAAGCAGGCTCAGCAGGCCTCGGCGGGCGGCTCCGCCGCCGGGACGGCCGCCACCGCGAAGGAGGACAGGCAGCCGGTCGCGGCCTGAGCCCCGCACCGCGTCGCCGTCTTGTCCCTTTGATTCGCTGTGAGTTGTTCACGGCACCTGCGAGATACGTCACGGTCCGGGACCAAAGTCCCGGACCGTGGTGTGTACTGGGCGTATGCCCGCGCACGCCTCGACCCTCCAGCTGATCGGCATGACCGCGCTCACCCTGGCCACCGTCGCCTGGGCGGCCGTCGTGACGCGCCTGCTGCGCCGCAACCGGCGCGAGGCCCTCGCCTGGCACGCCGCGCGCGCCCTCCCCGCCTTCCCGCACCAGCTCAAGCCCGCCCCGTCACGCGAGACCGTCGAACTGACCCCCGCCGAACAGGACGCCTTCGCGGGCCTGGTACGACGCCTGGGCGGTCGCTGACCCTCCCGGCAGGGGACGGCGGGCTACCTCCGCCGCGTCGCCCGCCGCTCCATCGCGTCCCTGGCCGCGTCCTCCGACGGGTACACCTCGCACATGTGCCGGCCGTCCGGTGTCGCCGTGTGCTCGACCTCCCACAGGGACAGCTCCTGGCCGTCCCGCAGCAGGAACGCGTGCTCGTAGAGCGAGAAGGTCAGCCCCGGCCGGCCCGTCCGCCCCGGCCGTCCGAACGCCTGGGTGATCTGATGGGCGAACGCCGCCGACAGCGCCTCGGCCGTCTCCGCGCCCGGCCGGTCGGCGTTCTCCGCCCGGCGCAGCAGCCGGCGCGCGTGGTCCGCCGAGTCGTCCGGCACGTACACGTGCCGGGGCTCCGGGACCGGCGCCAGCGTCACCAGCACCGGCAGCTCGAAGTCCGGGGCGTCCGGCGGCAGCGGCAGCCGCGCGGTCGCGGCCCGCAGCTCCTCCTCGTCGACGTACACCTCGTGCTGCGGGTCGCTGCCCGGCACGGTGTTGTGCACCAGCTCCCACAGCGTGACCGCCGAGCCGTCGGCCAGTAGCCAGGTGTGCCGGTACGTCTCCCGGTGCAGCCCCGCGCTGTGGTGCGCCGAGTGCAGCGAACTGTCGTGCGCCAGCGCGCAGTCCAGCTGCCTTATGGCCTCGTCCGGCAGCTCGAAGGAGTTCAGGGCACGGCCGAGGAGTCGCGCGAGGTGCTCCTCCGGAGACTCGGGCGACTCGGCTGGTTCGTACGCTGCCGTCTCGTACGGAACGCTCAAGGTTTCTCCCGGCGTTGCTGCATGTCACCTTGTGGGTGCATACCGTAGCCCCTCGGTCGGACATCATGTCCGGGAACCGAGAAAACGTACGCCGGGAAAACGCGCGGGCCGCGCGAAAAGTTCCCGCACGGCCCGACGATCAGTCAAAAGGTGCCGGTCAGACGGCACTTCCCGCGGTCCACTCGCTCCACGACAGGTTCCACCCGTTGAGCCCGTTGTCCGGCTGCACGGTCTTGTCGGGGGAGTTCTTCACGATCACGACGTCCCCGACGAGCGAGTTGTCGTAGAACCACTTGGCCGTCGTGTCGCCCTGCGCCCCCTGCACGTCCGCCATGCCCACGCAGCCGTGGCTGGTGCCCTGCTGCCCGAACGGCGGGTTGGACCTGTTGTACCAGTAGTTGCCGTGGATGAACGTCCCCGACGTCGTCAGCCGCATCGCGTGCGGCACGTCCGGGATGTCGTACTCCCCACCCAGACCGACCGTCTGGCTGTTCATCCGGGTCTGGGTGAACTTCTCGGAGATCACCATCTGCCCGTTGTACGTCGTGTGCTCCGGGCTGCCCGTGGACACCGGCACCGACCTGAGGAGCTTGCCGTCCCGCATCACGGTCATGGTCTGCGTGTTCGCGTCCACCGTGGAGACCTGCGAACGGCCGACGGTGAACGACACCGTCTTCTTCTGCACCCCGTAGACGCCGTTCGCGCCCTCGACGCCGTCCAGGTCGATCTTCATGGTGACCTTGGAGCCGGCCTTCCAGTAGTCCTGCGGCCGGAAGTCCAGGCGCTGCGCCCCGAACCAGTGGCCCACCACCTGCTGGCCGCTGCTGGACGTGACCGTGATGTGCGACTGCACGGCCTTCTTGTCGGTGATGACCTTGTCGAAGTTGAACGACACCGGCATCCCCACGCCGACCGTCGTCCCGTCGTCCGGCGTGTACGTGCCGATGTAGCTGTTGGCCGAGTTGACGGTGGTGAAGATGGAGTTGGCCGCCGCCGTGAGCCCCTTGGAGTCCTTGGCGGTCGCCGATATCTCGTACTTCGTGCCGCGCTCCAGCTGCTCCTTCGGCTTCCAGGTGCCGCCGTCCGCCGAGAGGGTGCCGTCCACGGCTTGCCCCGACCCCGCCACGGTCATCTTGACGTCGGTCAGCTTCCCGTCGCTGACCTGCACGCCGGTCGTGTTGATGGACGCGCCGGTAGAACCGTCCTTCGCCGAGATCACGATCTTCGCCGTCGACGTCCTGGCGGCGGTGTCCTGCTGCCCGCCCTTGGCGCCGTCGGTCTTGTCGTTGGCGTTGGCGTTGCCACCGCAGGCGGTGAGGGCGAGTGCGCCGACCACGAGGGCGGCACAGGCCACCAGTCCCCGCCGCGCTGCAATGTCCGGCGTTGTCACGGGCTGCTCCAGTTCTTGTGATGTGCGTGATCCGTTCCAGTGCGTGGAGAAAGAGGGCACCGGCCCGGGTGGAGGTTCCCGCCGTGGGCCCTGGGGATCAGCACGTGACAGAACCGGGACAATCGACAGCCAGGCGAAAGGATCCGGGCGGCCCCCTCGTCTCCGCTCCCGTCTCCGCCCCCGCTCCCGTCTCCGCCCCCGCCGCCGTCATCGCTCGCGCGACGGCTCCCCGGACGGCTCCCCGGACGGCTTCCCGGACGACTCGCCGGCCGGCTCCCCGTACAGCTCCCGGTACGACGGCCACGCCCCGCCCGGTCCGTCGACCGGTCCGGCGGCCCGCACGGCCCGTACGATCGCGCGGGTCACCAGGTCCGCGCCGGCCGCGAGGATCTCGTTGAGCGCGAGCGGGCCCGCGTCGAGCGGTCGCGCGCCCGTCGCCAGCGCGAACACCGTGTCCCCGTCGTGCAGCAGGTGCACCGGCCGCACGGCGCGCGCGATCCCGTCGTGCGCCGTCCCGGCCAGCTTCTGCGCCTGCGCCTTGGAGAGCCCGGCATCGGTCGCGACCACGGCCAGCGTCGTGTTGAGCGGCGGCAGCCCGTTCCGGGCGGCGGTCTCGGCGAGCCTCAGGCGCGCGGCCTCGTGCACCCGCTCCTCGGGATACGCCACGCGCCCCTCGAACAACTCCCCGTACAACACCCCCGTTTCCGGATCGAGGACCGCGCCCGCCGCGTTGGCCACCACCAGCGCGGCCACCGTGATCCCGGACTCCAGCACGGTGCTCGCGCTGCCCACCCCGCCCTTCACCGCCCCGGCCACGGCGCCCGTACCGGCGCCCACGCACCCTTCCGGCACCGGTGCGCCCGGCTCGCTCGCCGCGGCGGCCTCCACCGCGGCCCGCCCCGTAGCCGCGTCCGGCCGGGCCCGGAAGTCCCCGCCCCGCCCCAGGTCGAAGACGCAGGCCGCGGGCACCACCGGCACCACGTGCGCCGGATCCGGCCCCACCCGCACCCCGCGCCCCCGCTCCTCCAGCCAGGCCATCACTCCGGACGCCGCGTCGAGCCCGTACGCGCTGCCGCCCGTGAGCACGATCGCCTCCACCCGCTGCACCAGGTTGCGCGGGTCGAGGGCGTCCGTCTCCTTGGTGCCCGGGCCCCCGCCCCGCACGTCCACGGCGGCCACCGCGCCGCCCTCGGGGGCGAGGACGACCGTCGTACCGGTGAGCCATCCCTCGCCGGTGCGGGTGGCGTGCCCCACCCGCAGCCCGGCCACGTCCGTCAGTGCGTCAACTGTCATGACGGCCAGTCTGGCCCAGCCCGGCGCGGTCCCGGGCCGGTCCCGGGCCGGTCAAGGGGCGGCCGGGGCGGTCACAGGGCGGCCGTGGTCGTCTCCGCGGGGCGCTCGTGGCCGGCCGCGCGTGCCGTCAGCGTCGTCCCGGTCGCCACCGCCAGCGCCGACACCAGGCCCGCCGCCGGCACCGCCCAGTCGCCCAGGAACGTGCAGCAGACCACCAGCAGCGCCGTCACCGGCAGCACCAGCTGCTGGGCGAGACCCACCTTGAAGTACCGCGAGTGCAGCGCCCACACGGTCAGCAGGTACACCGCGGTCGGCACGGTCACCGCCGCCGAGGCGGCCGTCGTGGAGATGTGTGCCTTGCCGACCGCCTCCTCGACGGCCACCTCGATGCCCGCGCCGATCGAGGCCGCCGACGCGAAGATCAGGTAGTGGCCGTAACCCCACAGGAAGGACTGCCTGTTGGAGCGCAGATGGCCGTGGATCGGCACCACGAAGTAGATCCACCACGCCGAGAAGACGATCAGCAGGCCACCCGCCGCGATGGGCAGCAGCTCGCCCAGCGCGTCGTGCTCGGCCACGGCCGACTTCACGGCGACCGTCGCCGCCGCGATCGTCTCGCCGAGCACGATGATCGTGAACAGCCCGAACCGCTCGGCGATGTGGTGCGGGTGCCAGGAGGTGCTGTGGTCCTTCTCGGCGTACAGGGGCACGCACAGCTCGGCGATCGCCATCACCAGGAACACCCAGGGGCGTGCGTGCGCCGGCAGCACCACGAGACCGATCCAGCCGACCTGGCACAGGAGCACCCCGCCCGCGTACCGGAGCGCCATGGTCCGCTCCGCCCCCGTGGCCTCCCGCGCGGCCCGCAGCCACTGTGAGGCCAGCGCCAGCCGCATGATCACGTAGCCGATCAGGACCAGTGCGAAGTCGTGGTCCGCGAAGGCCCGCGAGACACCGGCCGCCAGCACCAGCACGCCCGCGATCTGGATCAGGGTGACGACCCGGTAGAGGGCGTCGTCGTTGTCGTAGGCCGAAGCGAACCAGGTGAAGTTCATCCAGGCCCACCAGATCGCGAAGAACACCATCGCGTAGTTCAGGACGCCCTCGCCCGCGTGGCCCGCGGCAACGGCGTGCACCAGCTCCACGCCCGCCTGCGCGATGGCCACCACGAAGCACAGGTCGAAGAAGAGCTCGAGCGGCGAGGAGACCCGGTGGGACTCCTCGCGCCCGCGTGCGGTCAGGCGGCGCAGCGGCCTGAGGGGCTGGGGTGCGTGCTGTGGGGCGGGAGCCTGCGGAGAACTCGACGTCATGCGTCCAGCAGAGCAGAAAAGCGCCCCGGCTTGCGAACGGAGCCACCGCCGGACCCGAGGCGTGGGCGCCGTAGTCTTGAGGCATGACCACCGCCCCCGACTCCGACTCCGCGCCGCGCGACCCGAAGCCCGCGCTGATCTTCGACGACCCCCTCGACCGGCAGTCGGCGGACGACACGGACCGCGGCTGGGGCGACCGCCCGGAGGGCGACTCCGCGGCCGACCTCAAGCGCTTCCTCGACGAGAAGCCGCCCCACCACCTCTGAGCCGCCCGCGCGAGGGCCCGCAGGCTCCGCGGCAGCGCCGCTAACGCTGGTTGTGGCCGTTTCCGCGCTGGGCGACCAGCGCGTCGCGGATCTCCTTCAGCACCTCCAGCTCGGTCAGCTCGACCACCTCGTGCGTGCCCTCCTTCGCCTTCCTGCGGGCCTCCACCCGGGCCAGGTACTTCGCCATCGGCAGGACCATCAGGAAGTACACGACCGCCGCGGTGATCACGAAGGAGAGCGCGGCGCCCAGCACCGAGCCCCACATGATCTGGACACCGCTCTGCACGGTGCCGTCCGCGTTCAGCTTGCACGGTTCCTTGATGCACGTGCTGTAGCTGTCGAGATTCTGCGTGCCGATCGCGCCGACCAGCGGGTTGATGAGCCCCTTCACCACCGAGTTGACGATGTTCGTGAAGGCGGCGCCGATGACCACCGCGACTGCCAGATCGACGACGTTTCCGCGCATCAGGAAGGCCTTGAAGCCCTGCCAGACGCTCGGTTCCTTCTTCGCGCTCACCTCGGGGACTCTCCTCACATGCACAGGGTGTGGAACAAAGCGATCCGCAACCTACGGCACCGTGCGGCCATTGCGCCCAATCTCGCAGCTCGAACGGGCGACTTGACACAGAGCGTCCCGGAAATCGCCCCAGGCTGTTCAACACAGGGTCACCGCCAGCCGCGTCGTGGCGCTCGCGCCGACCAGTTGTGCCGCGGTGGTCCGCGGGACCGAGAGCACGACCAGCGCCCCGCTCTCCGCAGCGGCGTCGACCGGCTCCGGCAGCCCGGTCACCCGTACCCCGCGCGCGATCACCCGGGCCGCCCCGCCGGCCGCGGGGTCCCCGGCGGCGATGACGTCCACCCGGTCGCCGGGGCGCAGCAGCCGGACGGTGGCCGCGTCGGCGATGCGCACCGGTGCCGTCACCATGTCCACGGGCGGGGCGTGCCGTCGTACCGGCTGGGTGGGCTGGGCGACGGCCGGGTGTCCCCGGGGCGGCCCGGCCCGCAGGGGGTCGAGGGCGGTACGCGGTCCCGCCGCGACGAGCGCCGCCGCCGTGACCGCGAGGCCGGCCGCGAGGGCCCGCCCGCGGTGCCGCAGCAGCCGGTCCAGCCGATACCCCGCGCCGCGTACCCGCACCGGTTCGAAGTGCGGGACCTCGCAGGTGGCGGGGGCGTCCGTGCCCAGCGGGCGCGGGGCGCGGAGGGGAGGGGGAAAGGAAGGAGGCAGGGCGGGAGGCAGAGCGGGGGACAGGGAGGGGGGAACGGACACGGGGATCACCACCTGCGACGAGGAATCGGCTTGCGAGACCACGATGAGGTCTCGCGCCGAAACCCGCCGGAGCCGGTGGGCTACCGCCCGGTTGTGGACAACTCAGCCACCCGAACGAGGAGTTCCGCTCGCGCCGGCCCTGCGGGAAACCCCCGCGTCACGGCTCGCGTCACGGCCCGCGTCACGGCAGTTCGAAGCCCGGGTCCATGCCGCCGAGCGCGCTCGTGCACAGGCAGTCCCGGGCCGAGCTCTCCGGCAGGGCCGCCACCGCGTCGAACAGCACGCCCCGGAGCCGGTCCACGTTGGCCGCGAACACCTGCAGCACCTCGTCGTGCGAGACGCCCTCACCGGTCTCGGCGCCCGCGTCCAGGTCCGTGACCAGCGTCAACGACGTGTAGCAGAGCTCCAGCTCACGGGCGAGCGCCGCCTCGGGGTGACCGGTCATGCCCACCACCGACCAGCCCTGCGCCTGGTGCCAGATCGATTCGGCGCGGGTCGAGAAGCGCGGCCCCTCGACCACCACCAGCGTGCCCCCGTCCACCGGCTCCCAGTCCCGGCCGCGCGCCGCCTTCAGCGCCGCCGCCCGTCCGGTGGGGCAGTAGGGGTCGGCCAGCGAGACGTGCACCACGTTCGGCACCGCGCCGTCGGGCAGCGGAAGCCCGTCGAAGTACGACTGAGCCCGGGACTTCGTGCGGTCGACCAGCTGGTCCGGCACGAGCAGCGTGCCCGGGCCGTACTCGGGGCGCAGACCGCCCACCGCGCACGGGCCGAGCACCTGGCGCACGCCGACGGAGCGCAGCGCCCAGAGGTTGGCGCGGTAGTTGATCCGGTGCGGCGGCAGATGGTGGCCGCGGCCGTGGCGGGGCAGGAAGGCGACCCGGCGGCCGGCGATCTCGCCGAGGAAGAGGGAGTCGCTGGGCGGCCCGTAGGGCGTGTCGACCTGGATCTCGGTCACGTCCTCGAGGAACGAGTAGAAGCCGGAACCGCCGATTACGCCGATCTCTGCGTTCACCATGCCCAGCACATTAGCCGCCCGCCCGAACCGGCCGCCCGGGCAGGTGGTGCCGGGGTCCGGGAACGCCTCGGACCCCGCTGTCGACCGACGGCGGGGTCCGAGAGGTGAGGTATCAGGCGGCGGAGCTGCTGGCCGAGCCCGACGAGGAAGACGTCGAGGACGACGACTTCGAGTCGGAAGCCTTCGAGTCGGACGACTTCGTCTCCGACGACGTGCTCGACGAGGTCGAGCCCGGCTTCGACGCGGGGCTGCTGCTCGACGAGGAGCCGCGGCTGTCGTTGCGGTAGAAGCCAGAGCCCTTGAAGACAATGCCGACTGCGGAGAACACCTTCTTCAGGCGGCCACCGCAGTTGGGGCACTCGGTCAGGGCGTCGTCGGTGAACTTCTGCACCGCCTCGAGGCCCTCGCCGCACTCGGTGCACTGGTACTGGTAGGTCGGCACTGTCTTCCTCCTGGCACTCTCACTCAGTGAGTGCTAACGACGGTCCATAGTGACGTATTCCCGGGGATCAGTCCACCGTCAGCGGTACGCGGTGACCGACGCCACGTGCGACCGTACGGTTCCGGGGCCGGGTGACGAGCCGCGAACGCAGCGCCAGCAGGGTCACCAGGGCGAGCAGGGTACCCGCCATCGGCACCAGGAACCCGGCGCCGCCCCACAGGCGGTCCTCCAGCTGTCCGGCGACCGTGACCGCGGCGGCCTGGCCGAGCGCCACCGCGCCGGTCAGCCAGGTGAACGCCTCCGTGCGGGCGCCGGCCGGGACCAGGCTCTCGACCAGCGTGTAGCCGGTGATCAGGGCGGGCGCGATGCACATGCCGACCAGCAGGCCGAGGCCGGCCAGGACGAGCACCGAGTGGGAGGTCCACAGCGCCGACGCGGTCAGCGCGAGCGCCGCGTAGCCGACGACCAGGCGCCGGTGCGGGGCGGCCTTCCAGGCGAGCGCGCCGCAGACGATGCCGGAGAGCATGTTCCCCGCGGCGAAGGTGCCGTACAGGACGCCGTTCAGGCCGGGCTCGCCGATCGACTCGGTGAACGCGGCGAGGGAGACCTGCATGCCGCCGAAGACGGAGCCGATGCCCAGGAAGGCGACGACCAGCACGCGCACGCCCGGGACGCGGAGCGCGGAGGCGTGCCGCACGCGCGCGTGGCCGGCGCCGGTCACCTGCGGCTGGGTGCTCTTGCTGGCGGCGAACAGCAGGCCGCCGGCCAGGGTGAGCGCGGCCTCCGTGACCAGGCCGGCGGCCGGGTTCACGGTGGTGCACAGGGCGGTCGCGAGCAGCGGGCCGAACACGAAGGTGAGCTCGTCGGTGACGGACTCGAAGGCCGCCGCGGTGGACATCAGAGGGGAGTCCTGGAGCCGCACGCCCCAGCGGGCGCGCACCATGGGGCCGATCTGCGGCACCGAGGCGCCGGTCGGCACGGCCGCCGCGAACAGTGCCCACAGGGGCGCGTGCGCCAGCGCGAGCGCCGTCAGGGTGAGGCCCGACAGTGTGTGCACGAGGACGCCGGGGACCAGCACCGCGCGCTGTCCGTGCCGGTCGGCCAGCCGGCCGCTGTAGGGCGCGAACAGGGCCATGGAGACGCCGGTGACGGCCGCGGCGGCGCCCGCGGCGCCGTACGAGCCGGTGGTGTGCTGCACGAGCAGCACGATGGAGATGGTGAGCATCGCGAACGGCTGGCGCGCCGCGAAACCGGGGAGCAGGAACGTCCAGGCGCCGCGGGTGCGCAGCAGCTGTCCGTATCCCGGGCGGGACGGCGCCGCCGGGTTCTCCGACGGCTCGGTGGTGACCGTGGATGCCACGGCCCGTGCCTTTCTGCCGCCTGGTAGCGCGGCCCCTCCGGATGAGGGGGCGGTGCCGAGAGCTGTCCTCTTGCGCGGAACTGCGGTAGATACCGGTGTCCACTGGGAGGAGCGATCCGGCCGCCATACGGTCGCGCCAGCTCTGCGTCAGGCAGAGTTGGTTCGATCAGGTGCTTTCATCGTACAGGGGGGAGGGCACGGTACACCTGTGAAAACGGGCACCGTGACCCTCGTTCACCTGGGATTGCCTGAGGTGTGAAGTACCCGAAACATGCCCTTAACGCACGCCCGCCGTTCCGTTCGTGCCCAGCCAGCCGGCCAGCTTGCCCCCGGCGCCGACCGCGCGCAGCCGCTGTTCCGCGGCGTCCCGCACCGGGTCGGTGGCGACCACGAGGAGTTCGTCCCCGCGCCGCAGCACCGTCGCGGGCAGCGGGACAAACGATTTTCCTTCGCGGACGACCAGGGTGACGGCTGCGCCGGCGGGCAGCCGCAGCTCGTTGATCTCCACGCCGTGCATCCGGGAGCCCTCGGGGATCGACACGGACAGCAGGTGCCCGCGCAGCCGCTCCAGGGGCGCGGACTCGATGCCGAGGTCGGCGGCCTCGGAGCCCTCGCCGAGCCGCAGCTTGCGGGCCAGCCAGGGCAGGGTCGGTCCCTGGACGAGGGTGTAGACGACGACCAGGACGAAGACGATGTTGAAGATGCGGTGACTGGTGTCGACGCCGTTCACCATGGGGATCGTCGCCAGGATGATGGGCACGGCGCCGCGCAGCCCGGCCCAGGACATCAGGGTCTGCTCCCCCCAGGGCACCCGGAAGGGCGCGAGGCTGAGGATGACGCTCAGGGGCCGCGCCACCATGGTGAGCACCAGTCCGATGATCAGTGCGGGCAGGAAGTCGTCGCCGAGTTCGTGCGGGGTGACCAGCAGGCCGAGCAGCACGAACATGCCGATCTGGGCGATCCAGCCGAGCCCCTCGGCGAAACCGCGGGTGGCCGGCCAGTGCGGCAGCCTGGCGTTGCCGAGCACCATGGAGGCCAGGTAGACCGCGAGGAAGCCGCTGCCGTGGGCCAGCGCGCCGCCGGCGTAGGCCGTGACCGCGATGGCCATCACGGCGATCGGGTAGAGGCCGGAGGCGGGCAGCGCGACGTGCCGCAGCCCCCAGGCGCCGAGCCAGCCGACCGCGAGCCCGATGGCCGCGCCGATGGCCAGTTCCATGGCTATCTCGCCCAGCAGCACGTACCAGTGCTCGACCGGTCCCGAGGTGGAGAAGGCGACGACCAGGATGACCACCGGGGCGTCGTTGAAGCCGGACTCCGCCTCCAGCGTGCCCGTCACGCGCGCGGGCAGCGGAATCCGCCGCAGCACCGAGAACACCGCCGCCGCGTCCGTCGAGGACACCACCGCCCCGATGATGAGCGCCTGCCGCCATTCCAGCCCGACGAGATAGTGCGCGCCCGCGGCGGTGACGCCGACACTCACGCCGACCCCGACCAGGGCCAGCACGGAGGCCGACGCCAGGACGGGTTCGACCTCCTTCCACTTCGTGCCGAGGCCGCCCTCGGCCAGGATCACGACCAGGGCCGCGTACCCGATGACCTGGGTCAGCTCGGCGTTGCTGAAGTGGATGTTCCCGATGCCGTCCTGGCCCATGAGGACGCCGATCCCCAGGTACACGAGCAGGCTGGGGAGCCCGCTGCGCGAGGAGATCCGGACGGCCGCGACGGCGACCAGCAGGACCAGGGAGCAGACGAGCAGAAGCTGGTTGAGGTGGTGGACAGTCAGCGGCGGTTCCCTTCCTTGGCTCGCGCGCGGGCGACGCGGAAGCTCACGTACACAGGACCGAGGGTGCGGCACTCAGCACCCAAGTACTTCATTACCTTACCTAACTCTTGACGCTTTCTTGACGCTTCCCGCGGCAAGATCGAACGCCCGTGCCCGCAGGTTCCCCACTCCGGGTCAAGTGGCGTGAGGCCCTGCGCCTATGGTTGCTCCAGCGCTCAGTCAAAAGCACATGCCCGCCTGCCGCTCGCGTTAGGACAGCAAGGACAGCGATGCCCCCCAACACCACCGCCACAACGGGTGACAAGCCTGGCAAGTCCGGCAGGAAGAAGGGGCGCAGAGCCCGACTGATCGTGCTCGTGCTGGTCCTGGCCGTCATCGGTGGCGTCTTCTACGGGGCGTACTGGTCGGTCAGCACGGTTCGCGCGTCCTTCCCGCAGACCAAGGGTTCGATCACGCTCGAAGGCCTCTCCGGGCCCGTGACCGTGAAGCGGGACGGCTACGGCATCCCGCAGATCTACGCCTCGACCGACGAGGACCTGTTCATGGCGCAGGGCTACGTCCAGGCGCAGGACCGGTTCTACGAGATGGACGTGCGCCGCCACATGACCTCCGGGCGCCTGTCGGAGATGTTCGGCAAGGGCCAGGTGAAGAACGACGAGTTCCTGCGCACCATGGGCTGGGACCGGGTCGCGAAGGAGGAGTACGACACCAAGCTGTCGGACTCCACGAAGAAGTACCTCCAGGCCTACTCCAAGGGGGTCAACGCCTACCTCCAGGGCAAGGACGGCAAGGACATCTCCCTGGAGTACGCGGCCCTCGGGTTCGTCAACGACTACAAGCCCGCGCAGTGGACCCCCGTCGACTCGGTCTCCTGGCTGAAGGCGATGGCCTGGGACCTGCGCGGCAACATGGACGACGAGATCGACCGCGCGCTGATGACCAGCCGTCTCGGCCCGCAGCAGATCAAGGACCTCTACCCGGACTACCCGTACAGCCGCAACCAGCCGATCGTCCAGCAGGGCCAGTACGACGAGGTCACGAAGACGTTCGAGCAGAGCGGCTCCACCAGCGGCTCGGGCACCTCGACGGACACGGGCACCACCACGACCTCCTCGTCCACCGGTTCGGCGCTCACGAGCCAGCTGGAGAGCCTCTACAACGTCCTGGACGACGTCCCCACGGCCGTCGGTGTGAACGGCCAGGGCATCGGCTCCAACTCCTGGGTCGTCGGCGGCCAGTACACGATCACCGGCAAGCCGCTGCTCGCCAACGACCCGCACCTGTCGGCGTCGCTGCCGTCCGTCTGGTACCAGATGGGCCTGCACTGCACCACGGTCTCCAGCAAGTGCCAGTACGACGTCACCGGCTACACCTTCGCCGGCATGCCCGGCGTGGTCATCGGCCACAACGCGGACATCGCCTGGGGCATGACCAACTCCGGGGTCGACGTCACCGACCTCTACCTGGAGAAGCTCTCCGGCGACGGCTACCTGTACGACGGCAAGACCAGGCCCTTCACGACCCGGACGGAGACCATCAAGGTCGCCGGCGGCTCGGCCAAGAAGATCGTCGTACGCCAGACCGCCGACGGCATGCCCCTGCTGTCCGACCGCGACGACGAACTCGTCCAGGTCGGCAAGAAGGCCACCGTCGACACCGCCGCACCCGACCGCGGCGACGGCTACGGCATCGCCCTGCGCTGGACCGCCCTGGACGCGGGCACGACCATGGACGCCGTCTTCGCCCTCGACAAGGCGTCCGACTGGGACTCCTTCCGGAGCGCGGCGGCCCAGTTCGACGTGCCGTCGCAGAACCTGATCTACGCCGACACCAAGAACAACATCGGCTACACGCTGCCCGGCAAGATCCCCACGCGCTCCTCGGTGGACGACGGCTCCATCCCGGCGCCGGGCTGGGACTCCAAGTACAAGTGGACCGGCTTCATCAAGCAGGACGAGCTGCCCTACGAGTACAACCCGAAGCGCGGCTACATCGTCACCGCCAACCAGGCCGTGATCGACAAGGACAAGTACCCCTACACGCTCACCACGGACTGGGGCTACGGCACCCGCAGCCAGCGCATCACCGACCTGATCGAGTCGAAGATCAAGGACGGCGGCAAGATCTCCACCGACGACATGCGCCAGATGCAGACGGACAACAGCAGCGAGATCGCCAAGCTGCTGGTGCCCAAGCTGCTGAAGATCAACCTGGACGACAAGGACGTCCGCGAGGCGCAGAAGCTCCTGGAGGGCTGGGACTACACCCAGGACGCCGACTCCGCCGCCGCGGCCTACTTCAACGCGGTCTGGCGCAACGTCCTCAAGCTCGCCTTCGGCAACAAGCTGCCCAAGGAACTGCGGGTCAAGGGCCAGTGCCTGTGGGTCGACAAGGTCGACAGCACCGGTCCGGTGGACGACGACACCAAGGTGCGCGAGTGCGGCGAGCGCGACGCCGACCAGGCCCAGCCGGACGGCGGCGACCGCTGGTTCGAGGTGGTCCGCAACCTCATGAACAAGCCGGACAGCGACTGGTGGAAGACGCCGGCCGGCGCGGGTGACCGCCCCAAGGCCGACAACATGGACGAGCTCTTCAAGCGCGCCATGATCGACGCCCGCTGGGAGCTGACCGCCAAGCTCGGCAAGGACATCGACACCTGGAGCTGGGGCCGGCTGCACCGCCTGTTCCTGAAGAACCAGACCCTGGGCACCGACGGCCCGGCCGTCGTCAAGTACATCCTCAACCGCGGCCCCTGGAAGCTCAGCGGCGGCGAGGCCACGGTCGACGCGACCGGCTGGAACGCCGCAGGCGGCTACGGCGTCGTGTGGGTGCCCTCCATGCGGATGGTCGTCAACCTCGACGACCTGGACAAGTCCAAGTGGATCAACCTCACCGGAGCCTCCGGCCACGCCTTCAGCTCCCACTACACCGACCAGACGGGCAAGTGGGCCGACGGCGAACTGCTCCCGTGGTCGTTCTCGGACAAGGCGGTCGACAGCAGCACCAGCGACACCCTCGTCCTCAAACCCTGAGCCCGACCGTTGAAACGGCCCTCCACGCACGCGTGGAGGGCCGTTTCGCATGGGCGGCCGAGAGCGGCTCAGGGGCTCGCGAACCGGCGTACCCCCGACGGCGTCACCACCGCCTGCACCGGCCGGTCGTGCGCCTGGGAGGGCACCCGCCCGACGACCTCCGTGTCGTACAGCAGCACCACGAGCGCCGGGCGCGCGTCCGCCCGCTCCAGACGCGCGAGCACCCGGTCGTACGACCCTCCGCCGCGCCCCAGGCGCATCCCGCGCGCGTCCACCGCGAGCCCCGGCAGCAGCACGACGTCCGCGCCGAGCACGGCGTCCGGCCCGAGCCGTTCACCGCAGGGTTCGAACAGTGCCATCTTCCCGCCGTGTTGGACCCGGGCGAGGGAGTCCTCCCCGGTGTACGCGCCCCAGTCCAGGTCGTGGTCCGGCAGCAGCGCGGGGAGCAGGACGCGCACCCCCCGCGTGACCAGCGCGTCCAGCAGCGTGCGCGTGCCGGGCTCGGTCCCGACCGAGACGTACGCCGCCACCGTGCGCGCACGCGCCAACTCGGGCAGTTCCAGCGCGTGCCCGGCCAGCGCGCCGGCCGCCTCCTCGACGACATCCGCCGTCAACCTGTTCCTCACCCCGAGGAATTCGCGGCGCAACATTCGCTTGTCACTCTCGGCTCCAGGTCCACCGTGCTCCACAGGTCGTTCCCGCACCTTCCCTTATCCGCTCATATGAGTACCGAGTGCCCGGAGCCTCAGATTCCTCACAAAGGCACCGGATAAGGTTGCGGACATGACTCAGTCGCACCCCAGGATCAGCAAGGCTGTCATTCCCGCAGCAGGCCTCGGCACGCGGTTCCTGCCGGCCACCAAGGCCACTCCCAAGGAGATGCTGCCGGTCGTCGACAAGCCGGCGATCCAGTACGTGGTCGAGGAGGCCGTGTCGGCGGGGCTCGACGACGTCCTCATGATCACCGGACGCAACAAGCGCCCCCTGGAAGACCACTTCGACCGCAACTACGAGCTGGAGTCGGCGCTCCAGAAGAAGGGCGACGCCGGCCGGCTCGCCAAGGTGCAGGAGTCCAGCGACCTGGCCACCATGCACTACGTCCGCCAGGGCGACCCCAGGGGCCTCGGCCACGCCGTGCTCTGCGCCGCCCCGCACGTGGGCCACGAGCCCTTCGCCGTCCTGCTCGGCGACGACCTGATCGACCCCCGCGACCCCCTGCTCCAGCGCATGATCGAGGTCCAGGAGCAGCACGGCGGCAGCGTGATCGCGCTCATGGAGGTCGACCCGGAGCAGATCCACCTCTACGGCTCCGCGGCCGTGGAGACCACCGCCGACGGCGACGTCGTCAAGGTGACCGGCCTGGTCGAGAAGCCGGACCCGGCGGACGCCCCGTCCAGCTACGCGGTGATCGGCCGCTACGTCCTCGACCCGCACGTCTTCGACATACTGCGGCGCACCGAGCCGGGCCGCGGCGGCGAGATCCAGCTCACCGACGCCCTCCAGCAGCTCGCACAGGACGAGAAGGTCGGCGGTCCCGTGCACGGCGTCGTCTTCAAGGGGCGCCGCTATGACACCGGCGACCGCGGCGACTACCTGCGTGCCATTGTCCGGCTCGCGTGCGAACGTGAAGACCTGGGCCCGGACTTCCGGACCTGGCTTCGCAGTTACGTAGCCGAGGAGATGCAGCAGAGTTGAGCACCGCCGCGACCCGCCCCGCCGGCCCGGACCACCTGTGGTCGGTGGACGAGCACCTGGAGGACATCCTCACCGCCGTCCGCCCCCTGGAACCCATCGAGCTGCAACTCCTCGACGCCCAGGGCTGCGTCCTGGTCGACGACGTCACGGTGCCGCTCTCGCTGCCGCCGTTCGACAACAGCTCCATGGACGGGTACGCGGTACGGGTCGCGGACGTGGCGGGCGCGAGCGAGGAGTTCCCGGCCGTCCTGGAGGTGGTCGGGGACGTCGCGGCGGGCGCGGCCGAGCTGACCCCGGTCGGCCCCGGCCAGGCGGTCCGCATCATGACCGGCGCCCCGCTGCCGCCCGGCGCCGAGGCCGTCGTCCCCGTGGAGTGGACCGACGGCGGACTCGGCGCGGGACCGGTCGCCGGGATGCGGGCGCGCAGCCTCGCACCCGAGGGTGCCGAGGGGCACGTGCGGGTGCACCGGCCGGCCGAGGCACGCGCGCACGTACGCGCGCGGGGCAGCGACGTGAAGGCAGGCGACCTCGCCCTGGCCGCCGGCACCGTCCTCGGCCCGCCGCAGATCGCGCTGCTCGCCGCGATCGGCCGCGGCACGGCACGCGTGCGCCCGCGCCCGCGCGTGGTCGTCGTCTCCACCGGCAGCGAACTCGTCCAGCCCGACGAGGCGCTCGGCAGCGGCCAGATCTACGACTCCAACAGCTTCGCCCTCACCGCCGCCGCCCGGGACGCGGGCGCCATCGCCTACCGGGTGGGTGCCGTCGTCGACGACGCCGAGACCCTGCGCGCCACCATCGAGGACCAGCTGGTCCGCGCCGACCTGCTGGTCACCACCGGCGGCGTCAGCGTGGGCGCGTACGACGTCGTCAAGGAGGCCCTGGCGCACGTCGGCGACGAGGACGAGCCGGGCAGCGGCATCGACTTCCGCACGCTCGCCATGCAGCCCGGCAAGCCCCAGGGCTTCGGCACCATCGGCCCCGACCACACGCCCCTGCTGGCGCTTCCCGGCAACCCCGTGTCGTCGTACGTCTCCTTCGAGCTGTTCGTCCGCCCCGCCATCCGCACCCTGATGGGCCTCGACGACGCCCACCGGGCCCGGACCACGGCGACCCTCAGGGCCGGCAAGGCGCTGAGCTCGCCCAAGGGGCGCAGGCAGTTCCTGCGCGGGAAGTACGCCGACGGCGAGGTGACCGCCGTGGGCGGCGCCGGTTCGCACCTGGTCGCGGCCCTGGCCCACGCCGACGCGCTGATCGTCGTACCCGAGGACGTCGAGTCGGTCGAGCCCGGTACCGACGTCGAGGTCGTCCTGCTCGGCTGACCCCGGGTACCCGTACCCGCCCGCCGGGCGGTCCTGCCCGCTGGTGCGGGCCGTCTTGGCGGTACCGTGTCGCGCACAGCAGGCCCGAGCGCCGCACCGCGACGGGCCAGGACCGGGAGCGCCACACAGCATGACTGAGCCCTTCCGGGGGGACACCCCCGGACCCTCCGCGCCGGACGCGACAGCCGCGCCAGGCCGACTGACGCACCTCGACGACGCGGGCGCCGCCCGCATGGTCGACGTCTCCGGCAAGGACGTGACCGCGCGCACCGCGCGCGCCAGCGGACGCGTCCTCGTCTCGCCCCGCGTGGTCGAGCTGCTGCGCGGCGACGGCGTTCCGAAGGGCGACGCCCTCGCCACCGCGCGCATCGCCGGGATCATGGGGGCCAAACGCACCCCGGACCTGATCCCGCTGTGTCACCCCTTGGCCCTCTCCGGTGTGAAACTGGATCTGGCGGTCGCGGACGACGCGGTGGAGATCCTGGCCACGGTGCGGACGACGGACCGCACGGGTGTCGAGATGGAGGCGCTCACGGCGGTCTCCGTCGCGGCGCTCACCGTGATCGACATGGTCAAGGCGGTCGACAAGGGAGCGGTCATCACGGACGTACGCGTGGAGGAGAAGACGGGCGGGAAGTCGGGCGACTGGAGCCGGCCGTGAACGCCGGGCCGGCCGCCGGCGCCGCGCCGCGCGCGCCGTATCGCGCGCTGGTCGTGACCGCCTCCAACCGGGCCGCCGCCGGTGTCTACGCGGACAGGGGCGGACCGCTGGTCGCGGCGGGCCTGGCGGGCCTCGGGTTCGCCGTGGACGGGCCGCGGGTCGTGCCCGACGGGGAACCCGTGGCGGCCGAGCTGCGCGCCGGGGTCGAGGCGGGGTACGACGTCGTCGTCACCACCGGCGGCACCGGCATCTCGCCCACCGACCGGACGCCGGAGGCGACCCGCGCGGTGCTCGACTACGAGGTGCCGGGCATCGCCGAGGCCGTCCGGGCGTTCGGACGGGAGAAGGTGCCCACCGCCGCGCTCTCCCGGGGCCTGGCCGGGGTGGCGGGCCGGACACTGATCGTCAACCTTCCGGGGTCCACCGGCGGGGTGCGGGACGGCCTCGCCGTCCTGGAACCGCTGCTGGCGCACGCCGTCGACCAGATCCGCGGCGGCGACCATCCCGGGCCGAGCAGTGGGGGTGCGAGCTGAACAGCCTGTCCTGGCCCGTCGTGCTGGTGGACGGCGACGTCGTCCTCCGGCCCATAAGGGTGCGTGACCAGCGGGCCTGGCGCGAGGTCAACCGGCGCAACCGGGACTGGCTGCGCCCCTGGGAGGCCACCATCCCGCCGCCCACGCCCAGCGGGCCGATCGCGCACCGGCCGACCTACCGGCAGATGGTCCGGCACCTGCGGTCCGAGGCGAACTCCGGCCGCATGCTGCCGTTCGTCATCGAGTACCAGGGGCGCCTGGTAGGGCAGTTGACCGTCGCCGGGATCACCTGGGGGTCGATGTGCTCGGGGCACGTCGGCTACTGGGTGGACCAGTCGGTGGCCGGCCGCGGGGTGATGCCTACGGCCGTCGCGCTCGTGGTGGACCACTGTTTCCGCGCCGTTGGTCTGCACCGCATCGAGGTCTGCATTCGCCCCGAGAACCGGCCCAGCCGACGGGTCGTGGAGAAACTCGGATTCCGCGAGGAGGGGCTGCGGCCTCGTTATCTCCACATCGACGGCGCCTGGCGCGACCACCTCGTCTTCGCCCTCACCGCGGAAGAGGTGCCCGAGGGGTTGCTCGCCCGCTGGCAGCGGGAACGCTCCCAGGGCGCGTCCGCGAAGGCACCGGGCCCGGGCCCCGGCCCCGCCGGCACTCCGCAGGGGCCCCGCAATCCGTAGAACATGCAGGGGAATCCCAGCTGGTCGAACAAATTGAATGCGTGTTCGAAATTGATCGGTTCTTGACCGTCTCAGGGCGTTGAATTCGCGGCTCCGACGTCATGCTGATCGCATCGGTCACAAAAAAAGCTCGAAATATCAGCCGGATCGTGCGACACACCGGCGCAATTGGCAGATGGCCCCACGCAAACCCCTCTACCGTGTGAGGCGTGAGCAGCAGCGGCCTCATCTACGCAGTCATTGTCGGGGCCTGGGCCGCCTACTTGGTGCCGATGTGGCTCCGTAGGCAGGACGAGCTGAACGAGGCCCGTCCGACGGAACGCTTCAGCACCGCCATCCGGCTGCTGTCCGGACGGGCGGGGATGGAGCGCCGGTACGCCAGGGACCTGCGGGCGCGCTCCGCCTCGGAGGGGGAGCAGGACGCCGGCGAACCGGACGCCGCCACCGACTCGGTGGACGTCCGGGCCTTCGCCATGCCTCCGACCCGCCGTCAGGTCCGGGCGGACGTCCAGGCGGAGCGGGAGCAGGAGGCGCCCGGACGCCAGGAACCGGCGCGCGACCAGGCGTCCGCGCCGGCGGCCAAGTCCGCGTCCTCGCCGCCCCGTCAGACGGGCGCCGCATCCGTACCGGCCCCGGCATCCGCCTCCACGTCCGCGCCCAAGTCCGGGCCCAAGTCGGGCTCCACGCCCGCCCGCAAACAGATTCCGACCCCCCGGCGTGCGCCCTCCGCACAGGCGGCGGCGGAACGCGCCCGGCGCTCGAAGGCGCTCGCCCGCCGTCGGCGCACCACCGTCATGCTCTTCGTCGCCTTCACGCTGGGCGCGATCGTCGCCGCCGTCGGGGGGCTCGCCTTCCTGTGGGCACCGGGTGTGCCCGCCGTCATGCTCAGCGGCTACATCGCCTACCTGCGCGCCCAGGAACGCCGCCGCTTCGCCTACCAGATGGACCGGCGTCAGGCCGAGGTCGCCGCACAGCGGTTGCGTGAACGCCAGCCGCGCCGACGTGCCCCCCTCGACCCCGCGGGCGTCGGCGCGGACGAACCGGAGGAGGGACCAGCGGCCGTAACCGACCCCGGCCTGTCCGCGCTCGCCGCCGACCGGCGCGCCCTCGTCGAGCAGACCGACCACGCCGAGTGGGTCGACCAGCAGCGCGAGCGGCAGCGGCGGCCCGGCCACGGGGACAGCTGGGACCCGGTGCCGGTGCCCCTGCCGACGTACGTGACCGCACCGGTCGCCCCGCGCGCCACGTCCGACGTGGACCTGGGGGCACCGGACGCGTGGAGCTCGGCGCGGTCCAGCGCCGTCGCGCCGGAGCAGGAGAGCGGGTCGGCCGAGCCCCAGCCCCAGGCCGAGGCGGAGGAGACCGAGCCGGCCGACGACGACCGGACGGCACCCGCGGACGGCCGCACCGACGCCCGCCGCGCGGCCTCCGCCCGCCGGGCCCGCGAACGCGGCCGTACCCCCCTCTTCGACCAGTACGAGGAAGGCGACCGCCCCCGCGCGGCCAACGAATGACCTGACGGCGAGGGCGCGGGGCGCCTCGGCACCCCCCTCCTGACCAGTCAGGGAACGGATTTCCAAGCACCCCGACCGGGATGCTAGAGTTTCACTCGTTGCAAGGGCCTGTGGCGCAGTCCGGTAGCGCACCTCGTTCGCATCGAGGGGGCCAGGGGTTCGAATCCCCTCAGGTCCACTGCACGGTGAGACCCCGCACGATCGTCAAGATCGTGCGGGGTCTTCGTCGTTCTCGGAGGTGCTCTGGCGATTTCCCCGCCGGGCGCGGCCTGCTGACGCTTCGTAGGCTGCGGCGAGGTGGTCGAGCAGGGGCGGCGTGAAGGGGTGGGGGTTGCGGCGCGGTGTGATCGCGTAGATCCCACGGGTCGGGGGATCGACGAGGGCCACGGTGGTGACGTCGGTCCGCAGCGCGCTCGTCAGCACGCCGGGTATCAGGGCGACGGCGTGACCGGTCGCGACCAGGGCCAGCTTGCCGGGCAGGTCGGCCGCCGTGAGATCGATGCGGGCGTCGACCCCCGCGCGGACGGCGTGCCGGCGCAGCAGCGCCGCCGAGCCCTCGTTGTCCTCGACCCAGATCTCGTCGGCCAGCGTCCGCATGCGCACGGGTCCGCACCCGGCCCGCGGATGACCGACGGGCAGGACGACGACCATGTCGTCCAGCCCGAGGAACCGCTGTGCGACCCGCTGGTCGTGGGGCAGCCCGGGCGGTGCGTCGGTGACGACGGCCAGATCGAGATCGCCGGCGGTCACGCGGTGGTGCAGCTGCGCGCTGAGGCCGGGCAGCAGGCTCCAGCGGATCGATCCGGACTGCCTCAGCAGCGCCCGGACGGCCTCCGGGACCATCCCCGCGGCGAGTGAGGGCGTCGCGCCGACCGCGAGGGGCCGTTCGAACGCCCCGTCACGGACATCCCGTACGGCGCGCACCGCGCGGTCCGCCTCGGCGAGCGTGGCCAGGGCGTGACGCCGGAACACCTCGCCGGCCGGTGTCGGGCGCACCCCGCGCGCATGGCGTTCCAGCAGCGGCACGCCGAGCTGTCGCTCCAGTCCGGCGATCTGCCGGGAGACGGCCGACTGCGTGTGGCTGAGCTCGACGGCCGCCGCCGACAGCGACCCCAGCCGGCACACGGTCACGAAGGTCCGCCACACCGTCAGCTCCATGACCCCAGTATCCGGCCGGTATGCGGCACCCGCAGAGCCGCCCTGCGAGATCTGCGCTTGTCGCAGCCGTCACGGTGCACCACCGTGGCTCGTATGACCGCACCACACCCGCCTGCCACGGCCCCCGCCACCGATGGTGCCGTGCTCGAACCGCTGCACGCCTACGTCCGCGGACACGCCACCGGCGACCCCGCCCACTTCCGCGACGCGTTCCTGCCCACCGCCCACGTCGAAGGGATGCGGGACGGCGTGTTCGTCTCGTGGCCCCTCGACCGGTACTGCGCGCTCTTCCCGGGCCGGCCGGCCCCGGACGAACCGACGCGCTCCCGCCGTATCGACGCCGTCGACGTCCACGGCACCGTCGCCACCGCGACCATGACGCTCGTCCACGGCGCGGACACGTTCACCGACGTCTTCCTGCTGGTCCGCGGCACCGACGGCTGGCGCATCGCCAACAAGGCCTACCACCGGCACGCTTGACGGAGGCGGCGCGCCCTACAGGCCGGTCGGCGGATCCGTCCGCAGGGCCTTCGCGAAGCAGCGGCTCGACTCGTACTCGCGGTAGTAGCCGAACTTGACGCACGGTTCGTAGCCGCTGGAGGTGTACAGGGCGATGGCTTCGGGCTGCTTGGTGCCGGTCTCCAGGACCATGCGGAGGCGGCCGGCCGCGCGGGCGTCGGCCTCCAGGGCCGCGAGCATGCGGCGGGCGAGACCCCGGCCGCGCATCCCCTCGACGACGAACATGCGCTTCAGCTCGGCATCGCCGTCCTCGTTGCCCTCGCCGTTCGCGTCCTGGCTGCGCCAGCCGCCGGTGGCGACCGGGCGGTCGGACTCGTCGTACGCGATCAGGTAGACGCCGTTCGGCGGCCTGAAGTCGGCCGTGCCGAGGACGGTGGCGTCGCCGCCGTCGCCGTAGCGCTGCTGGTACTCGGCCTGGACCTCGTCGTTCAGCTTGACGGCGTCGGGGTGGTCGAAGGCAACCGGGCGTATATTCATGTGAGGCATCGTATATTCGTGCAGGCGGCGAGCGCGGTGGGCATCGGGACTCCGTCCAGTGTGCCGGTATCGTGCCCTGGTGCTGACTGTGACCACGGTGAATGTGAACGGGCTGCGGGCCGCCGCCAAGAAGGGCTTCGTGGAGTGGCTCGCCGAGACCTCCGCGGACGTGCTCTGCCTCCAGGAGGTGCGCGCGGAGCCGCAGCAGCTCCCGGAAGAGGTGCGCGCGCCCGGCGGCTGGCACGTGCTGCACGCCCCCGCGGCGGCCAAGGGGCGTGCGGGCGTCTCCCTGTACACCCGGCGTGAGCCGGACCACGTGCGCGTCGGCTTCGGGTCGGACGAGTTCGACACGAGCGGTCGCTACGTCGAGGCCGACCTGCCCGGGGTCACCGTCGTCTCCCTCTATCTCCCCTCCGGCGAGGTGGGCACCGAGCGGCAGGACGAGAAGTACCGGTTCATGACCGAGTTCCTCGCCCATCTGAAGGACCTGCGCGAGCGGGCCGCCGCCGACGGGCGCGAGGTCGTCGTCTGCGGCGACTGGAACATCGCCCACCGGCAGGCCGACCTGAAGAACTGGCGCGGCAACACCAAGAACTCCGGCTTCCTCCCGGAGGAGCGGGAGTGGCTGGGCAAGGTCCTGGACCCGGCCGACGGCGGGTACGTCGACGTCGTGCGCGCGCTGCATCCGGAGGCGGAGGGGCCGTACACCTGGTGGTCGTACCGGGGGCGGGCCTTCGACAACGACTCGGGATGGCGCATCGACTACCAGCTGGCCACGCCCGGGCTCGCGGGCAAGGCGGTCAAGGGGTTCGTGGAGCGGGCGGCCACGCATGCCGAGCGGTGGTCCGACCATGCGCCGGTCACCGTCGTGTACGACCTCTGACCGGTCCGTCCGACCGGATCTTCTATGGGCTCTTCCGCAGTCGCCGGTCCAGTGCCAGAGAGACCTCCGCCTCCACCACGCTGCGGGCCAGGGGCCGCAGGCGTTCCATGTCCTCCTCGGGGCCGTGGCGCAGGACGAGGTCGGCGAAGAGTTCGGCGAGGGCGTCGGCGTGCTCGCGGACGCTGCGGCCGGCCGCCAGGACCTCGGCGAGCGGGAAGCCCTCGCGGACCAGGGCCTCGGAGGCGTCCAGCAGGCGGCGGCTGATGTGGACGATGTCGTCGCCGTCGGTGCCGAGGTAGCCGAGGTCCATCGCGGCGGCGAGGTTCTCCGGGGTGACCTCGCCCTCGAAGCGGGCGGCGAGCTCCTCGGGGGTCAGGCGGACCGGCTCCTCCTCGGTGGGGGTGTCGACGCCGAGCAGTTCGGCGACGTCCTTGCCGTGGTCGAGGGCCTCCGCCAGCTCGGCGATGCCGTTCAGGGTGTGGCCGCGCTCCAGGAGCGCCGAGATCGTCCGCAGCCGGGCCAGGTGGTGCTCGTCGTACCAGGCGATACGGCCCTCGCGGCGGGGCGGCCGGATCAGCTTGCGCTCGCGGTAGAAGCGCAGGGTGCGCACCGTGATGCCGGCCAGTGCGGCCAGTTCCTCCATGCGGTACTCGCGCGGTCCGTCGTCGTCTGCCACGGGCGCAGCCTATGTTGTACCGCCGGTAACTTTCCCTCGTACAGACCCTACCCATCGGTACGGAGCTGCTCTACAGTCCAACCGTGCCAGTGTTCACTGGCGTAATCGCGGGCGAGGTGTGGAGGCTCCGGGATGGCCCAGCACGAGCATGTACGGGTGGCGGTGATCGGGTCCGGGTTCGGCGGGCTGGGCGCGGCCGTGCGGTTGCGCAGGGAGGGGATCACCGACTTCGTCGTCCTGGAACGGGCCGGCAGCGTCGGCGGTACCTGGCGGGACAACAGCTATCCGGGGTGCGCCTGCGACGTGCCCTCCCACCTGTACTCCTTCTCCTTCGCGCCCAACCCCGACTGGCCGCGCACCTTCTCCGGGCAGGAGCACATCCGCGCCTACCTGGAGCACGTCACCGACGTGTTCGGACTCCGCCCCCACCTCCGCTTCGACGCCGAGGTCAAGCGGATGGCCTGGGACGCGGAGGCGCTGCGCTGGGAGATCGAGACCGCCGCCGGCACCTTCTCCGCCGACGTCGTCGTCTCCGCCACCGGGCCGCTCTCCGACCCGAAGATCCCCGAGATCCCGGGGCTGGACTCGTTCCCCGGCAAGGTCTTCCACTCGGCCCGCTGGGACCACGACTACGACCTGCGCGGCAAGCGGGTCGCCATGGTCGGCACCGGCGCCTCCGCGATCCAGATCGTGCCCGCCGTCCAGCCCGAGGTCGCCCGCCTCACCCTCTTCCAGCGCACCCCGCCGTGGGTGATGCCCCGCGTCGACCGGGCCATCAGCTCCGCCGAACGCCGGCTGCACCGCGCGCTGCCCTTCACCACCCAGGCTCGGCGCGGCCTCCTGTGGGGCATCCGGGAACTCCAGGTCCAGGCGTTCACCAAACGGCCCGACGAACTCGGCCTGGTGGAGAGCCTCGCCAAGCGCAACATGGCCCGCGCGATCAAGGACCCCGCGCTGCGCGCCAGGCTCACCCCGGACTACCGCATCGGCTGCAAGCGGATCCTGCTCTCCAGCACCTACTATCCGGCGCTGGCCCGGCCGAACGTGGACGTGGTGGCGAGCGGGCTCGGCGAGATCCGCGGGTCGACGGTCGTCGCCGCCGACGGCAGCAGCGCCGAGGTCGACGCGATCATCTTCGGCACCGGCTTCCACGTCACCGACATGCCCATCGCCGAACGGGTCGTCGGCGCCGACGGACGGACCCTCGCGGAGACCTGGAAGGGCGGCATGGAGGCGCTGCGCGGCGCCTCGGCCGCCGGGTTCCCGAACTGGATGACGATCATCGGGCCCAACACCGGCCTCGGGAACTCCTCCATGATCCTCATGATCGAGTCCCAGCTGAACTACATGGCCGACTACCTGCGCCAGCTCCGCGTCCTCGGCGGGCGGGCCGCCCTGGACGCGCGCCCCGGTGCCGTGGCCGCCTGGAACCACAAGGTCCAGGAGCGCATGAAGCGCACCGTCTGGAACACCGGCGGCTGCACCAGCTGGTACCTGGACCCGAGTGGTCGCAACACCACCATCTGGCCCGGTACGACCACGGAGTTCCGGCGCGCGACCCAGCGGGTGGATCTCTCGGAGTACGACGTGATCCGCGCGCCCCTCCCGGCCGGCACCGGCGGCGGGCGGGCCGCCGACGCGGAGGTGGGCGCGTGAGCCGGCTCACCCATGTGACCTCCGGGCCGTACGCGCCGCCCGCGCCCGCCCGCGAACTCACCGTCGTCTCTGCCGACGGCGCCCGCCTGCACGTCGAGGTGCACGGCCCAGAGGACGCGCCCCCCGTCGTCCTCGCCCACGGCTGGACCTGCTCGACCGCCTTCTGGGCCGCGCAGACACGCGAACTGGCCGTCGACCACCGGGTCGTCGCGTACGACCAGCGGGGACACGGGCGCAGTCCCGCGAGCCCCGCGTGCAGTACCCGGGCGCTGGCGGACGACCTCGAAGCGGTGCTCGCGGGGACTCTCGCGCGCGGGGAACGTGCCGTGATCGTCGGCCACTCCATGGGCGGCATGACCGTCATGGCGGCGTCCGCGCGCCCCCGTTTCCGCGAGCACGCCGCCGCTGTCCTGCTGTGCAGCACCGGCAGTTCGCGGCTGGTCGAGGAGGCGCGCGTGCTGCCGTTGCGCGCCGGTGGCCTGCGCACCCGGCTCACGGCGGGCGTGCTGGCCTCGCGCGCCCCGCTCGGGCCGGTCACGCCCCTCGCGCGGCGCATCCTCAAGTACGCGACCATGGGCCCGGGTTCCGCTCCGCACATGGTCGAGGCGTGCGCACGGATCGTGCACGCCTGCCCGAGCGCCGTGCGCCACACCTGGGCACGCGTCCTCGCGGAGCTCGACCTCGACGACGGCGTACGGGAGTTGAGCGCGCCCACCGCGGTCGTCACCGGCACGGCCGACCGGCTCACGCCCCCGGTGCACGCCCGCGCGCTGGCCGCCGCGCTGCCGCACCCCCTCGGCCTCACCGAACTGCCGGGCATGGGCCACATGACCCCGGTCGAGGCACCCGAGCTGGTCAACGGAAAGATCCGGGAGCTGGTCACCGCATACGTGACCGGCACCCCTGAGGAAGCCGGGGCCGACGGGCCCGCGCGGATCAAGGAGGGCTCATGAGCAGGGTCGGTCTCGAAGGACAGGTCGCCGTCGTCACCGGAGCGGCGCGCGGAGTCGGTGAGTTGCTCGCCCGCAAGCTCTCCGCGCGCGGGGCGCGGGTCGCGCTGGTCGGGCTTGAGGAGGAGGCCCTCAAGGAGGTCTCCGGCAGGCTGCACAGCGACAGCGCCTACTGGTACGCCGACGTCACCGACCACGAGGCGATGAGCCGGGTCGCGCGGGAGGTCAAGGAGCGGTTCGGCAAGGTCGACATCGTGGTCGCCAACGCCGGGGTGGCGAACGGCGGTCCGTTCGCCGACTCGGACCCCGATGCCTGGCGGCGGGTGATCGAGGTCAACCTGGTCGGTTCGGCGGTGACGGCACGGGCGTTCCTGCCGGTCCTCACCGAGAGCCGCGGCTACCTGCTGCAGATCGCCTCGCTGGCCGCGATCACGCCGGCGCCGATGATGACGGCGTACTGCGCGTCCAAGGCGGGCGTGGAGGCGTACGCGCACTGCCTGCGCGCCGAGGTCGGCCACCAGGGCGTGCGGGTCGGGGTCGGGTACCTGTCCTGGACGGACACCGACATGGTGCGCGGCGCCGACCAGGACGAGGTGATGCGGGAGTTGCGGCAGCGGCTGCCGTGGCCGGCGAACAAGACGTACCCGCTGGGTCCGGCCGTGGACCGGATCGTGGCCGGCATCGAGCGGCGCTCGGCGCACGTGTACGGGCAGCGGTGGCTGCGCGGGATGCAGGGCGTGCGCGGGTACCTGCCGGCGCTGATCGGCACGGTCGGGCAGCGCGAGATGAAGCGGTTCGCGCCCCGGTTGCAGGGCATGCGCACAGGGCTCGTCGGTGCAGGTGGGGCGGCCGACGAGGAGGCGCGCACTACGCACCGTAACTGATCGAAATGCGCGCGTAGTCGGCCCGTGTGAGTCTGGTCGAGGCCCCACTGAGGGCCGATCCCCTCACCCTCCACGGGAGTGAACCCACATGGGTATGAAGGACAAGGCCGGCAAGATGCAGGGACAGGCCAAGCAGAAGATGCACGAGGGCCAGCAGCAGGCGCAGCAGGCCCCGCAGCGTGGCCAGCAGGCGCAGCAGCGTGGCCAGCAGGGCGCCCAGCACACGCAGCAGCGTGGTCAGCAGATGCAGGAGCGCGGCCGGCAGGCGACTGAGCGGGGTCGTCAGAACATCGACGACACCGAGCAGGAGATGCAGGACCGGTTCGACCAGGACTACGACGCGTAGTCGTTGCACTTGGCTTGGCCGAAATGGCGTGGGGCGCCCTTCTGTTGGAGGGTGCCCCGCGTTTGGTTTTGGGGTGGTGGCGGTGGGGGCCGGGTGCGGGTGGGTGGGGGCTTGTCGCGCAGTTCCCCGCGCCCCTTGCGGGGCGCTCACTGCGGGGCGTTTCTCGGGGGAAGCTTTGGGCGGGATCGGTTCGGGACTTCGCTGTGGTCCGGGGGGATTGCTGCGGGGTGGTCGGTCATGAGGTCCAGGGCCAGTTGGATGGCGTCGTCCATCTCGACGTGGCGGCCCTCCGCCCAGTCCATCGGGGTGCGCAGGACCTCGATGTCGGGGGCGACGCCGTGGTTCTCGACGGACCAGCCGTAGTCCTCGAACCAGGCCGCGTTCATCGGCACCGTGATCACCGTGCCGTCGCCCAGGCGGTGGCGGCCGGTCATGCCGACCACTCCGCCCCAGGTGCGCTGCCCGACGACCGGCCCCAGCTTCAGCAGCTTGATCGCGGCCGTGATCATGTCGCCGTCGGAGGAGGTCGCCTCGTCGGCGAGCGCGACGATCGGGCCGCGCGGGGCGTTGGAGGCGTACGACACCGGCTGCGCGTTCCTCGTCAGGTCCCAGCCGAGGATGGTCCGGGTGAGCTGCTCCACCACGAGTTCGCTGATGTGCCCGCCCGCGTTGCCGCGCACGTCCACGATGAGCGCCGGCCGGGAGACCTCCATCCGCAGGTCGCGGTTGAACTGGGCCCAGCCCGAGCCGCCCATGTCCGGGATGTGCAGGTAGCCGCACTTGCCGCCGCTCATCTCCCGTACCACCTCACGGCGTTTGGCCACCCAGTCCTGGTAGCGCAGCGGCCGTTCGTCGATCAGCGGGAGGACGGCGACCCGGCGCGGCGGCCCCGACTCGCCCTCGCCCGGGGTGAACGTCAACTCCACCGTCGTGGCCCCCGCCCCCGCGAGCAGCGGGAACGGCCCGGTCACCGGGTCCACCGGTCTGCCGTCGACGTGGGTGAGGACCGCGCCCTCCCGGATGCCGGTGCCGGCCAGCGGGGAACGCGCCTTGGAGTCCGAGGAGTCGCCCGGCAGGATCCGCTTGACCGCCCAGCCGCCGTCCCGGCGTACGAAGTTGGCGCCGAGCAGGCCCTGGAGGCGCTGGTAGTGCGGCGGTCCCTCGTTGCGCCGGGCCGGGGTGACGTAGGCGTGCGAGGTGCCCAGCTCGCCGAGGACCTCGCGGAGGAGGTCGGCGAAGTCGTCGGGGGAGGCGACCCGTTCGACCAGCGGGCGGTACTGGTCGAGCACCCCGTCCCAGTCGATGCCGCACATCCCGGGGTCCCAGAAGTAGTCGCGGATGAGGCGGCCGGCCTCGGCGTACGACTGGCGCCACTCGGCGGGCGGGTCGACCTCGTGGAGGATGCGGCGCAGGTCGATCCAGACGGTCGTGTCGCCGTCGCCGGACTCGGTCGACGGCACGGCCCGCAGCTCGCCCTCGTCGACCACGACCAGCCGGCTGCCGTCGCCGCTGACCGTGAACCAGTCGAGATGGTCCACGAGTTCGGACTTTTTCGCCTTGCTGATGTTGAAGTACTCCAGGGTCGGCCGCCCGCTGGTGTCGGCCGGGTTGACGAAGGTCTCGCCCAGCGCGCCCGAGATCGGCCAGCGCAGCCAGACCAGGCCGCCGCCCGCGACCGGGTACAGCGCCGAGTACTTGGAGGCGGTGACCGGGAAGGGGGTGACCCTGCTCTCCAGGCCCTCCACCTCGACCGTCACGGCGCCGCCCTCGCCGGGCTCCTCGTCCTCGACGGGGTCCAGGCCGCCGGCGGCCGGCCGCCCGTCCGGGTTGAGGGCGAACGGGGAGGGGGTCGCCGAGGAGAGCGGGACCAGGTAGGGGCGGCAGCCGAGCGGGAAGGACAGGTCGCCGGTGTGTACGTCGTACACCGGGTCGAAGCCGCGCCAGGACAGGAAGGCGAGGTAGCGGCCGTCGCGGGTGAAGACCGGGTTCTCGTCCTCGAAGCGGCCGTTGGTGACGTCGATGACGAGCCGGTCGCTGATGCGGGCCATCTTGATCTGCCGCAGCGAACGGCCGATGCCCGGATGCGACCAGGTCAACCATGACCCGTCCGGTGAGAAGGCCAGATCACGGACGGGTCCGTTGACCGACTGGATCAACTCGGTGACCACGTCGTCGGACCCCGCACCATCAACATGGTCAACAGGATCAACAGGGTCAACGTTGACGGCATCGGAAGCCTCGGCGCTGTCAACCCCGTCAACACCCGCGACTCCGTCAACACCCGCAACCCCGTCAATACCCGCAACCTCGTCAACGTCGCCCACCTCCTCGGTCGCGTCGATGAGCAGCAGCCGGCCGTCGTGTGCCGCCACCGCCAGCCGCTCGCCCAGCGGGTCGGAGACCAGTTCGAGCACCCGGCCCAGCTTCCCGCAGGCAAGGCGGCGCGGTGGGCGGGCGCCGGTCGCCCGGGGCAGGTGGGCGATCTCGACGGCGTCCTCGCCGCCGGCGTCGGTGACGTACGCGATCTGCCCGGTCGAGCCGAGCATCTCCGGGAGCCGTACCCGCACCCCCGGGGTGTCGGCGATGGTGCGGGCCGGGCCGTCGCGGTGGGTGAGCCAGTACAGGCTGCCGCGTACGACGACGGCGCCGGCCCGTCCCGTCTCGTCGACGGAGACGCCGTCGACGTGCTGGGCGGCCGGCACCTGGTAGGGGCGGCGCCCGGCCCGGGGCCCGGAGAGCCGTACGTCGAGCCGGCGGGGTGTCGCGTCCGGGCCGAGGTCGTCGACGAGCCAGAGGTCGCCCGCGCACTGGTAGACCACGCGCGTCCCGTCGCTGGCGGCGTGCCGGGCGTAGAAGGCGTCGTGGTCGGTGTGCCGGCGCAGGTCGGAGCCGTCGTAGGTACAGGAGTAGAGGTTGCCGACGCCCTCGTGGTCGGAGAGGAAGGCGATCCGGCCGCCGACGAACATCGGGGAGTCCAGATGGCCGCCGATGCCGTCGAGCAGCCGCTGCCCGTGCAGCCACAGCCGGCCCATGGCGCCGCCCCGGTAGCGCTTCCAGCCGGCCGGTTCGTGCGGCGGGGTACCGGTGAGCAGCAGGGTCCTGCGTTCGCCGGCGATGTCGGCGACCTGGATGTCGGCGACCGGCCCCCAGGGCAGCTTGCGGCCCGGGTCGCCGTCCGGGGACACCTTGTAGGCCCAGGTGAAATAGGAGAAGGGCTGCCCGTGCGAGGCGACCGCCAGGATGTCCGCCGTGCCGTCCCTGTCCGGGGGCGTCCAGCCGCACACCTGGGTGTCGGCGCTGCCCCAGTACGTCAGCTGCCGGCCGGGGCCGCCGTCGGCGTCGACCAGGTGGATCTCGGGCACCAGGCTCCGCCAGCTCGTGTACGCGATCCGGCGGCCGTCGGGGGAGAAGCGAGGATGACCCACTTTGGTGCGGTCGACGGTGAGCCGCCAGGCGCGGCCCGGGGCGTCGAGCGAGGTCAGCCAGAGGTCGTCCTCGGCCACGAAGCACAACAGGTCGCCGCTGAGATGCGGCAGGCGCAGATAGCTCACCTCCCCATGCTTTTCCGGGGGCGCAGGGCCAGCAACTCGTGGGAACTCACGGATTTCTCAGCCACGTGAGACAGCACACGTACGAAACGGTTTCGTTTCTGTAGATCGCGGGGTATCTTCGAGATGTACACACGAAGGTACTGATGGAGCGGTGAAGGGTGAGTGGCATGACTGAGGTCGCAACGGCGCGTCGCAGTCGGATCACGCCCGAGCGTGAGGCCGAGCTGTACGAGGCCGTGCTCGACCTGCTCCGTGAGGTCGGTTACGACGCCCTCACCATGGACGCCGTCGCCGCCCGCACCAAGTCCAGCAAGGCGACCCTCTACCGCCAGTGGGGCGGCAAGGCCGAGCTGGTGGCCAGAGCGGTGCGGTACCAGAAGCCGGGAGGCTCGCTCGGTGAGATCGACACCGGGTCGCTCCGGGGTGACCTGCACACCCTCACGATGCGCTCGGACGACTGCGAGATGGAGCAGAACTCCGCGTTGATGCGTGGCCTCGCCATGGCGGTCCACGGCAACCCGGACCTCCTGCAGGCGTTCAAGGAGCATCTGATCGAGCCCGAGATGGCCCAGTTCCGCCAGGTGCTGCAACGGGCGATCGACCGCGGCGAGGTCCGTGCGGACAACCCCGCGATCAACTTCGTGATGCACATGATGATCGGTGGGTTCGCCGCCCGCTCGCTCATCGACGAGCAGCCGCCCACCCAGGCCTTCCTGCTGTCGTACATCGACGCCGTGGTGCTTCCCGCCCTCGGCGCACCCACCTGCTGACCCCTCCCCGCAGCCAGCCCACCTGACGTCTCCGCTCACGTCGTCGGGCCGATCATGCCTGCCACCCACCAGGCCGATCACCCCTGCCCCGAAAACCCCACGACCTGACCGGGAGTACGCCCTCGTGGCCACGTTTCTCTACAAACTGGGCCGGTTCGCCTTTCGGCGACGGCACTTCGTCGCCCTCATATGGGTGGCGCTGCTGACCCTCGCCGGCGTCGCCGCAGCCTCCGCCCCCGCGGCCGGCTCCAGCTCGTTCTCGATCCCCGGCACCGAGGCGCAGAAGGCCTTCGACCTGCTGGACCAGCGCTTCCCCGGTTCCAGCTCCGACGGCGCCACCGCGCGGGTCGTCTTCAAGGCGCCGGCCGGCGAGAAGGTGACGGACAAGCTCAACAAGACCGCCGTCAAGAAGACCCTGAAGGAACTGGGCGACGGCTCCGAGGTCACCTCCGTCACCGACCCCTACCAGCAGCACGCCGTCAGCAAGGACGGCACGGTCGCCTACGCCTCGGTCCGCTACGACGTCTCCGGCACCGAACTCAAGGACTCCTCCCGCGACGCGCTGGAGGCGGCCGGGCACGACGCCGAGAAGGCCGGGCTGACCGTCGAGGTCGGCGGCGACGCGCTCCAGGCCGGAGCCGACGCGGGCGGCGCCGGTGAGGCCATCGGGCTCGCCATCGCCGCCGTCGTCCTCGTCGTCACCCTGGGCTCGCTGGTCGCGGCCGGACTGCCGCTGCTGACGGCGATCATCGGCGTCGGCATCGGCGTCTCCACCATCACCGCCCTCGCCAAGACGCTCGACCTCGGTGACACCACGTCCACCCTGGCGCTGATGATCGGCCTCGCGGTCGGCATCGACTACGCGCTGTTCATCGTCTCCCGCTACCGCAGCGAGCTGGCCGAGGGCCGCGACCGCGAGGAGGCGGTCGGCCGCGCCGCCGGCACGGCGGGCTCGGCGGTGGTCTTCGCGGGCCTCACGGTCGTGATCGCGCTCGCGGGCCTCTCGGTCGTCGGCGTGCCGATGCTGACGAAGATGGGCCTCGCTGCGGCGGGCACGGTCGTGGTCTCCGTCCTCATCGCCCTCACCATGATCCCGGCGATGCTCGGCTACGCGGGCCGCCGGGTCAGGGCCGCGGGCGAGAAGCGCCGGACGCGCACCCGTGCCGCCCAGCCGGACAAGCCCGGCCTCGGCGCCCGCTGGGCGAGCTTCGTGGTCCGCCGCCCGGCGGCCGTACTGCTGCTCGGCGTGGCCGGTCTCGGCGCGATCGCCCTCCCCGCCACCCAGCTCGAACTGGGCCTGCCCGACGACGGCTCGCAGCCCACGTCCACGACCCAGCGCCGCGCCTACGACCTGCTGTCGGAGGGCTTCGGCCCGGGCTTCAACGGGCCGCTGATGATCGTGGTCGACGCGAAGGACAGCGACACCCCCAAGGCCGCGGCCACCAGGGTGGCCGACGACATCAAGGGCCTCAAGGACGTCGTGACGGTGACCCCGGCGGCGTTCAACAAAGCCGGTGACACCGCCACGATCACGGTGATCCCGGACTCCAAGCCGTCCTCCGCACAGACCGAGGACCTGGTGCACGCCATCCGCGACCAGGGCGCCGACGTCAAGGCCGACACCGGCGCGCGGGTCCTGGTCACCGGCACCACCGCGATGAACATCGACTTCTCGCAGAAGCTCAACGACGCGCTGGTCCCGTACCTGGCGCTGGTCGTCGGCCTCGCCTTCCTCCTCCTGATCGCGGTCTTCCGCTCCATCCTGGTCCCGCTGAAGGCGGCCCTCGGCTTCCTGCTCAGCGTGCTCGCCGCGCTCGGCGCCGTCGTCGCGGTCTTCCAGTGGGGCTGGCTCGCCAGCCTGCTCGGCGTCGAGCAGACCGGCCCGATCATGTCGATGATGCCGATCTTCATGGTGGGCGTGGTCTTCGGTCTCGCCATGGACTACGAGGTGTTCCTCGTGACCCGGATGCGGGAGGCGTACGTCCACGGCGAGACGCCCGGCCAGGCCGTGGTGACCGGCTTCCGGCACAGCGCGCGGGTCGTGGCCGCCGCCGCGGTCATCATGATCGCCGTCTTCAGCGGCTTCATCACCGCCGGCGAGTCGATGATCAAGATGATCGGCTTCGGTCTCGCCATCGCCGTCTTCTTCGACGCGTTCGTCGTCCGCATGGCGATCGTCCCGGCGGTGCTCGCCCTGCTCGGCAAGCGCGCCTGGTGGCTGCCGAAGTGGCTGGACCGGGCGCTGCCCAACGTCGACGTCGAGGGCGAGGGCCTGCGCGCCCTGTCCGACGACAACGCCGGCCAGGACGACGAGGACCGGGAGCTCGTACGCGTCTGACGTACGGCTCGTGACAGACCGCCGGTGAGGGTCCGTGGGGACGGGGCGCCCTCACCGGCTTCCTCGTGCCCCGCCGGCTTCGTCGTGCCTCACCGGCTTCCTCGTGTCCCGCCGGCTTCCTCGTGTATCGCGCACTTAACCACTCGCCGCACCTTCCCCCGCCCCGTTAGCGTGCCCCCATGACGACAGCCGCCACTGACGCCGACGCCCAGGGCTCCGGAGCCCATCCTCGTTTCGCCGCCGCCCTGGAGGAGCTGGGCCTCGGGGAACTGACCTCGCGGATCCGGCGGTTCCCGGACGCCACCCGTACCGCCGCCGAGGCTGCCGCCGCGGTCGGCTGCGAACTGAGCGAGATCTGCAAGTCCCTGATCTTCGCGGCCGACGGGGTGCCCGTGCTGGTGCTGATGGACGGCGCCTCCCGGGTCGACGTGGAACTCGTCCGCAAGGAACTCGGCGCCGCGAAGGTGACCCGGGCCAAGGCGGACGTCGTACGCGAGACGACCGGGTACGCCATCGGCGGCGTACCGCCCTTCGGGCACCGCACCCGCACCCGCGTCCTCGCCGACCGGGCGCTGCTCCGCCACGACGTGGTGTGGGCCGCCGCAGGCAACCCGCACGCCGTCTTCCCGATCGCCCCCGCCGCCCTCGTGGAGCACGCCGGCGCCACCGTCGTGGACGTACGCGAGCCCACGGCGTGACCCCGGCGGTCACCGCGGCCGTTTTGCTCGCCGCGGTCACGCACGCCGGCTGGAACGCGATCGCCCACCGGATCACCGACAAACTCGTCGGCTCCTCGCTGATCGCCGGTGGCGGCGTGCTGATCGGGCTGCTGCTGATGCCGTTCACCGCGGTTCCGGCGGCGGGCGCATGGCCGTACCTGACCGCCTCGGCCGTCGTCCACGTCGCCTACTTCGCGCTGCTGATGCTCTCCTTCCGGCTCGGCGACTTCGGGCAGGCGTACCCGATCGCGCGCGGCACCGCGCCGCTCCTCGTCACGCTCTTCGCGGCCGTGTTCGCGCACGAGGTGCCCGACGCCCCGGCAGCCGCGGGCATCGCCGTGTCCTGCGCCGGGCTCACCGGCGTCGCCCTGTGGGGGCTGCGCGGCCGGCGCCCCGACTGGACGGCGATCGGCGCCGCGCTCGCCACCGGCCTGACGATCGCCGCGTACACCGTCCTCGACGGCCTCGGCGTGCGGGCCTCGGGATCCTCCGTCGGCTACATCGCCTGGCTGATGGCCCTCCAGGGCCTCGCGATCCCCGCGTACGCCCTGTACCGCAGACGCGGGGAACTCCTCGCCGCGGCCCGCCCGTTCGCGGCCCTGGGACTCTCCGGCGCGCTCCTGTCCGTCTTCGCCTACGGCCTGGTCCTGTGGGCCCAGACCCGCGCCGAACTCGCCCCGGTCGCCGCGCTGCGCGAGTCGTCGATCATCGTCGGGGCCGCCATCGGGGCGGTCTTCTTCAAGGAGCGGTTCGGAGCGCCCAGGATCGCGGCGGCCGGGTTGCTGGTGGTCGGGATCGGGCTGATGCTGCACTCCGGGTAGCCGTGCGCCGGCCTCCTCAGTCGCGCCGGGCCGAGACCAGTGCGGCCACGACGAGGTACAGGCCGAGGCGGGCTTCGGGTACCGCAGGGGACCAGACCCGCCAGGCGGACGGCGAGTAGCTGTCGGCCGCCAGGTAGTCCCCGTAGATCCTGGCCGTCGAGCCGGTCTGTCCGCGTACCCACAGCAGGGCGCCGACGACACCGCAGGTCGCGGCGACCGCGTAGAGGACTGTGGCGAGGCGCGGGGCCGGTCTGTTCACGGATTCACCTTCGCTATGCGTCGTGGTGCGGGGATTATCCACCTTGGCCGGTAAGGGACTTGAGCCGGATGCCCGTCCGCCGGACTTGCCGTTGCCTTGACGAACCGTTCCCCGGGCGTTCAGCCGACCACCTGTGTCCGGGATGTGTGTTCTCCATAAAGTCCCTGCGGATTGCGGAAGAAGGGACGCATGGGACTCATGGACACACCTCACGCGGTCCGGGCCCGCGGGATCACCAAGTGCTTCGGGGACATCGTCGCGCTGGACGCCGTGGACCTGGATGTGACGCAGGGCCAGATCCACGGCCTGGTCGGGCCGAACGGCGCCGGCAAGACCACGCTGCTCGGCCTGCTGCTGGGGCTGGCCGTCGCCGACGGCGGGCGGCTGGAGATCCTGGGCACGCCGGTCGAGCGGGCGCTCGCCGCCCCCGACGGCATCGCCGGTTTCGTGGACGCGCCCGGTCTCTACCCCTCGCTCACCGCCCGGCAGAACCTCGCCGCGCTGGCCAGGCTGCGCGGACTCGACACCGGGACGGCGGGTACCCCGGGCACCCCGGGGAGCACCGGTATCGACGACGTGCTCGCCGAGGTCGGGCTCACCGCCGTCGCCGACGACAAGACCCGCGGCTTCTCCCTCGGCATGCGCCAGCGGCTCGGGCTCGCCGCCGCGCTGCTCACCCGGCCCCGGCTGCTCGTCCTCGACGAGCCCTCCAACGGCCTCGACCCGGCCGGCAAGCGGCACGTGCACGGCGTCCTCACCCGGCTCGCCGCCGACGGCACCGCCGTGGTGCTCTCCAGCCACCGGATGGACGACCTGGAGGCGCTCTGCTCCGAGGTCACCATCCTCGCCACCGGCCGCGTCGTCTTCTCCGGCCCGCTGGCCAAGCTCGCCGCCGAGAACCGTGAACTCGACTACCGGCTGCGCACCTCCGACGCCGAGACCGCGCGCCGGCTCGCCGCCGGCACCGACGGCATCCGGGTCGTCGACGACAGCGGTGTACGACAGGACGCCGACGTGCTCGTCGTACGGGCGCTGGTGCCCGCCCTCGACGACCTCGTCGCGAAGGTCGTACGGGCGGACGTCGCGGTCCGCGAACTCGCCCCCGTCGTATCGCCGCTGGAGGCCGCGTTCCTCGCCCTCACCGAGCAGCAGGAGGCGGGCAGATGACCGGGCGCGCCGGGCGCACCGCGCGCACTGTCCGCACCGTCCGCACCGGGCTGGCCGACGGCCGTGATCGTCGGGCGGCGGGAGACCGGCCGACGACCGCCACGCCCACCAAGCAGCAGGAGACCGGCCGATGACCGCCACGACCGCCGCCACCGCCGTCACCGAACGCGCCCCCGCCGCCCGCCGGGTCCCGGTCTCGCGGGGCTACCGCTTCGAGCTGGTGAAGCTGGTCTCGCAGTGGCGGATCCGGCTGCTGGTGCTCGCCTGCTGGATCGCGCCCGGCCTGTTCGTCGCGGGGGTCAGCCAGCAGAGCACGCTGCCCGCCGACACGCTGTTCGGGCGCTGGATGCACGCCACCGGATGGGCCGGGCCGCTGGTGCTGCTCGGCTTCGCGGGCACCTGGGCGCTGCCCCTGCTGACGTCGGTGGTCGCCGGTGACGTGTTCGCCGCCGAGGACCGGCTCGGCACCTGGCGCCATCTGCTGGTCGCGGTCCGCTCACCCGCGCGGATCTTCGTCGCGAAGTCCCTGGCCAGCCTCACCGTGATCCTGCTGCTGGTGGCGGGACTGGCCGCCTCCAGCACGCTCGGCGGGCTGGCGTCGGTCGGCAACCAGCCGCTGGTCGGGCTCGACGGCCACCTGCTGTCGCCCGGCGACGCGGCCGGACGGGTCCTGCTCGCCTGGCTCGCGGCCCTCGCCCCGACCCTCTCCCTCGCCGCGATCGGACTGCTCGGCTCGGTCGCCCTGGGCCGCTCCCCGATGGGCCTGCTGCTGCCCCCGGTCGTCGCGCTCGCGATGTCGGTCGCCCAGATGCTGCCGCTGCCCGTCGCCGTCCGCCTCGCCCTGCCCGGCTACGCCTTCATCTCCTGGAACGGCCTGTTCACCGGCCCCGCCCAGCTCGCCCCGCTCCTCGTCGCCGTCGCGGTGAGCCTGGCCTGGGCGGTGCTCGCCACGGTCCTCGCGTATGTGCTGTTCGTACGACGGGACTTCACCAACCCGGCCTACGACGGCTCCGGGCGCCGCGCGCTCACCCTCGGCGTGCTGCCGCTGGCCGCGCTGACCGCCGTCACCGTCGGCGCGGTCGCCGTGGCCACCCCCTCGACGGGCTCCGGCATCCAACAGGACAAGGTGCAGAAGTCCCTCGCCACGGTCTTCGGCCACCTCTACCGCCTGCAGACCCGGGAACTCCACCGGCCCGCCGTCACCGAAGCGCAGTTGGGCGCCACGGCGGCGTGCACCAAGAGCGACGGCCAGGCCGCCCAGGAGGGCGCGGGCAACGACTGGCGTTGCGTGGTCAGCTGGCACCTCCCCGGCGTCACGGCGGTCACGGGGACGGCGGTCTACCAGCTCGACATCACCTCGGACGGGCGGTTCGTGGCCGACGGCGACGGTCCCAAGGAAGTCAACGGCTACTTCCTGGTGCGGACCCCGACCGGCGACGCCCCGAATCCGCTGTGGCAGTTCGACGGCAACGTCGACCTGCTCACCACCCACTGAAGGGAACAGTTCCGTGCAGGTAACCCGCCAGCGCCGGATCAGCGAGAAAAGACAGCTCAGCCTCTTCGGCCACCGCGTCGGCCGCCGCGCCATGCTGGTGACGGCCGGTATCGCCGTCGCCCTCGGCGTCACGGGCACCGCGGTCGCCTCGACGTACCAGTTCGGCACCCAGCAGGTCGGCCAGACCACCGCCAACGGCCAGGTGGTCTCCGCCGACCAGTACATCAACCCCTACGGCACCCGCAGCGTCATCAACGACGGCAAGATCATGTCGTCGGTCGTCAGCCCGGACGGCACCCGTCTCGCCGCCTCGGTCGCCGACGGCGACGCCTCCCTGGTCGTCGTGGACCTGGCGACCGGTCAGGTCAAGCAGAAGATCGGCACCAACGCCGCCGACGACCTGCGCATCAGCAGCGGCGCGGTCGGCCAGGAGGGCCCGACCTACTCGCCCGACGGCAAGCAGCTGTGGCTGGGCCAGGCCAACGGGTACACCAGGTTCACCGTCAACGCCGACGGCACCCTCGCCAACCCGACGGCCGTCACCATCGCGGCCGACGGCTCCAAGCAGGCGCTGGTGGGCGCGGCCGTGTTCTCCGCCGACGGCTCCACCGTGTACTCCGCGGTCAACGGCCAGAACAAGGTGGTCGCCATCGACGCGGCGACCGGAACGATCAAGCAGACGTGGGCGGTCGGCAACGCCCCGCGCGGTCTCGCCCTGGTCGGCGGCAAGCTCTACGTCAGCAACGAGGGCGGGCGCCCGGCCAAGGCCGGCGACACCACCATCAACTCCTACGGCACCGATGTCGTGGCGAACCCGAAGACCGGCGCCAGCACCACCGGCACGGTCAGCGTCATCGACACCGCGGACCCGTCCGCCGCCGTCTCCACCGTCGACGTCGGCCTGCACCCGACCGCCGTGTACGCGAGCAAGGGAGCGGTGTTCGTCACCAACACCGCCGACAACAGCGTCTCGGTCATCGACAGCCGCAAGGACAAGGTCGTCCAGACCATCTCCACCCAGCCGTGGCCCGAGGCGTCCGTCGGCTACGAGCCGAACGCGGTCGCCCTCACCGACGACGGCCGCCTCCTGGTGACCCTCGGCCGCGCCAACGCCGTCGCCGTCTACCGCTACACCTCCGCGCAGCAGCCCGCCCGCTACGTCGGCCTGCTCCCCACCGACTACTTCCCGTCGGGGATCACCGCCCTCGGCAAGCAGATCGTCGTCGCCAACACCCGCGGCATCGACGCTCTCCGTCCCGACGCGGCCGGACACAACACGCACGACACCACGTCGAGCCTCACCCGGTTCACGATGCCGAGCGACCAGGTCGTCAGGTCCGAGACGAACAAGGTGTTCAAGCAGAACGGCTGGACGTCCAACTCGGTCAGGACCGCCAGGAGCAACAGCCACAAGAAGGCCGTCCCGGTCCCGAGGCGCATCGGCGACCCGTCGACGATCAAGCACGTCTTCCTGCTCGTCAAGGAGAACCGCACCTACGACCAGGTCTTCGGCGATCTGCCGCAGGGCGACGGCAACTCCTCGCTCACCCAGTTCGGCGAGAACGTCACGCCCAACCAGCACGCGCTGGCCGAGCAGTTCGGGCTGTACGACAACTTCTACGACATCGGCACCAACTCCGCCGAGGGCCACAACTGGCTGATGCAGTCGGACAACCCGGAGTACACCGAGTCGTCGGCCGGCGAGTACACGCGCAGCTACGACACCGAGAACGACGTCCTCGGCCACCAGAAGACCGGGTTCATCTGGACCGGCGCGCAGGCGGCCGGCAAGTCCGTGAAGGACTTCGGCGAGTTCCAGTCGTACGAGAGCAAGCCGGCCGGGGCGACCTGGCAGAACCTGTACTGCGACAGCAAGAACATGGCCGCGACCGGGGCCCAGACCCAGTACCCGATCAAGACGGGGTCGGCGATCCCCTCGCTCAACGACGTGTCGGTGCAGGGCTTCCCGCTGTTCGATCTCGACGTCCCGGACATCTACAAAGAGCAGATCTGGAAGCAGGACTTCGAGAAGAGCGGCCCGGCGAACCTGAACATGTTCTGGTTCTCCAACGACCACACCGGCGGCCCGGCCAACGCCGCCGCCGAGGTCGCCGACAACGACCTCGCGGTGGGCCGCATGGTCGACACGATCACCCACAGCAAGTACTGGAAGGACTCGGCGATCTTCGTCGTCGAGGACGACTCCCAGGCCGGCCTCGACCACGTCGACGGCCACCGCGCCCCGGTCCAGGTCATCAGCCCGTACGCCCAGCACGGCACGGTCGACGACCACTACTACTCGCAGATCACCATGGTCCGCACGATCGAGCAGATCCTCGGGATCCACCCGATGAACCAGCTCGACAGCGCGGCCACCCCGATGTACGGGGCGTTCACCGGCAAGGCGGACGACACCCCGTTCACGGCGGTCCCCAACCGGACCTCGCTGACCCTCGGCGTGAACCCGCAGCCGGCCTGCGGCTCGGACACCCCGGCGGCCCAGGACGCCCAGGCCGCCGCCGCGCCGACGTCGGTCTCCGTCCCGGCGGCCGAGGCCACGGTCGCGGCGCAGTGGCGGACGTGGGCCTCGCACCAGCGGCTGACCGGCAAGAACGCGGTGCCGGACTACGCGAACCCCACCCAGATGAACCGCTACACCTGGTACCAGACCCACAACTGGACCAAGCCGTACCCCGGCGACAAGAAGATCTACGCGCCGAACGACGTGCCCGGCGCGTACCTCCCGTCGTCGGAGAACGACGGCTGACCGGGCCCGCGAGGATCGAGGGACCCCTGCTTCGGCGGGGGTCCCTCGCGTTTTCCGGCGCGAAGCCGCGCGCCGGGTGCCGCCCGGTACGCCAAGCTGGCTGCGGAACGTACGAGGACAGGGAGACGTCATGACTGACAAGCCGACCGTGGGCATGCTGGGCACCGGCATCATGGGCGCCGCGATGGCCCGCAACCTCCTGAAGGCCGGGCACACCGTCCGCGCGT
The DNA here is from genome assembly GCF_040652195.1 of Streptomyces sp. NPDC048278. Taxonomy (NCBI): domain Bacteria; kingdom Bacillati; phylum Actinomycetota; class Actinomycetes; order Kitasatosporales; family Streptomycetaceae; genus Streptomyces; species Streptomyces sp. NPDC048278. Next base: position 49,086 of record NZ_JBEZLP010000027.1, read on the forward strand.
GGAACCGCACCCGCGCCAAGGCCGAGCCCCTCGCGGCCGACGGCGCCCAGGTCACCGACACCCCGGCCGAGGCCGTCGAGGGCGCCGACGTCGTCCTCACCATGCTGTACGACGGCGCGACCGCCCTGGAGACCCTGCGCGAGGCGGCCGGAGCGCTGCGTCCCGGAGCCGTCTGGGTGCAGTCGACCACCGCGGGCCTCGACCAGGTTCCGGAACTGGCCGCGTTCGCCGCCGAGCACGGCCTGGTCTTCTACGACGCCCCGGTCCTCGGCACCCGCCAGCCCGCCGAGGCCGGACAGCTCACCGTCCTGGCCGCGGGGCCCGAGCAGGGCCGGGAGAAGGTCACGCCCGTCTTCGACGCGGTCGGTGCCCGCACGGTGTGGACCGGCGACGACGGGTCGACGGCCGCCGCGACCCGGCTCAAGCTGGTCGCCAACAGCTGGGTCCTCGCGGCCACCGCGGCGACCGGCGAGGTGGTCGCCCTGGCCCAGGGGCTCGGCGTGGACCCGCAGCGCTTCTTCGACCTGATCGCGGGCGGGCCCCTCGACATGGGCTACCTGCGGGCCAAGGCCGGGCTGATCCTCGACGGCGGGCTGACCCCGCCGTCGTTCGCGGTGGACACCGCGGGGAAGGACGCCCGGCTGATCGTCGCGGCCGGCGCGAGCCACGGCGTGCGCCTGGACGTCGCCGAGGCGGCAGCCGAACGCTTCGCCCGCGCCGCCGCCCAGGGGCACGCCGACGAGGACATGGCCGCCGCGTACTTCGCCAGCTTCGACGGCAGGTAGCGGCTCCCCGACCTCCGGGAGCACCCTGGAAGCAGTGATTCCGGAGGTGGTCCCGTGATGAACATGATGAAAACCGCTGTGGGATGGCATGTCGAGATGGAGTTCCTGGAGGACGACACGCACACGCGCGCGGTGGCCCTGGTGCGCCTGCCCGACGGCACCGAGGTACGGGCGCACGGCCACGCGAGCCGGCACGAGTCCGACAGCAACCAGCCGAGAGTCGGTGAGGAGATCGCCGGCGCCCGCGCCCTGAACGAACTGGCCATGCAGATGCTGTCCAAGGCGCACGGCGAGATCGACGCGCTGTCGGGGCGGCACTCGCACCCGATCAACGTGTGAGAGGCCTGCGGCGAGAGCGAGAGCGAGAGCGAGAGCGAGAGCGAGAGCGAGAGCGGGCGCGGGGTGCGCACGGGGTGCGCACGGCGGTTACGACAGCGCCGTGCGCACCGCGCGTACCAGCGCCTGTGCCCGCGGGTCCGCCGTCACGCTCTTGCGGAAGCCGTTGGTGACATAGCCGAACGCGATGCCCGACCCGGGGTCCGCGAAGGCGAGCGCGCCGCCGCGGCCCGGGTGGCCGAAGGAGCCGGGGGAGAGCAGCGGGGACGCGCTGCCGTGCAGCATGTAGCCGAGCCCGAAGCGGGTGGAGACCACCAGGACGCGGTCGGGGCCGGCGGACTGCTCGGTGCGGGCCAGGTCCACGGTCTCCGGGGTGAACAGCCGCCTGCCGCCGTCGACCTCGCCGATCAGGGCGGCGTAGACGCGGGCCAGGCCGTCGGCGGTGGCGATGCCGTTGGAGGCGGGGAGGGCCGCCGCGCGGTAGGCGGGGTCGTTCTCGTCCGGGAGCGGGCTGATCGCGCCGAACGCCCGGCGCGTCAGCGAGTCCGGGTCGGCGTACGCCTCGGAGACGGCCCGCTTGGGCCGGGTCCGCAGCGCACTCGCGCTCTCCGGTGCCGTCACGGGCCCGACGCGCCCCACGCGCGCCTGCTCCGCCTCCGGCAGCCCGAGCCACAGCCCGGCGCCGAGCGGCCCGGCGATCTCGTCCGCGATCCACTCGCCGATGTTCCGCCCGGTCACCCGCCGTACCAGCTCGCCGGTCAGCCAGCTGTAGGTCTGTGCGTGGTAGCCGTGGTCGGTGCCCGGCTCCCATACCGGCGCCTGCGCCGCCACGGCCGCCGCGCCGAGGTCGGGGTCGGCGGCCTCCGCGGGCGTGAGCGGCCGGTCCAGCACCGGGACGCCCGCGCGGTGCGCGAGCAGGTGCCGCACCAGCGTCCGCTCCTTGCCGGCCGCCTTGTACTCCGGCCAGAGGTCGCCCACCGGCGCGTCCAGGTCCAGCTCGCCGCGCTGGTGCAGGAGCAGCAGGACGGCGGCGGCGACGCCCTTGGTCGCCGAGCGCACGACCTGGGCGGTGCCGTGTTCCCACGGTGTGCCGCCGGCGTCCCCGTCGAAGTCCCGTGCGCCGCCCCACAGGTCGACGACCCGGTGCCCGTCCCGGTACACGGCCACCGCCGCGCCCCGGTCCCCGAGCAGTTCGAAGTTGCTCGCGAACGCGTCCCTGACCGGCTCGAAGCCCGCCGCCACAGTGCCCTGCACGTCCACGTCCGGATCCCTCCGCCTTCCCGCCCACCGGTGACAGTGGGGGAAACACGGCCGCGGGGGCCTCGGATTCCTCGCCACGACGTGGTCTGCGGCACGTGCCCGGGGTCAGCCGAGCACGATCGTGACCTCGATGTTGCCGCGCGTGGCGTTCGAGTACGGGCACACCTCGTGGGCGGCGTCCACCAGCTTCGTCGCGATCTCCGCGTCCAGCACCGGGAGCGAGACGCTGAGGGCGACCGCGAGGCCGTAGCCGCGCTGCTTGTTGGGGCCGATGCCGACCTTCGCGGCGACCGTGGAGCCGGTCAGGTCGTAGCCCGCGCGGTTGCCGACGAGGATCAGCGCGTTGTGGAAGCAGGCGCTGTAGCCGGCCGCGAACAGCTGCTCCGGGTTGGTGCCGTTGCCGTCCCCGCCCAGCTCCGGCGGCATCGCGACCTTGAGGTCGATCTGGCCGTCCTGGCTGCTGACATACCCGTCCCGGCCGCCGTGCGCGGTCGCCTCGGCGACATACATGATCTTCGTCGGACGCGAGTCGACGGTGGCGCCTTCGATCACGGCGGGACCTCCCCCAGGGTGGAAACAGTGGTGGGCAACACAGAAGTGTGCAAGCACATCGTGCACAAGGTACCGACCGGTAGGAAGCCCTGGGAGGGGGAGGGGGGTGGAAACCGCGGGTAACAGCAGAGGGCTACGCGGGCCGCGCCGCCGCCCGGCCCGCCCGCTCCGCGAGCTCCCGCAACTCCTCGCGCAGCCGGGCCACGTCGGCCCCGTCGAGCCCGGTCGTGGTGAGCAGGGCGCCCGGGATGCGCGCCGCGCGCTCCCGCAGTTCCTCCGCGCGCCCGGTGCACGCGACGAGCACCGAGCGCTCGTCCCGCTCCGAGCGCTCCCTGCGCACCAGCCCCGCCCCCTCCAGCCGCTTCAGCAGCGGCGACACCGTGCCGTAGTCGAGCCGGAGCGCCTCCGCCAGCTCCTTCACCGTGGTCTCGCCCCGCTCCCACAGCACGAGCAGCACGAGGTACTGCGGGTAGGTGAGCCCGAGTTCGTCGAGGAGCGGGCGGTAGGCGGCGGTCACGGCGCGCTGCGCGGCGTACAGCGCGAAGCACAGCTGTTCGTCCAGCCGCGGCGGCCCGGCGTCCTCTTGATGCGTCACGGGCCCATTGTCACGGACGCGGGGCGAATCCGAAGGGCAGTTCCAGCCGGTTGGCACGCATCAGGGCGTCGTCGCCGAGGAGTTCGGCGGTGGGCCCGTCGGCGGTGATCGTGCCGTCGCTGAGCACCAGGGAGCGCGGGCACAGCTCCAGGGCGTAGGGCAGGTCGTGGGTGACCATCAGGACCGTCACGTCCAGGGAGCGCAGGATGTCGGCGAGTTCGCGCCGGGACGCCGGGTCGAGGTTGGAGGAGGGCTCGTCCAGGACGAGGATCTCCGGCTCCATGGCGAGGACGGTCGCCACCGCCACCCGGCGGCGCTGCCCGAAGGACAGGTGGTGCGGCGGGCGTCCGGCGAAGTCGCCCATGCCGACCCGGTCGAGGGCGGCACGCACGCGTGCCTCCAGCTCCGCGCCCTTCAGGCCGGCCGCGGCCGGTCCGAACGCCACGTCCTCGCGGACCGTCGGCATGAACAGCTGGTCGTCCGGGTCCTGGAAGACGATGCCGACCCGGCGCCTGATCTCCGCCATGTGCCGCTTGCCGACGGGCAGTCCGGCCACCGTCACCGTGCCCGCGCCGCCGCTCAGGATGCCGTTGAGGTGCAGCACGAGGGTGGTCTTCCCGGCGCCGTTCGGCCCGAGCAGCGCGACCCGTTCGCCGCGCGCGACGCGGAAGTCCACGCCGAACAGGGCCTGGTGCCCGTCGGGGTAGGCGAACGCGAGGCCGGAGACCTCCAGGGAGGCGGGAGGGGAGGCGGGAACAGCGGGAACAGCGGTCACAGAGCCCATCCCAACAGGCAGACGACAAGGGCCGACAGCGGCAGCGCGAGGGCGTACGACCACTGGGCCCGGGACGCGGTCACCTCGTCGACGACCGGCATCGAACCGGTGTAGCCACGGCTCACCATGGCCAGGTGGACGCGTTCCCCGCGTTCGTAGGAGCGGATGAACAGCGCGCCCGCGGACTTCGCGAGCACGCCCCAGTGGCGCACGCCCCGCGCCTCGAAGCCGCGCGACTGCCGGGCGATCCGCATCCGGCGCATCTCGTCGGTGATGACGTCGCCGTAGCGGATCATGAAGGAGGCGATCTGGACGAGCAGCGGCGGCAGCCTCAGCCGCTCCAGGCCGAGGAGCAGCTCGCGCAGCTCCGTGGTGGCCGCCAGGAGGACGGAGGTCGCGACGCCGAGGGTGCCTTTCACCAGCACGTTCCAGGCGCCCCAGAGGCCGTTCACGCTGAGCGAGAGGCCCAGCACGTCGGTCCGTGCGCCCTCCGCGACGAACGGCATCAGCACCGCGAAGGCGACGAACGGCACCTCGATCAGCAGCCGCCTCAGGAGGAAACCGGCGGGCACGCGCGCGTGCTGCGCGACGACCGCGAGCAGCACGGCGTACAGCGCGAACGCCCACATCGCCGTCCGCGGGGTCGAGACCACGACGACCACGAAGCCGAGGGCGGCGGCGAGTTTGGTGTGCGGCGGCAGCGCGTGCACGCGCGAGTGCGCGTGCCGGTAGAGCCGGTGCGCGTGCCCTGCCCCCACGTCAGCCCGCCTCCGAAGGGGCGGAGGTACGGCGCCTGCGCACCGCCCAGAACACCGCGCTGCCCGCGACCACGGTCGTGCCCACCCCGATGACGCCCGCGAGGCCGCCGGAGAGCCGGGCGTCGGAGACGTCCTCGACGCCGTAGTCGGCGAGCGGGGAGCCGGCCGAGGCGTGCTCCTTCGCCTTCGTGTCGATGCCGTGGTCGTGGGCGACCTTCTCCAGGCCGTCGGGGCTGGCGGAGGCGTAGTAGCTGACGAACCCGGCGAGCACCAGGGAGGTCGCCAGGCCGCTGATCCACAGCGCCCGGCGGGAGGTGCGCGCCGCCACGGGCGCGGTCGGCTCCGGCGCGTCCACCAGTTCGCCGTTCACGCGCAGCTTGAGCCCCTGTCGCAGGCCGCGCGCCCCGTGCACCAGGTCGGGGCGTACGGCGATCACCGCGCCGACCGTGAGCGCGGTGATCGCGGCCTCGCCGACGCCGATGAGGACGTGCACGCCGATCATCGCGCCGGCCACCTTGCCGATGGCGACGTCGGTGGTGCCGCCGACCGCGTAGAGGAGGGTGAAGGCGACGGCCGCGGCGGGCACGGAGAGCAGGGCGGCGACGAAGGCGGCGCCGGTCACCGAGCGCCGGCCGCCGGGCAGCACCTTCAGCAGGCCGCGGAAGACGGCGTACGCCACCACGGTGGTCACGATCGCCATGTCGGTGATGTTGACGCCGAGCGCGGTCAGCCCGCCGTCCGCGAACAGGATGCCCTGCATGAGGAGGACCACGGACACGCACAGGACGCCCGTGTACGGGCCGACGAGTATCGCGGCGAGCGCCCCGCCCAGAAGATGGCCGCTTGTTCCGGCCGCCACGGGGAAGTTGAGCATCTGTACGGCGAAGATGAACGCCGCCACCAGGCCGGCCAGCGGCGCGGTGCGCTCGTCGAGTTCACGGCGGGCGCCGCGCAGGCTGACCGCGAGGGCGCCGGCCGCGACCACGGCGGTGACCGCCGAGGTGGGGGCGTCGATGAATCCGTCAGGTACATGCACGGTTCGATTTTAGGGTCCTATTGCGAAGCTTTTGCAAGAGCGAGAAGCTCGTCACATGAGGATCCGCAGGCAGGGCGGGAGCGGTCTCCGCAAGCACAATAGGGAAAATGTGCGACATTGGATAGGAAAGCGGATGAACAACTTTCGCACAGATCACGGAGCGTAAAGGGCAGTCCGATGTCTGTAGTCGAGCAGTATGCGCGAGCCCACATCGTCACCGACGAGGACGCACGGGACGATCCCGGCGCGGTGCCCGTCGTCCTGCGCTACGACCCCGACGGCGATCCGCGGACGGTACACGTCGGTCTGCCCGGCACGGACGAGTGGACGTTCTCCCGCGCCCTGCTGGAGCAGGGCCTCAGGGCGCCCGCGGAGAGCGGTGACGTACGGGTCTGGCCGCTGGGACGGGTCCAGGCCGTGGTCGAGTTCCACTCCGACCACGGCACGTCGGTGGTGCAGTTCGAGTCGAAGGCGCTGCTGCGGTTCCTCCGGCGCACCTACATGGCGACCCCGGTGGCCGGCTGACGCGCCCCTTCGGGGCCCGCCTAGAGGGACGCGCCCAGCTTCAGCAGTGCCGCCACGATCGGTCCGGCCGTGTCGCCGCCGTGCCCGCCCGCCTGGACCACGCCCGCCGCGGCGAAGTCCCCGCAGTACGCGGTGAACCAGCCGTTGGGCTTCTTCTGGCCGTCCACCTCGGCCGAGCCGGTCTTGGCGCCGCAGCTCGAACTCAGCCCCGACATCGCCTTGGCCGCCGTGCCGTACGCCGCGGTGTACTGCATGACCTCCTTCAGCTGCGCCTGCGTCTTCGACGACATCGTGCGCGAGGCCTTCGCGATCGCCCGGTTGTCCACGCTCGGCGCGACCAGGTACGGCTGGTGGAAGGAGCCGGTGTCCACCGTGGCCGACACCGACGCCATGTTCAGCGGGTTCATGCGCACCCCGCCCTGCCCGATCAGCGAGGCGCCCATCTGCGCGCCGCTCTGCACCGGCACGGAGCCGTCGAAGGTGGGGACGCCGATGGCCCAGTTGTTCATGCCGAGGCCGTACACCTGCTGGGCCTCGGTGGTCAGGTCGCTGTTGGAGAGCTTGGGCGCGAAGTTGATGAAGGCGTTGTTGCAGGAGGCGCCGAAGCTCACCTTGAACGTGCCCTGCTTGATCTCGGAGTCGTCGTCGTTGTGGAAGGTCCACCCGGCGAGCTTGTACGTCTTCGGGCAGGGGTGCGAGGCGTCCGGGGTGATGAGCCCCTTCTCGAACAGCATCGTCGACGTGATGATCTTCATCGTGGAGCCGGGCGCCAGGGAGCCCTGGAAGGCCACGTTGAAACCGTGGCTGGAGTTGGCGACGGCGAGGACCTCGCCGGTCGACGGGCGCACCATCACGACCGAGGCGTTCTTCTGCGTGGTGACCTGCTTCTCGGCCGCCGCCTGCAGGGTCGGGCTGAGCGTGGTCTGCACGGTGCCCGGCGTGCCCTTGCTGAGTTCGAGCAGCGTCTTGTCGGAGAGCTTCGCCTTCTCGGACGCGGCGCCGCGCACCACGCGCAGTTCGACGCCGGCCTTGCCGCCGGCCTTCTTGCCGAACTTCTCCCGCAGCCCGTCGAGCACCGTCCCCAGCGACGGGTACCTGGCGGTGGTGATCTCCCCGCCGTCCCGGTCCAGGGCCTTGATCGGCGGGGTGCCGGACTCGCCGGTGACCAGGGTGTCGCCGTCCGCGAGGTCCGGCTGGACGACCGCGGCGTGCCAGTTCACCACCGGCTTGCCGTCGCTGGTCCGGCGGATCACGGTGAACGCCGAGTCGTACGCCAGGGGCTTGCTGACGCCCTTGTACGACACCGTCGCCTTCACGGAGAACGGGACCTTGTCGCCGGTGCGGGTGCCCTCGGTGAGGGTGACGCCCGTGACGTGGGCGTCCTTGGTGTAACCGGTCAGGAGCTTGATGCAGGCCTTGCTGTCGTCCGTGACGGCGGCGGCCCGGGTGACCTTGCCCTGCTGCCAGGACGACAGGAAGGTGCGCGCCGTCGTCTGCACCTCGGTGGCCGACAGCGGACCGGTCTTGACGGGCTTCTGGTCGGACTTCCCCGACGACGCCGCGTCGGCCGCTCCGCCGCCGTACAGCGCGTAGAGGCCGAAGCCGGCGCCGCCGACGACCACGGCGATCACTCCGCCGATGACGGCGGGTCTTTTCTTCCGTCGCTCGACGACGCGCCTTCTCTTGCCCACAGCTCAGTTCCTCCGCGCACTTCCCCCGGGGTCCCCGTCGCCCCGTAGCCCTCACGCTCCCCAACGACGACACCAAGCCTAGAGTCCCGGCCTGTGGGAGTGACGTCAGCCACCGATCCGTAGCACACTCGCGACAATCGGACCGGCCGCGTCGATGCCGTGGCCGCCGTCCTGGGTCATGGCCGCCGCCGCGACGTCGTCGCGGTAGCCGGCGAACCAGCTGTTCGACTTGGACTGGCCGTCGACCTCCGCCGAACCCGTCTTGGCGCCGATGCTGCCGCTCAGCCCGCGCATGACCCCGGCCGCGGTGCCGCTGGTCGCGGTGCGGTTCATCATGGCGCGCAGCTGGGCGACCGTGGTGGCCGACAGGCCCTTCGCGGTGGCCAGTTCACGGCCGTCCAGCTTCTGCGGGACGAGCACCGGCTGCCGGAAGGCCCCGGTCAGCGCGGTCGCCGCCACCGACGCCATGTTCAGCGGCGACATCTGCACCTGGCCCTGGCCGATCAGGTTGGCCGCGGTGTCCGGGCCGCCGGAGGCGGGGACCCGGCCGTCGAAACTCGGGATGCCCACCTTCCAGTTGTTCTTCCCGAGCCCGAACCGGTCCTCGGCCTCCTTGGTGAGCGAGTCGACCTGGACCGAGTCCGCGTACTTCACGAACGCCGTGTTGCAGGAGCGCGCGAAGCTGTCCGAGAGGGTGGCCTGCTCGTCCGGCTCAAGTCCCTTGAGGTTGCTGAAGGTCTGGCTCTGCCAGGTCGCGGTCGGCGGACAGGGGGCCGGGCCGTTCGCCGTGGTCAGCCCCGTGTCGATGAGGGTGGCGGCGCTGATGATCTTCATGGTGGAGCCGGGCGCCAGCTCGCCGAGGAAGGCCGCGTTGAAGCCGTCCTCGCGGTGGTTGGCGACCGCCAGCACCTCCCCGGTGCTGGGCTTGACGGCCACCACCGACGACTCGGCGTACTTGGTCACCGCGGTCTCGGCGGCGGCCTGCACGCGCGCGTCGAGCGTCGTCCGCAGCTTGCCCGCCTTGCCCTGGGTGAGGGTCAGCAGCGTGGTGTCGGCGGACTCCGCGGACGCGTGCTGGATGACCAGCTCCACGCCGGGGGTGCCGCCGGCCTTGTCGCCGTAGCGGCTGCGCAGCTCGTCCAGGATCGGGCCCAGGGACGGGTACGCGTCCTTGGTGAGCACCTTGCCGTTGCGGTCCACGGCCTCGATCGGCGGGCTCGCCGCCTCGCCGGTGGACAGCGTGTCGCCGCGCTTCAGCTCCGGGTGGACCACGGACGGGTCCCAGTCGACGAGCGCACGGTGCGTGGTCTCGCCGCGTACGACGGTCAGCCGGCTCCGGTAGGCGAGCGGCTTCGACTTCCCGCCGTAGGACACGGTCGCCTTCACGCTGTACGGCACGGTGGCGCCGGTCGCCTTGCCCGGCGTGATGTGCACGTCCTTGATGTGCGCCACGTCGCTGAAGGAGGTGAGCACGGGCTCGGCGTCGGCGGAGTCGTTCGTGAGCGACGCCGCGGTCGCCGACTGGCCCTTCTCCCAGGCCGTGAAGAACTTCTGCGTGGTGTCCTCGACCTCGTCCTTCGTCGGCGGCCCCGTCCGCACGGCCGGTGTGCTGTCACCGCGCAACCCCGACAGGACGTTGTAGGCCCCGTACCCGCCCCCACCCAGCACGACCGCGCAGACGCCGCCGACCAGGGCTCCCTTGACCCCCTTGCGCATAGTGCGAAAATCCCTCCCCGTGAGCATTTGCCGCATTTTGTGAACGCGTTCAAAAGCTGGCTGTGACTCGCACTGTAGGTCGTTGTGGGGCCCTTGTGACAGGTGTTGACCGATTGTTGGCCGAACCGGTGGCCGAACGGAGGTTTCCGCCCGGCTAGACCCAGGTATCCAGCCACATCCGGGAGCGCCAGGAGTCGATGGGGATTGCCGTGCCCGTGTACAGGGGCCAGAAGTAGATGAAGTTCCAGGCGATCAGGAGGACCAGGACGCCCGCGCTGGACGCGCCGAGCAGTCGGCGGGTGTCGCTGGAGCCCGGGGGGCCGATGATCGCGCCGATCATCATCGCCACCGCGAGACAGAGGAACGGCACGAAGACGACGGCGTAGAAGAGGAAGATCGTGCGCTCCTGGTACATGAACCAGGGCAGGTAACCGGCCGCGATGCCGCACGCGACGGCACCGGCCCGCCAGTCGCGGCGGAACGCCCACCGCCACAGGATGTAGGCGATCGCGAAGCAGGCCGCCCACCACAGCAGCGGGGTGCCGATCGCGAGCACCTCACGGGCGCACTTCTCGCCGGCGTCCGACGGGCAGCCGTCCACGCCCGGGGACGGCGACTCGTAGTAGTACGACACCGGGCGGCCCAGCACCAGCCAGGACCACGGGTTCGACATGTACGTGTGCGGCGACGACAGGCCGACGTGGAACAGGTACACCTCGTGCTCGTAGTGCCACAGGCTGCGCAGCCAGTCCGGCAGGAACGTCCAGTTCCCGCCCTTGCCGTCGGTGGCCGCCCAGTTGCGGAAGTAGCCGCCGGTGCCGTCGGTGGGGGACAGGATCCAGCCGATCCAGGACGTCAGGTAGACGGCGACCGCCACCGGGACCGTCGCCAGGAACGTGATCCCCGTGTCGTGCGCCAGGACCGCCTTGTACGGGTGCCGGGCACCGGCCACCCTGCGGGCGCCGACGTCCCACAACAGCGCCATCACGCAGAACGCGGCCAGGATGTAGAGGGCGTTCCACTTGGTGCCGAGCGCGAGGCCCAGCAGCAGGCCCGCGGCCCAGCGCCAGGGCCGCCACCCGAAGCGGAAACCGTCGGCCACGTGCGCGTCAGGGCGGACCCGGCCGTCCGCGTCCGGCGGCAGCGCCGCCGCCAGTTTCGCCCGCGACCGGTCCCGGTCGATGACCAGGCAGCCGAACGCCGCCAGCACGAAGAACATCAGCACCCCGTCGAGCAGCGAGGTGCGGCTCATCACGAAGTGCAGTCCGTCCACCGCCATCAGCGCGCCGGCCAGGCAGCCCAGGAACGTGGACCGGAACATCCGGCGCCCGATCCGGCACAGCAGCAGCACGCTCAGCGTGCCGAGCAGCGCGGTCATGAACCGCCAGCCGAACGGGTTGAAGCCGAAGACCAGCTCCCCGAGCCCGATGACGTACTTGCCGACCGGCGGGTGCACGACATACGCCGCGTCCACCGGGATGCCGACGTGACCGGCCTTCTGCAGGATCAGGTCGTTGGCGTTCTTGTCCCAGTTGACCTCGAAACCGCGGTGGACGAGCGCCCACGCGTCCTTCGCGTAGTACGTCTCGTCGAATATCACCGCCTTCGGGCTGCCCAGGTTCCAGAACCGCAGCACGCCCGCCATCAGCGTGACCAGGAGCGGACCGCCCCAGCCCGACCAGCGCGTGATCCGCTCGGCGAGCACCGGGGGCACCCCCAGGGCCGACCACAGCCGGGGGTTCGGCTCGGCGTACGGCGGCACCAGGCGGTCGACGACGCCGGCCCGCACGCCCGGGCCCGCGCTGCCTCTGTCACCGGTGGTGAGCGCCGGGCTCGCCGTGTAGCCGAACCGGCGCAGCCGCTGCTGCCACGTCGGCCGCTCGTCGAGCGCTGCCTGGCCCTGCCGGGTGTCCGTGGAGGACGCGGTACTGGTCACCGCGCCATCGTAGGGAACCGTTCTGTGTGAGTCCCGTGCAATGCGGCTTCGCGGTGGGTTCCTTTGCGTTCCCCGCCCCGGGCGTCGGCGGGGGGACGGCGCTGTCGGTGGCGGCTGCGAGGATGGGGGCGTGACTGGAACCCTTGTCCTCGCAGGCACCCCCATCGGCGACGTCGCGGACGCGCCGCCCCGGCTCGCCGCGGAGCTGACCGGCGCCGACGTGATCGCGGCCGAGGACACGCGGCGGCTGCGCCGGCTCACCCAGGCGCTGGGCGTGACGCCCAAGGGGCGCGTGGTGTCGTACTTCGAGGGCAACGAGTCCGCCCGCACGCCCGAGCTGGTCGAGGAACTCGTCGGCGGCGCGCGCGTGCTGCTCGTCACCGACGCCGGGATGCCGTCCGTCTCCGACCCCGGCTACCGGCTGGTCGCGGCGGCCGTGGAGAAGGGGATCCGGGTCACGGCCGTACCGGGGCCGTCCGCCGTGCTCACCGCGCTCGCGCTGTCCGGGCTGCCCGTCGACCGGTTCTGCTTCGAGGGGTTCCTGCCGCGCAAGGCGGGCGAGCGCCGCTCGCGCCTCCAGGAGACCGCCGAGGAGCGCCGCACCCTCGTCTACTTCGAGGCCCCGCACCGCCTCGACGACACCCTCGCCGCGATGGCCGAGGTCTTCGGCGCCGAGCGGCGGGCCGCGGTCTGCCGTGAGCTGACCAAGACGTACGAGGAGGTGCGGCGCGGCCCGCTGGCCGAGCTCGCGGCGTGGGCAGCCGAGGGGGTGCGCGGCGAGATCACCGTCGTCGTGGAGGGCGCGCCGGAGCGGGGGCCGGAGGAACTCGACGCGGCGGAGCTGGTGCGGCGGGTGCGGGTGCGGGAGGAGGCGGGGGAGCGCCGCAAGGAGGCGATCGCGGCGGTGGCGGTGGAGGCGGGGATTCCGAAGCGAGTGGTGTTCGACGCGGTGGTTGCGGCGAAGCGCGTCGATGGCTGAGGGCGGTTTCGGCGGCGCCGTCGTGGTTGCTCCTGTGTAGTTGTGTGCGGGGCAGTGGGGGCTGGTCGCGCAGTTCCCCGCGCCCCTCACGGGGCGCCTTCGGGCCGGGGTTTCGAAGGGGGCGCACCCTGATCTCTGAGCGAGCCGCTCCTCGGTTGAGCGTGCGCCCCTGACCTGCGGTGATGTGTCCTCTGAGCGGGGGGCTACTCCTCTGAGCGCGCGTCCCACGGGACGGTAAAGCAGGGGAGGGAAACGCAAAGCCCAGCCCTGTGCGGCGAGGCGGATTTGGCAAGCCGAATCCAAATCGCCTCCAACACTCGGCAGGCCTGTCGCATTCGCGCCGGTGAAGGCGTCCACTGGTCAGCAGGGACGCACCCGTCCCTCACCCCCATGGGATTCCGGGGGGAATCCCCGCGCCGGGGGTGCGTGCTTGTCCAAGCGGACAAGAGGAGCTGGCATGAGTGAGATCGCAGGGCAGACCACCGGCCTCCGCGGTGCGGCCACAGCCGTCGTCCACGAGTCGTATTCCTTCGCCTGCATGCGATGCGGGCACGGCTGGGAGCAGTCGTACGAGATAGAGCACCACACCGACGCCGACAACCACGAGTTCGTCAAGTACGTGGCGAACGGCCGGGTCGTCCCGTCGCCGCTGAGCCGGCCCTCGTGCCAGAACTGCGACGGCCAGGTCCTGCGGATCATGCGCGCGGGCCAGGTCTCTTCGGTGCGGAACGCCGCGCAGCGGTCGCACCGGTCGCCGGCGCAGGACCGCCCCGCCGGGCAGGCCGCCGCGGAGAGCGGGACGGCCGAGGCGACGGAGGCCTCCGCGGAGATCGGGCAGCCGCATCACTGGCACCTGTCGGACCTCCTGCACCCCTTCCAGCGCAAGGCGAGCTGACCCGGCCGCCGGTCCGGCGGGCATGCCCCTTTCGTAGGATCGGGGCATGCCTTCGAACGACCCCGGTACGGCCTCCCGTACGGCCGACAAGAACGCGGCGCCGCCGCTCCCGGAACCCCTCCGGGTGCCCGTCGCCGACTCCCACACCCACCTCGACATGCAGTCCGGCACGGTCGAGGAGGGCCTCGCGAAGGCCGCGTCGGTGGGTGTGACGACCGTCGTCCAGGTCGGCTGCGACCTCAAGGGCTCGCGGTGGGCGGCCGACACCGCCGCCGCGCACGCGAACGTCCACGCGACCGTTGCCCTGCACCCCAACGAGGCCCCGCGGATCGTGCACGGGGACCCCGACGGCTGGTCCCGGCAGGGGGCGCGGGCGGGAGGCGGGGACGCCGCGCTCGACGAGGCGCTCGCCGAGATCGACCGGCTGGCCGGGCTGCCCCAGGTGAGAGGCGTCGGCGAGACCGGCCTCGACTACTTCCGCACCGGACCCGAGGGCAAGGCCGCCCAGGAGCGCTCCTTCCGCGCCCACATCGAGATCGCCAAGCGGCACGGCAAGGCCCTCGTCATCCACGACCGCGACGCCCACGCCGACGTCCTGCGCGTCCTCAAGGAGGAGGGCGCCCCCGAGCGGACCGTGTTCCACTGCTACTCCGGGGACGCCGCGATGGCCGAGGAGTGCGCCCGCGAGGGCTACTTCATGTCCTTCGCCGGCAACGTCACCTTCAAGAACGCCCAGAACCTGCGGGACGCGGCGGCCGTGGCCCCCCTGGAACTGCTCCTCGTGGAGACCGACGCGCCCTTCCTGACCCCGGCGCCGTACCGCGGACGGCCCAACGCCCCGTATCTCATTCCGGTCACGGTGCGCGCGCTGGCCGCCGTGCGCGGCATCGACGAGGACGCGCTGGCGACGGCCCTGGGCGCGAACACGGCCCGGGCCTTCGACTACTGAGGGTGTATCGATCGTAACTGGCACATAACGTTCGCGAGGGCGCACCCTTGGTCTGCTCGCGACCGTGCGTAGTCGTGCCGCTTTGGAGAGTGACGACTGCTCCGCTAGGTTCTGGGGGCCCGATCCGGACCCCTCTGGCCCCTCTGGAGCGTGTCGGCGTGAGCACATCGCAGTACGAGACGTCTGGGGCGTACGACCCCTACGGCGCGCCCGGCGCGCCCGGCGTGCACGGCGCACACGGCGTGCAGGAGATGTACGGCGCACACGACGCCGAGACGCTGGGCTACGGCACTGCGTACGGGGGTGACACGTACCAGCCGGCGTACGAGGCCGCGGCGCAGGCCGCACAGGCTGCGCAGGCCGCTCGCGCCGCGCAGTCGCAGGTCGCCGGGCAGGAGCTGCCGCCGCAGGGCGAGGGCGGGGCGGAGGAGAACGCGCGGGAGGACGCACGGGAGGAGACGCGGGAGGCGGATGTGCGCGCCGTGGCGGGGCGGCGTGCCGCGCGCCGGCGCAAGACGCGGTACACCCGGCGCCCCGAGTCCGCCGTGCGCCGTCTGCTGCCGCAGGCGCTCGTCGTCGCGTTCCTCGCGGGCGGCACCACCGCGTTCCTCGCCAAGGACAAGGCGATCGAGCTGACCGTGGACGGCAGGCCGCGCACCCTGCACACGTTCGCCGACGACGTCACCGGCCTGCTGGCCGACGAGGGCGTGCCGGTCGGTGCGCACGACGTGGTCGCGCCCGCCCCCGGTACGGTCCTGGCCAGCGGCGACGAGGTCGCGGTGCGCTACGGCCGCCCGGTACGGCTCACGCTGGACGGCGAACGGCGCGAGGTGTGGACGACGGCGCGCACGGTGGACGGGGCGCTCAGACAGCTCGGGGTGCGCGCCGAGGGCGCGTACCTGTCGGCCTCGCGCTCCCAGAACATCGGACGCGCCGGGCTCGCGCTCGACGTACGCACCGAACGCACGGTCACCATCCTGGCGGACGGCCGGACCCGGACCATCCGCACCAACGCCGCGACCGTCGGCGAGGCCGTCGAGGAGGCCGGGATCACCCTGCACGGCCAGGACACCACCTCCGTGTCCCAGGCCGGCTTCCCGCGCGACGGCCAGACGGTGACCGTGCTGCGCGTCACCGGCAGCAAGGAGGTGCGCGAGGAGACCATCCCGTTCCAGGTGCGGCGGACGGCGGACCCGACGCTGTTCAAGGGGACCGAGGTGGTGGAGCGGGCCGGGCGGCCGGGGCTGCGCCGTGTGACCTATTACTTGCGCTCCGTCAACGGGGTCCGGCAGAAGCCGCACCGCGAGGCCGCCGAGGTGGTCCGGGAGGCGCGCACCCAGCTGGTCAAGGTGGGGACCAAACCGCACCCCGACTCCGTGACCGGCGCCGACGGCCTGAACTGGCACGGTCTCGCCGCCTGCGAGTCCGGCGGCCGGGCGCACGCGGTGGACCCCTCCGGGACGTACGGCGGGCTGTACCAGTTCGACACCCACACCTGGCACAGCCTCGGCGGCAGCGGGCGCCCGCAGGACGCCCCGGCGGAGGAGCAGACGTTCCGCGCGAAGAAGCTCTACGTGAGCCGCGGCTCCACGCCCTGGCCGCACTGCGGGGCGCGGCTGCACAAGTGACCGGCCGGAGGCGTCCCCGGCGGCCCGTACCCTTGTCCCGTGAGCAGCCCCACCCCCGACGCCCTCCTCGGCCCCGCCGACATCCGTGAGCTGGCGGCAGCGCTCGGTGTCCGTCCCACCAAGCAGCGCGGCCAGAACTTCGTGATCGACGCCAACACGGTCCGCCGTATCGTCCGCACCGCCGGGGTCCGCCCGGACGACGTCGTCGTGGAGGTCGGCCCCGGGCTCGGGTCCCTCACCCTCGCGCTCCTGGAGGCCGCGGACCGGGTCACCGCCGTCGAGATCGACGACGTGCTGGCCGGCGCCCTGCCCGCGACGATCGCGGCGCGCATGCCGGCGCGCGCGGACCGGTTCGCGCTGGTCCACTCCGACGCGATGCACGTCACCGAGCTGCCGGGACCGCCGCCGACCGCCCTCGTCGCGAACCTCCCCTACAACGTCGCCGTCCCCGTCCTGCTCCACATGCTCGACACCTTCCCGAGCATCGAGCGGACCCTGGTGATGGTGCAGTCCGAGGTCGCCGACCGGCTCGCCGCCGGACCCGGCAACAAGGTGTACGGCGTGCCGTCCGTCAAGGCCAACTGGTACGCCGAGGTCAAGCGCGCCGGCGCCATCGGCCGCAACGTCTTCTGGCCCGCGCCGAACGTCGACAGCGGGCTCGTCTCCCTCGTCCGGCGTGCGGAACCGCTGAAGACGACGGCGTCGAAGCGCGAGGTCTTCGCGGTCGTCGACGCGGCGTTCGCGCAGCGCCGCAAGACCCTGCGGGCGGCGCTCGCCGGCTGGGCCGGGTCCGCGGCGGCGGCCGAGGCGGCACTGGTCGCGGCCGGGATCTCCCCGCAGGCCCGCGGCGAGGCGCTGACCGTGGAAGAGTTCGCGAGGATCGCCGAGCACGCCGAGCACGC
This sequence comes from Streptomyces sp. NPDC048278, assembly GCF_040652195.1. Classification (NCBI taxonomy): domain Bacteria; kingdom Bacillati; phylum Actinomycetota; class Actinomycetes; order Kitasatosporales; family Streptomycetaceae; genus Streptomyces; species Streptomyces sp. NPDC048278. The sequence goes on from NZ_JBEZLP010000027.1 coordinate 66,404, forward strand.
CGAGCACGCCGAGCACGCCGAGCACGCCGAGGACAAGGAGTCCGGTAAGTGACCGTCACGGTACGCGTCCCCGCCAAGGTCAACGTCCAGCTCGCGGTGGGCGCCGCCCGCCCCGACGGCTTCCACGACCTGGCCAACGTCTTCCTCGCCGTCGGCCTCTACGACGAGGTCACGGTCACACCCGCCGACGAGCTCACCGTCACCTGCGAGGGCCCGGACGCCGCCGAGGTCCCCCTGGACCGCACGAACCTCGCGGCACGCGCCGCGCTCGCGCTCGCCGAGCGCCGGGGCATCGAACCCGCCGTGCACATCCACATCGCCAAGGACATCCCGGTCGCCGGCGGCATGGCCGGGGGGAGCGCGGACGGGGCGGGCGCGCTGCTCGCCTGCAACGAGCTCTGGTGTGCGGGCGCCTCCCGCGCCGAACTCCTCGCGATCTGCGCCGAGCTGGGCAGCGACGTGCCGTTCAGCCTGGTCGGCGGGGCGGCCCTCGGCGTCGGGCGGGGCGAGCAGCTGACCGTGCTGGAGACCGGCGGCACCTTCCACTGGGTGTTCGCGATGGCCAGGCGCGGGCTGTCGACGCCGGCCGTCTTCCGCGAGTTCGACCGGCTGGCACAGGGACGGGACATCCCGGCGCCGGTGGCCTCGGCGGAACTGCTCCAGGCCCTGGCGAAGGGCGACCCCGACGCACTCGCCGCCGCCGTCTCCAACGACCTCCAGCCCGCGGCCCTCTCCCTCTTCCCGGAACTCGCCGACACCCTCGACGCGGGGCGCGCGGCCGGAGCACTCACCGCCCTCGTCTCCGGCTCCGGCCCCACCACGGCCTTCCTCGCCCGGGACCCGGAAACGGCCACCAAGATCGCCGACGCCCTCCGCACCTCCGCCACCTGCCGCACGGTCCGCACAGCAGCGGCCCCCGCACCGGGCGCCACGGTGACCCGTAACGCCACGGCGCGCTGATACGGCGCCCCCGTCCGGCCGCCGCGCGGTATCGCGGCGCCCGGTCCCGCGGTGTGCCGCTGGCGGTACCGGCCGGCGTCATGGGGAGCAGCGGGACGACGGTCGGCCTCCGACTACCCTGGATGGGCGATCCATCCCCCGTGCGCAGGAGTGAAATGGCCGTCAACCTGGTCAATGTCGAGAACGTCAGCAAGGTCTACGGCACCCGTGCCCTGCTGGACGGCGTCTCGCTCGGCGTGTCGGAGGGCGACCGCATCGGCGTGGTGGGCCGCAACGGCGACGGCAAGACCACCCTCATCCGGATGCTCGCGAAGCTGGAGGAGGCCGACACCGGCCGCGTCACGCACTCCGGCGGGCTGCGGCTCGGCGTCCTCAGCCAGCACGACTCCCTCGACCCGGCCGCCACCGTCCGGCACGAGGTCATCGGCGACATGGCCGACCACGAGTGGGCCGGCAACGCCAAGGTCAGGGACGTGCTGACCGGGCTGTTCGGCGGGCTCGACCTGCCGGGCTTCCCCAAGGGGCTCGACACCGTCATCGGACCGCTCTCCGGTGGCGAGCGGCGCCGTATCGCGCTCGCCAAGCTGCTCATCGAGGAGCAGGACCTGCTCGTCCTCGACGAGCCGACGAACCACCTCGACGTCGAGGGCATCTCCTGGCTCGCCCGGCACCTGCGCGAGCGCCGCTCGGCGCTGGTCTGCGTCACCCACGACCGGTGGTTCCTCGACCAGGTCTGCACCCGCATGTGGGACGTGCAGCGCGGCGACGTCTACGAGTACGAGGGCGGCTACTCCGACTACGTCTTCGCCCGCGCGGAGCGCGAGCGGATCGCGGCCACCGAGGAGACCAAGCGGCAGAACCTGGTCCGCAAGGAGCTGGCCTGGCTGCGCCGCGGCGCTCCCGCCCGTACCTCCAAGCCGCGGTTCCGGGTCGAGGCCGCCAACGAGCTGATCGCCGACGTGCCGCCGCCGCGGGACACCTCCGAGCTGATGAAGTTCGCCTCCTCCCGGCTCGGCAAGACCGTCTTCGACCTGGAGGACGTGACCGTCCAGGCCGGGCCGAAGGTGCTGCTCAAGCACGTCACCTGGCAGCTCGGCCCCGGCGACCGCATCGGCCTGGTCGGCGTCAACGGCGCGGGCAAGACCTCGCTGCTGCGCGCCATGGCCGAGGCGGCACGGACGGAGGGCGAGGCCCAGCCCGCGGCCGGCCGGGTCGCCGTCGGCAAGACGGTCAAGCTGGCCTACCTCTCCCAGGAGGTCGCCGAGCTGAACCCCGCCACCCGGGTGCTGGAAGCCGTCCAGCAGGTTCGCGAGCGCGTCGACCTCGGCAAGGGGCGCGAGATGACCGCCGGGCAGCTGTGCGAGACGTTCGGCTTCAGCAAGGAGAAGCAGTGGACGCCGGTCGGCGACCTCTCCGGCGGTGAGCGCCGCCGCCTCCAGCTCCTGCGTCTGCTCATGGACGAGCCGAACGTCCTCTTCCTCGACGAGCCCACCAACGACCTCGACATCGAGACCCTCACCCAGCTGGAGGACGTCCTCGACAGCTGGCCCGGCTCGATGATCGTCATCTCCCACGACCGGTTCTTCGTCGAGCGCACCACCGACCGCGTCTTCGCCCTCCTCGGCGACGCCACGCTGCGGATGCTGCCGCGCGGCATCGACGAGTACCTGGAGCGCCGGCAGCGCATGGAGGAGGCCGTCGCCGCCACCGCCGGCGCCGCGGCCCCCAAGGCCGCCACGACCGAGCGCAGCGCCGCCGACCAGCGCGCCGCCAAGAAGGAACTCCAGAAGATCGAACGGCAGTTGGACCGCGTCTCCGAGAAGGAGACCAAGCTGCACGACCAGATCGCGGCGAACGCAACGGACTTCGCGAAGGTTGCCGAACTCGACGCCCAGCTGCGCGACCTGGCCGCGGAGCGCGAGGAACTGGAGATGCGCTGGCTGGAGTTGGCGGAGGACGCGTAACGGACGGACCCACCGGCGTGAATCAGCCCACCGCGAGCCCACCGCGAGCCCGCGCGCAACCCCCTTGCGCGGGCCCGGTGAAGGGGGCGTGAAGGCGCGTAACGGTGGCATCACAGGGCGGTTCTCCCTTGGGAACGGCGGCGGACGCGGGCCCGTGGGCTGTCGGTGGCGGGTGGTAGAAAGGTCGGTCTGAGCACTGCCCGAGTGCGACCGCGGGTCCGTCGCCGGCCTCGGGCATGGCTCGAAATCAGTGAACGAGGGGGAAGAACGCTGATGACACAGCCGCCGGGCCAGCCGCCGCAGGGTGCTTTCGGAGCGCCGCAGGACCAGCCGCCGCCGGGCGGCGGATTCGGCGCCCCCCAACAGCCGCCCGCACCGGGAGCCTTCGGCGCACCGCAGCCGCAGCCGCAACCCGGCTACGGCTACCCGCAGCAGCCCGCCCCCGGCCCCTACGGCACCCCGGGCCCGTACGGGCCGCAGCCCGGGTACGGGTACGGATACCCCCAGCAGCAGCCGCAGTACCCCGGCGGGCCGGGGATGCCCCCGCCGCCCGGCGGCGGAGGCCGCGGCCCGTTCAAGGGCAGGCCCGCGCTGGTCGTCGCGGCGGCGGTGGCCGGGCTGCTGGTCGTCGGCGGCACGGTGTACGCCGTGACCGGCGGCGGGGGCGGCGACAAGAAGCCGGTCGCCCAGCGGTCCGACGACCCCAAGGCCTCCGGTACCCCGGCCGACCCCGGTGACGGCAGCGGCGGCGGCGCGGACCCGGAGAACCTGAACGCGGGCCGCAAGTCCGGCGAAGCCAAGGTGCTCTGGTACAAGTCGGCGCCCGACGCGCCCGCCTCGGGCGCCGACGCGCCCGGCATGTGGATCACCGGGAAGACGGCGGTGAAGGCGGCGTACAAGCAGGTCTTCGCGTACCGGGTGGGCAACGGCGACCCGGCCTGGGCCCCGATCACGTTCCCGCAGAAGATCTGCGCGGTCACCTCGCAGAAGTCGGCGGACGACAAGGTCGTCGTGGCCTACATGAACGGCACGAGCGACCGCGCCAAGTGCAACCAGCTGCAGGAGATCGACCTCGACACGGGCCGGAAGGGCTGGACCGCGACCGTCGCCGACGGCGGGCTGTTCGACAGCGCGCTCAGCATCGAGCTGACGATCAGCGGGAAGACGCTGATGGTGGGCCGTTCCGAGTCCGGCACGGCGTACGACCTCGGCAGCGGCGACAAGCTGTACGACAAGAAGGAGTACGGCGCGTCCTGCTTCCCGACGGCGTTCGCGGGCAGCACGGACCGGCTGGTCGAGGTGGCGTCCTGCGGCGCCGGCAGCAGCACCGAGCACGACGAGATCTCGCGGCTCGACCCGGCCACCGGCAAGGTCCGGTGGACCCAGCCGGTCAAGAAGGGCTGGCAGGTCCAGCGGACCTACTCCGTCGACCCGCTCGTGGTCTACATGACCAACGAGGAGAAGAACGCCTGGAACATCTCGGTCCTGGACGACAAGGGCACGTTCCGTTCCGAGGTCAAGGTCGACGAGAAGTTCGCGCCCCAGTGCGGCTGGGCGCTCCTCGCCCGTGACCTCCAGGGCTGCCAGGGCGTGGCCGTCGACGCGAACACCCTCTATCTGCCGACGGATGTGAGCGGCAGCGCCAACGAGATCGTCGCGATCAGCCTCACCGACGGCAAGGCGAAGTGGCGTGTGAAGTCCCCGACGGACGAGTCGATGTACCCGGTCGAGGTCGAGGGCGGCAAGCTCGTCGCCTACGTACGGCCGTCGTACGACGCGGGCGGCCAGGTCGTGTCGATCCCGACCACCGGCTCCGCCCACTCCACCACCAGGCTGCTGCAGAACCCGCAGCACACCGCCGACATCGAGGGCGGCTTCTACGACGGCGCGGTCGACTGGGCCGACGGCCGTTTCTACCTCTCCGCCACGCGGCTGACCGGCAGCGACCAGGCGAAGGAGAAGCTGATGATGGCCTTCGGCAACTGAGCGGGCCCCGCCCCGAGCCGTCCCGCCGTCCCCAGCCCGCTCACGCCCCGTCCCCCGAGGTACTCCCACCATGACCCAGCCCCCGCCTCCCCCCAACCAGCCGCCCAACCAGCCGCCCAACCAGCCTCCGAACCCGTACGCCCAGCAGCCCGGTTACGGCTACCCGCAGCAGCCCCCGCAGCCCGGCTACGGCTACCCCCAGCAGCCCCCGGCCCCGAACCCGTACGCCCAGCAGCCCGGCTACGGCTACCCGAACCAGCCGCCCCAGCCCGGCTACGGCTACCCGGGCGGCCCCGCTCCCGCTCCCGGCCCCGGCCGCGGGCGGAACAACGCGACGCTGCTCATCGTCGTCGCCGCGGTCGTCGCCATCGCGCTGATCGTCGGCGGCGGCATCTGGTACGCCAGGTCCTCCGGCGGCGACGGCAAGAAGGACGACACGGCGCACTCCAGCGGCGGCGGCACCGGCGGCCAGGACGCGAACGGCGGCGAGAACGGCAAGGGCACCGAGAAGGTGCCCGCGGACACCACCTCCAAGGTCCTCTTCCAGGTGCCCCTGCCCGCGGCGAAGGACACCACCGTCACCGCCGGTTCCTGGCTCACCGACAAGGTGTACGCGAAGACCGGCATCGCCGAGATCACCGGCTACGACCCCGACTCGGGCGCCGAGCTGTGGACGATCCCGCTCTCCGGCCCGGTCTGCCGCGCCACCGGACACGTCAGCGCCGACGGCAGGACCGCGGTCGTCTTCCAGCCGAAGATGCCCCCCAAGGGCTCCACGGCCGGCTGCACCCAGGTTGCCGCCGTCGACCTGAACACCGGTAAGAAGCTGTGGACCCAGACGATCAAGTCCGGTGACGTCCCGGTCAACTTCGACAACGTGACGGTCGCTCAGCAGACGGTCGCGGTCGGCGGCTCCAGCGGCGGTGCCGCCTTCGACCTCGCCTCAGGCAAGGTCCGCTGGCAGCCGAAGGCCGCCGACAGCTGCTACGACGCCGGGTACGGCGGCGGCGCCAAGCTGGTCGCGGTCCGCAGGTGCGGCAGCGGCGACGCCGGCCAGCTGCGCATCCAGACCCTCGACCCGGTCTCCGGCAAGGTGCTCTCGGAGTACCGGATGACCTCGGGCATCGACTACGCGAGCGTCGTGTCGACCGACCCGCTGGTGGTGGCCGCCGACGTCAACGACAGCGCCGGCGACGGCAGCGGCTTCTCGGACGTCTTCTCCGTCGACAACAGGACCGGCGCCCTGCGCACCCGCATCTCCACGCCGGGCAGCTCCTACGCGGCCCGCTGCGACGGCATCTACGACCTGGAGAAGTGCACGGGCGTGGTGGTCGGCAACGACAGGCTGTACCTGGCGACCGAACAGCACGACGGCGACGGGGACTACACGAAGACCAACGAGATCGTCGCCTTCGACCTGGGCACCGGCAAGCAGACCGGCCAGCGCGCCGACGCCGGTGACAACTACACGATCACGCCCCTGCGCATGGACGGTCCCGATGTGATCGCCTACAAGAACGCGCCGTACGACAAGGGTGCCCAGGTCGTCAGCATCGACGGCGGTTCGTTCAAGGAGACCAAGCTGCTGGAGAACCCGGCGAGCACGGCGGTCAAGGCCGTGGAGACGGCCATGTCGCCCGACTACGCCGAGGTCCGCTACTCCCAGGGGCACCTCTACCTGTCCGCCGCCTACGCCCACGCCGCCACCTCCTCGTCGACGGCCAAGGAGTACCTGGTCACCGCCTTCGGCGCGGGTGGCTGATACGCGCTCGTCACCCTCGAATACGAGAAAACCCTGAGATTCCTCCGATCCGGGGCACTTCTCATCAGTAGGGGCAGCGCAACGTCGAACAAGCGTGTAGCTTCCGGGGGCATGAAGGACGGGGTGCCGGGGGGCCCTCTGTCCATGCGGACCAGTGGGCATCCATAGTGGGGCATCCATTGGGGGGACTGGGGGGGTTGCTCTATGGGAGTGCGGCTCATGGTGGTCGACGACCACCGGCTGCTCGCCGAGGCGTTGGCCTCGGCGCTGAAACTGCGCGGCCACCGGGTGCTGGCCGCGGCGGCACCGGCGGCGGGCGCGGCCGAGCTGGTGATCACACGGGCGCCCGAGGTGTGCCTGCTCGGTACGGCGACACCGGCCGAGCCCGGGATCTTCGACCCGGTGGTGAAGATCAAGCGGGAGCGTCCGCAGGTCGCCGTCCTGGTCCTGGGCCCGGTGCCCTCCCCGCGCGGCATCGCGGCGGCCTTCGCCGCGGGCGCCTCCGGGTACGTACGGCACGACGAGCGCATCGAGGGCGTCGAGCGGGCGATCATGAAGGCCAGGGCCGGGGAGGCCGCCGTGGCCCCCGCCCTGCTCCAGGGCGCCTTCGGCGAACTCCTCAACCCCGCAGCCCAGCCCGACGACGAGGGCCAGCGCCTCCTCCAGATGCTCACCCCGAGGGAGGTGGAGGTCCTGGTCCGCGTCGCCGACGGCGAGGACACCCGCCTCATCGCCGCCGGCATGGGCATCGCCCCGAGCACGGCTCGCACCCATGTGCAGAGGGTCCTGATGAAACTGGGCGTGGGGTCCCGCTTGGAAGCGGCCGCGCTCGCGGCCCGCACCGGGCTACTGGACCGGGCGGGACCTCTCAACGGCGGCCCACAAGCGCCCCTTTAGGGGCGCGGGGAACTGCGCGACCAGCCCCCACGCACCTGCAGCCAGAACACAACCGAAATCAGTCTTCGGCCTCTTCCACCGGAGGTACCGGCGGCGGAGTCGGACGCAACCTCAGCCACACCAGAAAGAACACCCCCAGCAACAGCATCCCGATCCCCGTCCACAGGTTGATGTTGATCCCCTGCGCCTTGTCGATCTCGGCCTGCGAGTCCGTGATCCCGGTGATCGTGACGATGATCCCGTAGAGCACGAACAGCCCCCCGATGATCCGCCGCAGATCGAAGATCCGCGCGGCGGTCGCCGACCGCCCCTCCAACTCGGTGACCTCGCGCTGGACGTCCTGCTCGGAGTAGTGGAATCCGGACTGCCCGGAGTCGTCGGTCATGGTTCCTCCATCCTCCCGCGACCGGGACTAGAACGAGAACGGGATGTAGCAGAGGGCGGCGATGACCACGGCGCCCCAGCCGAGCAGCGCCGGCCGCCGGTACCAGGCCTCGTCGCCGGGCGCGGGCGCCTCCGTCATCCCCGGGGACGTCGTGCCGTAGACGAGGCCCGCGAGCTCCGCCTCCGGCTTGGGCGCGGTGAACAGGGACACGATCACCATCACCACCGCGCCGGCGACGAACCCGGCGATCGCGGAGACGAAGTTGGCGCCCTGGTCGGTGGGGATGCCGATGACGCCCCGCTTGTAGAGGACGAAGTAGTTGACCATCGCGGTCACGGTCCCCGCGAGCAGCCCCCAGAAGCCGGACTTCGCCGAGGCCCGCTTCCAGAACATGCCGACGACGAAGACGACGAACATCGGCACGTTGAAGAAGGAGAACAGCGTCTGGAGGTAGCTCATGATGTTCGAGAAGGAGGACGCGAGGAACGCCGTGCCGATGGACGCGCAGACGCCGATCGCGGTGATGAGGCGTCCGAAGCGCACGTAGTAGCCGTCCTCCCGGCCCCGCACCACGTACTTCGCCCAGATGTCCGTCGTGAACACGGTGTTGAAGGACGACACGTTGGCCGCCATGCCGGCCATGAAGGCGGCCAGCAGCCCGGTCACCGCGATGCCGAGCACGCCGTTGGGCAGCAGCTGGGACATCAGGTAGGGGATGGCGTCGTTGTACTGGAGGCCGGACTTCGCGGTCCCGATGTTCGGCACCAGCGCGGCGGCCACCAGGCCCGGGATCATCACCAGGAAGACGATGAAGATCTTCGGGTAGGCGGCGATCAGCGGGGTGCGCTGGGCTGCGGAGAGGTTCTTCGCCGACAGGGCGCGCTGCACCTCCGCGAAGTTCGTCGTCCAGTAGCCGAAGGAGAGCACGAAGCCGAGGCCGAGGACGATGGTCAGCCAGTTCGCGCCGAGCGGGTTGACGGAGCCGATGCCGGTGCCGCCCCAGGCGGTGGTGAAGTTGTGGCCGTGGGCGGCGGTGAGCCTGTCGACCAGGCCGTCCCAGCCGCCGACCTTCTTCAGGCCCAGCACGGAGAGCGGGATGAGGGCGGCCAGGATCACGAAGAACTGGAGCACCTCGTTGTAGATGGCCGAGGAGAGACCGCCGAGGGTGATGTACGCCAGTACGAACGCGCCGGCCACCACGATCGCCACCCACTGCGGCCAGCCGAGGAGCGCCTCCACGACGATCGCCAGGGCGTACAGGTTCACACCGGCGATCAGGATGGCCGCGAAGGCGAACAGGATCGAACTGAGCAGGTGTGCGGCTCTGTCGAAGCGGAGCAGCAGCATCTCGGGGACCGAGCGCACCTTGCTGCCGTAGTAGAAGGGCATCATCACCAGGCCCAGGAAGACCATGGCCGGAATGGCGCCGATCCAGTACCAGTGCACGGTGTACGCGCCGTACTGCGCGCTGTTGGCGGCCATGCCGAGGATCTCGGTGGCGGCCAGGTTCGCCGAGATGAAGGCGAGGCCGGTGATCCAGGCGGGCAGCGACCGTCCGGAGAGGAAGAAGTCGAGGCTGGTCCTCACCGAGCGGCGGGCCGCGAAGCCGATGCCCAGGACGACGACGAAGTAGATCGCCAGGATCGTGTAGTCCAGGCCGTTGGTGGGCAGCCGCAGCCCCGCCGCGAGGTCCGTGGGGAGGCCTGTCGCGAGGTATGTGGGCGATACGGGGGCATCTGTGGGGTTCTGCACCCAGTAATTCAACACTTTCGTTGTCTCACCTTGATTGATTGCGATGTTGACTGGGGTGGTGAGTTGTGTTTTGGTGTGTTCGGTTCTGTTTGATGGTTGGCTGGCTCGATCAATGGGAGTCCGCAGTGAAGAAGACCTCGACCCGGCTGGCCGACGGTCGCGAACTCATCTACTACGACCTGCGCGACGACACCGTGCGGGACGCGGTGGACCGCCGTCCGCTGGAGCGGACGCACACCACCTCGGAGGTCCGCCGGGACGCGCTGCTCGGCGACCAGGTCGCGATCGCCTCGCACCGGCAGGGCCGCACCTACCACCCGCCGGCCGACCAGTGCCCGCTGTGCCCGACCAAGGGCGACCGGCTGAGCGAGATCCCGGACTCGTCGTACGACGTCGTGGTCTTCGAGAACCGTTTCCCCTCGCTGGCCGGCGACTCCGGGCGCTGTGAGGTGGTCTGCTTCACCTCGGACCACGACGCGTCCTTCGCGAGCCTCACCGAGGAGCAGGCGCGGCTGGTCCTCGACGCGTGGACCGACCGGACCTCGGAGCTGTCGCATCTCCCCTCCGTCGAGCAGGTGTTCTGCTTCGAGAACCGCGGCGAGGAGATCGGCGTGACGCTCGGTCACCCGCACGGCCAGATCTACGCCTACCCCTTCACCACCCCGCGCACCGCCCTGATGCTGCGTTCACTGGCGGCCCACAAGGAGGCGACCGGCGGGGAGAACCTGTTCGACGCCGTCCTTGCACGTGAACTCGCCGACGAGCGGGTCGTCCTTGAGAGTGAACACTGGGTCGCCTTCGTGCCGTACGCGGCGCACTGGCCCTACGAGGTCCACCTGTACCCGAAGCGCCGCGTCCCCGACCTGCTCGGCCTCGACGAGGCGGCGCGCTCAGAGTTCCCCCAGGTTTATCTGGAACTCTTGAGGCGCTTCGACCGTATCTTCGGTGAGGGTGAGCCTCCCACGCCCTACATCGCCGCCTGGCACCAGGCGCCGTTCGGGACGCTGGAGGAGTTCGACGGTGTCACGCGCGACGACTTCGCGCTGCACCTGGAGCTTTTCACCATCCGCCGAACGTCCGGCAAGCTGAAGTTTCTCGCGGGTTCCGAGTCAGGCATGAGCGTGTTCATCAACGACGTGCCGCCGGAGCGCGCGGCCGAGCGACTGCGAGAGGTAGCGAGTTGATGAAGTACCTGGTGACGGGCGGGGCGGGATACGTCGGCAGCGTGGTCGCCCAGCACCTGCTGGAGGCGGGCCACGAGGTCACCGTCCTCGACAACCTCTCCACGGGCTTCCGCGAGGGCGTCCCCGCGGGCGCCGCCTTCGTCGAGGGCGACATCCGCGACGCCGCCAAGTGGCTGGACTCCTCCTACGAGGCGGTGCTGCACTTCGCCGCGTTCTCCCAGGTCGGCGAGTCGGTCGTCAAGCCCGAGAAGTACTGGGACAACAACGTCGGCGGCACCATGGCGCTGCTCGCCGCGATGCGCGAGGCCGGCGTCCGCAAGCTCGTCTTCTCCTCCACGGCGGCCACCTACGGCGAGCCGGAGCAGGTGCCGATCGTCGAGACCGCCCCGACGCAGCCGACGAACCCGTACGGCGCCACCAAGCTCGCCGTCGACCACATGATCACCGGCGAGGCCACCGCCCACGGCCTGGGCGCGGTCTCCCTGCGCTACTTCAACGTGGCCGGGGCGTACGGCGCGCAGGGCGAGCGGCACGACCCCGAGTCGCACCTGATCCCGCTGGTCCTCCAGGTCGCGCAGGGCCGCCGCGAGGCCATCTCCGTCTTCGGCGACGACTACCCGACGCCCGACGGCACCTGCATCCGCGACTACATCCACGTCGCCGACCTCGCCGACGCCCACCTGCTGGCCCTGACGGCCGCGCGGCCCGGCGAGCACCTGATCTGCAACCTGGGCAACGGCGAGGGCTTCTCCGTCCGCCAGGTCATCGAGACCGTCCGCCAGGTCACCGGCCACCCGATCCCCGAGGTCGTGGCCCCGCGCCGGGGCGGCGACCCGGCCGTCCTGGTCGCCTCGGCGGCCACCGCCCGCGAGAAGCTGGGCTGGAACCCGACCCGCGCGGACCTCGCGGGGATCGTCGCGGACGCCTGGGAGTTCGCGCAGACCATCAGCGCAGCTAGGGAGCAGTAGTGGGGGCAGCAGCACAGGTCGGAGCCGCGTTCGAGGAGCTGTACGGCACGGCTCCCGAGGGCGTCTGGGCCGCACCCGGCCGGGTCAACCTGATCGGTGAGCACACCGACTACAACGACGGCTTCGTGATGCCCTTCGCGCTGCCGCACGTGGCGACGGCCGCCGTCGCCCGCCGCACCGACGGCGTGCTGCGGCTGCACTCCTCGGACGTCGAGGGCGGGGTCGTCGAGCTCTCCCTCGACGCCCTGGAGCCCGGCACCGACCAGGAGTGGACGGCGTACCCGGCGGGCGTGGTCTGGGCGCTGCGGGAGGCAGGGCACCCGGTCACCGGCGCCGACGTCCACCTCGCCTCCACCGTGCCGACCGGCGCGGGCCTGTCCTCCTCCGCGGCCCTGGAGGTGGTGATCGCCCTCGCGCTCAACGACCTCTACGAACTGGGCCTGCAGCGCTGGCAGCTGGCCCGCCTGTGCCAGCGCGCGGAGAACGTCTACGTCGGGGCGCCGACCGGCATCATGGACCAGACGGCTTCGGCGTGCTGCGAGCAGGGCCACGCCCTGTTCCTGGACACCCGCGACCTCTCGCAGAAGCAGATCCCCTTCGACCTCGCGGCCGAGGGCATGCGCCTGCTGGTCGTCGACACCCAGGTCAAGCACGCCCACAGCGGCGGCGAGTACGGCAAGCGCCGGGCCGGCTGCGAGAAGGGCGCGGCCCTGCTGGGCGTGGACGCGCTGCGGGACATCGCCTACGACGAGCTGGACTCCGCGCTCGACCGCCTCGGCGACGAGGAGGAGGTACGGCGCCTGGTCCGGCACGTCGTCACCGAGGACCACCGCGTCGAGCGCGTCGTCGCCCTCCTCGAAGCGGGCGACACCCGCGCCATCGGGCCGGTCCTCACCGAGGGCCACGCCTCGCTGCGCGACGACTTCCAGGTCTCCTGCCCGGAGCTCGACCTGGTCGTGGAGGCGGCGAACGCGGCCGGCGCGCTGGGCGCCCGGATGACCGGCGGCGGCTTCGGCGGCTCGGCGATCGTCCTCGCGGAGGCGGCCGACGTCGACACGATCGCCAAGGCGGTCGAGGAGGCCTTCGCGGCGGCCGGCTTCCAGGCCCCCCGGGTCTTCGAGGCGGTGCCGTCGGCCGGCGCCCGCCAAGAGCGCTGAGCCTCAGCCCAGCCGCTTCGTCAGCGTGTACTCCGTGATCCCCGGCGGATAGTCGGGGATCACGCACACCACGTCGTAGCCCTGCTTCCGGTAGAACTCCGGGGCCTGGAAGTCCCAGGTCTCCAGCCGGGCCGCGGCGCAGCCGCGGTCCGTGCGGGCGATGCGCTCGGCCGCCGCGAGAAGGCTGCCGCCGAGGCCGGTGCCGCGGTGGCGGGCGTCCACCCAGAGGTAGGTGACGTGCAGCCAGGACGCCCAGGTGTGCCCGACCAGACCGCCCGCCATGTCGCCCGAACTCCCGTCCGTCGCCCAGAGGTGCAGCGGCACTTCGCGTTCGGCCGGGGTGCCGCGCAGGGCCGCCAGGACGGGAGAGGCCGCCGTGTTGGTTTCCAGCAGCCGCGTGCGGAGCAGATCGCGTCGTTCCTTGTCGACTTCCGCCTCAATACGAAACATGCGGCACACCATAAACGCGTTGGCCGGGCAGTTCTGCAAATTGCCTTCCGCTCACGGCGACCGGTCGTACTCTGATGAGCAGTGCCGGTGGGGGCCGGTACTGATCAGGGGGCGAGACAAGTCGGATACGACGCCCGCGGTGGGGGTAGCAGTTCAGGCACGACGGCGGTCGTGCGGTTCCGTCCTCCCGCGGGTGTCGTGTCCGCACGGTTCGTCGTTCTCCGGACCTTGGGGTATCCCCGGCTCGTGAAGAGCACTGGGGAAGGGGGTTTCGTGGTTCGCATCCGAGTCCTGGTCGTCGACGACCACCGCATCTTCGCCGAGTCGCTGGCCGCCGCACTGGCCGCCGAGCCCGACGTCGACGTGTCCGCGGCCGGCAGCGGTCCGGCCGCGCTGCGCTGCCTGGAGCGCGCGGTCGCCGAGGGCCGCCGCTACGACGTGCTGCTCGTCGACGCCGACCTGGGCGGTCAACTGCCGGGCGGCCGGGCGGCCGTGCCGGTGCAGGAGGCCAACGCGGAGGGACTGGTCGACGGCATATCGCTGGTCGCCGGGGTCCGCTCGGCCCATCCGGCCGTCCGCGTCGTCGTCCTCGCCGAGAAGGACGACCCGCGGCGCGCGGCCCTGGCCCTACAGGCCGGCGCCTGCGGCTGGGTCGCCAAGGACTGCTCGCTGTCCCGGCTGCTGAACGTCATCCGGGGCGTGCTGCGCGACGAGACGCATCTGCCGCCCGCCCTGCTCACGGGCGTCCTGCGGGAGCTGACCGCGGCCCGCAAGCACCGCACCGAGAGCGAGCGGCTGGTGGAGTCCCTCACGCCGAGGGAGCGGGAAGTGCTCCGGTGCATGGTGGCGGGCCTGGGGCGCAAGGCGGTCGCCGAGCGCCTCTTCCTGTCCCCGCACACCGTCCGCACCCACATGCAGAACGTCCTCGGCAAACTGGGCGTCCACTCCACCCTGGCGGCGGTCGCGCTCGCGCGGCGGGCGGGGGTCGGGCCGGTGGACCTGGGGCCCACCGGGCGGATCATGCCGGAGGAGAGCAGCAGCGCCTGACCGGCGCCAAGCGCTCCGCGGGAAGTGCCGCACTATGCCGTATGCCGACTGCGGCGCCGTCGTGGCTGGTCGCGCAGTTCCCCGCGCCCCTTCGGGGGCGCTGCGCGCCTAGCCTGGGATGTTGTCGAACGGGGCGGTCAGCTGGCGTAGTAGTCCGGCGAGGTCGGTGCGCTGGGTGGGGGAGAGTTCGGCGAGGATGGCTCGCTCCTGGTCGAGGAGGCCCGCCAGGGCCTGGTCCGCGCGGTCCTGGCCCTCGGTGGTGAGCCGGACCAGCACACCGCGCCGGTCGCTCGGGTCCGGCAACCGCTCGACCAGGCCCTTCTTGGCCAGCCGGTCGATGCGGTTGGTCATCGTCCCCGAGGTGACCAGGGTCTGGGTCAGCAGCTGCCCGGGGGAGAGCTGATACGGCGTGCCCGCGCGCCTGAGCGCGGTGAGCACGTCGAACTCCCAGGGTTCCAGGCTGTGCTCGGCGAAGGCCAGCCGACGTGCCCGGTCCAGGTGCCGCGCCAGTCGGCTCACCCGGCTGAGCACCTCGAGCGGTTCCACGTCGAGGTCCGGGCGCTCCCGGCGCCACGCAGCGACCAGCCGATCGACCTCGTCCTCCATGGCGATCAGTGTAGTGGTTGTGTCGACGTGAAGTCTCTTGATGTCGAGTCTCTTGACATCGAGATATCTCGGCGGGGAAGGTGGAGCACATGACCACTCCCGCCTGGGACCCCGCCCAGTACCTCCGCCACTCCGGTCACCGCGCCCGCGCCTTCACCGACCTCCTCGCCCATGTCCCCGCCCTCCCCGGCGACCCCCCGGCCGTCGCCGACCTCGGCTGCGGCCCCGGCAACGTCACCGCCGTCCTCGCCGACCGCTGGCCCACCGCGCACATCACCGGCTACGACAACTCGGCCGCGATGCTCGACAGGGCCCAGGTCGACCACGCGGGCCCCACCCCCGGCGGCGGGCGCCTCGACTTCGCCCATGCCGACCTGCGCACCTGGGCGCCCGACCGGCCGTACGACCTGATCGTGTCCAACGCGGCGCTCCAGTGGGTCCCCGGCCACCTCGACCGCTTCGCCGACTGGCTCGACGCGCTCGCCCCCGGCGGCACCTTCGCCTTCCAGGTGCCGAACAACATCGACGCGCCCCTGCACGCCCTCATGCGCGAACTGGCCGCCACGCCCCGCTGGAAGGCCCGGCTCGCCGACGTGCTGCGCCAGGAGGACTCCGTCCACCCGCCCGCCGCCTATCTCGACCGACTCGCGCGCCTCGGCTGCGCCACCGACGTCTGGGAGACCACCTACCTGCACGTCCTGCCGGGCGAGGACCCCGTCCTCGACTGGGTCAAGGGCACCGGACTGCGCCCCGTCCTGACCGCCCTCGGCGACGACCCCGAGGCCCGGGACGCCTTCGTCGCCGACTACCGCGCCCTGCTGCGGGAGGCCTACCCGAGCGCCCCCTACGGCACCGTCCTGCCCTTCCGTCGCCTGTTCGCCGTCGCCCGCAAGGAGGACGCCTGATGCTCACCGCCCTCGACCACGTCCAGCTCGCCGTACCGCCGGGCTCGGAGGACCTGCTGCGGGCCTACTACGTCGATCTCCTCGGCATGACCGAGATCCCCAAACCGCCCGTGCTCGCGGCCCGCGGCGGCTGCTGGTTCCGGGCCGGGACCGTGCACCTGCACCTCGGGGTCGAGGCGGCCTTCCGTCCCGCCCTGCAGGCCCATCCCGGGCTGCGGGTCACCGGCATCGAGGCGTACGCCGAACGGCTCGAAGCCGGCGGCGCCCCCGTCACCTGGGACGAGGACCTTCCCGGACACCGCCGTTTCTTCTCCCAGGACCCCGTCGGCAACCGCCTGGAGTTCCTGGAACCGGTGCGCTGAGCCGGGGCTCAGGCCTTGCGGTGCCCTATCAGCCGCGGCTTCTGCTCCAGGCCGTCCAGGCCGTGCCAGGCCAGGTTCACCAGATGGGCGGCGACCTCCGCCTTCTTCGGGCGGCGCACGTCCAGCCACCACTGGCCGGTCAGCGCGACCATGCCCACCAGCGCCTGCGCGTACAGCGGGGCCAGCTTGGGGTCGAAGCCGCGGCTCTTGAACTCACGGCCCAGGATGTCCTCCACCTGGGTCGCGATGTCCGAGATGAGAGAGGCGAAGGAACCCGTCGACTGCGGGATGGGCGAGTCCCGGACCAGGATCCGGAACCCGTCCGTGTACTCCTCGATGTAGTCGAGCAGCGCGAACGCGGCCTGCTCGCACAGCTCCCGCGGATGGCCGGCCGTCAGGGAGCCGGTGACCATGTCCAGCAGGCGCCGCATCTCCCGGTCGACCACCACCGCGTACAGCCCCTCCTTGCCGCCGAAGTGCTCGTACACCACCGGCTTGGACACCCCGGCCTTCGCCGCGATCTCCTCCACCGACGTGCCCTCGAACCCCTTCGCCGCGAACAGGGTGCGACCGATCTCCAACAGCTGCTGGCGGCGCTCCGCACCGGTCATACGGGTACGACGCGCCCGCCGCTGCTTGTCGGTACTGGGGGTGCTGGAGTCGGTCGCCACGCCGTCAATCATGCCGCCTTCGCGGTCTCCGCCCCCTGCGGGGAGCCGCCTTCCCCGGTGTTGCGGCGCGAATCGATACGTGAGCGTGACGGCCAGCGCACGTCGTACGCCCAGCCCAGCTGCTCGCACCAGCGGATGATCCGCGCCGACGAGTCGATCTGGCCGCGCTCCACCCCGTGCCGCGCGGAGGTCGGGTCGGCGTGGTGCAGGTTGTGCCAGGACTCGCCGCAGGACAGGACCGCGAGCCACCACACGTTGCCCGACCGGTCCCGTGACCTGAACGGCCGCTTGCCCACCGCGTGACAGATCGAGTTGATCGACCACGTCACGTGGTGGAGCAGTGCCACCCGCACGAGTGACCCCCAGAAGAACGCCGTGAACGCACCCCACCAGGACATCGTCACCAGCCCGCCGACCAGCGGCGGCAGCGCCAGGGAGACGATGGTCCAGTAGATGAACTGGCGGGAGATCGTCCGGATCGCCGGGTCCCTGACCAGGTCCGGCGCGTACTTGTCCTGCGGGGTCCGCTCCTCGTCGAACATCCAGGCGATGTGGGCCCACCACAGGCCCTTGACCAGCGCCGGCACGGTCTCCCCGTACCGCCACGGCGAATGCGGGTCGCCCTCCGCGTCGGAGAACTTGTGGTGCTTGCGGTGGTCGGCCACCCAGCGCACCAGCGGCCCCTCCACCGCCATCGACCCGGCGATGGCCAGCGCGATCCTGAGCGGTCGCTTCGCCTTGAACGAACCGTGGGTGAAGTACCGGTGGTAGCCGATCGTCACACCGTGACAGCCCAGGTAGTAGAAGAACACCATCAGGCCCAGGTCGAGCCAGCTCACGCCCCATCCCCACGCCAGGGGCACCGCCGCCAGGAGCGCGAGGAACGGCACGACGATGAACAGCAGCAGGGTGATCTGCTCCAGCGAACCCTTCCGCTCACCCCCCAGGGTGGCGGATGTGAGCCCGGTGCCGGCCGCCTTCCGGGGGTCTTCGATCACATCGGAACTAGACGAGGTCATGCGCGTCCCCTGTGGGGTCGAGGGCTGAGAGATGCGCCGATCCGCGGCGACCGAACGGGACGGCAAAGGAGCTTCCCTACGGTTCCGTAACCTACGGCGACGTAAGTATGGCAGCGGGGCGTCTCACGGCAAGAGCCCCAGCACCTGCGCGTCCTCATGGACACCTATCCTTGGAGTCGGTCGGACAGCGCGGTCCGCTCTGTTTCCTTCCCTGATGTCCGGCCGCTATGCGGACAGGCTCCGCCTGCCGCCCGGCCGACCGAAGGGTTCCCTCCAGACGAGCTTCAACACTGCAAGGAGCCGCACCTGTGAGCAGTGCCGACGACCAGACCACCACGACCGGCAGTGAGCTGCGCGCCGACATCCGCCGACTGGGTGACCTCCTCGGCGAAACCCTCGTCCGCCAGGAGGGCCCCGAGCTGCTGGAGCTCGTCGAGAAGGTCCGCCGCCTCACCCGCGAGGACGGCGAGGCCGCCGCCGAACTGCTGCGCGGCACCGAACTGGAGACCGCCGCCAAGCTGGTCCGCGCCTTCTCCACCTACTTCCACCTCGCCAACGTCACCGAGCAGGTGCACCGCGGCCGTGAGCTGCGCGCCCGCCGCGCCGCCGAGGGGGGCCTGCTCGCCCGCACCGCCGACCGGCTCAAGGACGCCGACCCCGAACACCTGCGCGAGACCGTGCAGAACCTCAACGTCCGCCCGGTCTTCACCGCGCACCCCACCGAGGCCGCCCGCCGGTCCGTCCTCAACAAGCTCCGGCGCATCGCCGCGCTCCTGGAGACCCCGGTCATCGAGTCCGACCGCCGCCGCACCGACATCCGGCTCGCCGAGAACATCGACCTCGTCTGGCAGACCGACGAGCTGCGCGTGGTCCGCCCCGAGCCCGCCGACGAGGCCCGCAACGCCATCTACTACCTCGACGAGCTGCACGCCGACGCGGTCGGCGACGTCCTGGAGGACCTGACGGCGGAACTGGAGCGGGTCGGCGTCAGGCTCCCCGACGACACCCGGCCGCTCACCTTCGGCACCTGGATCGGCGGCGACCGCGACGGCAACCCCAACGTCACCCCCCAGGTCACCTGGGACGTCCTCATCCTCCAGCACGAGCACGGCATCAACGACGCCGTGGAGATGATCGACGAACTCCGCGGCTTCCTCTCCAACTCCATCCGCTACACCGGAGCCACCGAGGAACTCCTGGAGTCGCTGCGGGCCGACCTGGAACTCCTCCCGGAGATCAGCCCCCGCTACAAGCGCCTCAACGCCGAGGAGCCCTACCGCCTCAAGGCCACCTGCATCCGGCAGAAGCTCACCAACACCAAGCAGCGCCTGGCCACCGGCACCCCGCACGAACCCGGCCGCGACTACCTCGGCACCGCCGAGCTCCTCGGCGACCTGCGCCTGATCCAGACCTCCCTGCGCGAACACCGCGGCGGCCTGTTCGCCGACGGCCGCCTGGCCCGGACGATCCGCACCCTCGCCGCGTTCGGCCTCCAGCTCGCCACCATGGACGTCCGCGAGCACGCCGACGCCCACCACCACGCCCTCGGCCAGCTCTTCGACCGCCTCGGCGAGGAGTCCTGGCGCTACGCCGACATGCCCCGCGAGTACCGGGCCAAGCTCCTCGCCAAGGAGCTCCGCTCGCGCCGGCCGCTCGCCCCGACCCCGGCCCCCGTCGACGCGGCCGGCGCCAAGACCCTCGGTGTGTTCGAGACGGTCGGCAAGGCCCTCGCGGTCTTCGGCCCCGAGGTGGTCGAGTCGTACATCATCTCGATGTGCCAGGGCGCCGACGACGTCTTCGCCGCCGCCGTCCTCGCCCGCGAGGCCGGCCTGATCGACCTGCACGCCGGCTGGGCCAAGGTCGGCATCGTGCCGCTCCTGGAGACCACCGACGAGCTCAAGGCCGCCGACACCATCCTGGAGGACATGCTCTCCGACCCGTCCTACCGCCGCCTGGTGGCGCTGCGCGGGGACGTCCAGGAGGTCATGCTCGGCTACTCCGACTCCTCCAAGTTCGGCGGCATCACCACCAGCCAGTGGGAGATCCACCGCGCCCAGCGCCGGCTGCGCGACGTCGCCCACCGCTACGGCGTACGGCTGCGCCTCTTCCACGGCCGCGGCGGCACCGTCGGCCGCGGCGGCGGCCCCTCGCACGACGCGATCCTCGCCCAGCCCTGGGGCACCCTGGAGGGCGAGATCAAGGTGACCGAGCAGGGCGAGGTCATCTCCGACAAGTACCTGATCCCGTCCCTGGCCCGGGAGAACCTGGAACTGACGGTCGCGGCGACCCTCCAGGCCTCCGCCCTGCACACCTCCCCCCGCCAGTCCGTGGAGGCCCTGGCCCGCTGGGACGCGGCCATGGACGTGGTCTCGGACGCGGCCCACGGCGCCTACCGCCGTCTGGTCGAGGACCCGGACCTGCCGACGTACTTCCTCGCGTCGACGCCGGTGGACCAGCTCGCCGACCTGCACCTGGGCTCCCGGCCCTCCCGCCGCCCCGGCTCCGGCGTCTCGCTCGACGGCCTGCGCGCCATCCCGTGGGTGTTCGGCTGGACCCAGTCCCGGCAGATCGTCCCCGGCTGGTTCGGCGTCGGCTCCGGTCTCAAGGCGCTGCGCGAGGCGGGCCTGCGGCAAGAAGGGGACACCGTTCTGTTCGAGATGCACGAACAGTGGCACTTCTTCCGGAACTTCATCTCCAACGTCGAGATGACCCTCGCCAAGACGGACCTGCGGATCGCCCAGCACTACGTCGACACCCTCGTCCCCGACGAGCTCAAGCACGTGTTCGACACCATCCGGGAAGAGCACGCCCTGACCGTCGCCGAGGTCCTCAAGATCACCGGGGAGGCCGAACTCCTCGACGCCACCCCGGTCCTCAAGCAGACCTTCACCATCCGCGACGCCTACCTGGACCCGATCTCCTATCTCCAGGTGACCCTTCTCAAGCGCCAGCGCGACGCCGCCGCAGCGGGCGAGCCGGCCGACCCGCTCCTCGCCCGCGCCCTGCTCCTCACCGTCAACGGCGTGGCAGCGGGCCTGCGCAACACCGGCTGACGGCGCCTGCGAACACACCGGTGCCCCCGGGGCCGTACCGCGACCCCGGGGGCACCGCCCGTCTCACTGCAACGCCGCGAACGCCGCCGTCAGCAGCGCGATCCCCGAACCGCCCAGCACCCAGGCCACCCGCCTCAGCCGCAGCCCCCCGGCCACCACCACCGACGCCAGCAGCAGCGCACCGCCCAGCGGCACCCAGGCGTACAGGACCCCGGCGGGACCGGACCGCACCACCTCACCGGTACCGGGCTTCACGATCACGTCGTACGTCTGCCCCTTGCGCACCCCGACCGACTTGTCGAGGACGACACTCGCGCGCTTCGACGCGCCGGTCGAGCCGGGCGTGAACGGCCCCGTGCAGGTGTCGTCCCCGCACGCCGTCACCGTCACCGAGCCCCGCTCCTTGCCCTTCGTCAGCATCACGTCCTGCGCGGTGCCCCAGGATCCCCACACCCCGGCGACCAGGATCAGCAGGGCGACCGCACCCATCGACACGAGACGCAGCGCGTCGACCGGAGCCGTACGGGAAGAGGCGGAGGCAGCAGGCATGGCCGGGATCATTGGCCATTTCCCTGCGGCCGGTCAACTTCCGCAGGGGACAAGCAAGGAAGAAGCGGGGAGAAGCGGGCGACACGTCAGAGGCACGTCAGAGGCAAGTCAGGGACAAGCCAGGGACAAGTCAGGAGTTGTACGAGCTTTGCGCCCGCTCCAGCCCCTCGGTGACCAGCGCCTCCACCGCGTCGGCGGCCCGGTCCACGAAGTAGTCCAGCTCCTTGCGCTCGGCCGAGGAGAAGTCCTTCAGCACGAAGTCGGCGACCTGCATACGACCCGGAGGCCGCCCGATCCCGAACCGCACCCGGTGGTAGTCCGCGCCCATCGCCTTCGTCATCGACTTCAGCCCGTTGTGCCCGTTGTCCCCGCCGCCCAGCTTCAGACGGAGCACCCCGTAGTCGATGTCCAGCTCGTCGTGGACCGCGACGATGTTGGCGACCGGCACCTTGTAGAAGTCGCGCAGCGCGTTGACCGGGCCGCCGGAGAGGTTCATGAACGACATCGGCTTCGCCAGGATCACCCGCCGGCTCCCCGGCCCCGGCGCCCCGAGCCGCCCCTCCACGACCTGCGCCTGAGCCTTCCCGGCCCGCTTGAACTTCCCCCCGATCCGCCCGGCGAGCAGGTCCGCGACCATGAACCCGACGTTGTGCCGGTTCATCGCGTACTCGGGCCCGGGATTCCCGAGCCCGACGATCAGCCAGGGGGCGCCTGCGGGGGTCGTCACGTCCATGTCTCCTCACACATGCCACAGCCGCCGCTCCACGGAAAGGAGCGGCGGCTGGAGCTTAACTACTGTGGGCAATCGTTCCGCAGGGCGATGGGGGAGGGTGGGCACAGCCACCAGCGCCGGGCGCCCGGAAAGCAGACGGTACTGAACCGACGGCTCAGGCCTCGGCAGCCTCTTCGGCCTGGCCCTCGCCGGCCTCGGCCTCCTCCGCCTGCGCGGCCAGCACCTGAAGGACGACCGCGTCCTCCTCGACGGCCAGCGTCACGCCGGACGGCAGGGTGATGTCCTTGGCGAGGACGGACGCGCCGGCCTCCAGGCCCTCGACGGAGACGGTGACGGCCTCGGGGATGTGGGTGGCCTCGGCCTCGACCGGCAGCGCGTTGAGCACGTGCTCCAGCAGGTTGCCGCCCGGGGCCAGCTCGCCCTCGGCGTGCACCGGGACCTCGACCGTGACCTTCTCGCCACGCTTGACCAGCAGCAGGTCGACGTGCTCCAGGTAGCCCTTGATCGGGTCGCGGACCACGGACTTCGGGATCGCCAGCTCGTTCGACTTGCCGTCGATGTCGAGGGAGATCAGGACGTTCGGCGTGCGCAGCGCGAGCAGCAGCTCGTGGCCCGGCAGGGTCAGGTGGAGCGGGTCCGAACCGTGGCCGTACAGGACGCCGGGAACCTTGCTGTCACGACGGATACGGCGCGCGGCACCCTTGCCGAACTCGCTGCGCGTCTCGGCGGCGATCTTCACCTCGGACATGCTGATCACTCCTCGTAGAGGTAGAAACGGACGTGGTTACCCGGCCACGAACGGCCTGCTACGAAGAGCGCGTCGATAACGGAGGCGTGGCCTCCCTCGCCGAGCAACTGGAGAAGTCTACTCGGCGCGGGAGGCCACGGGGAAATCGATCAGCGCCCTCCGGGCGCGGGCGATCATGCAGAAGCGTTTTTACAGCTCACTGCTCGTCGAACAGGCTCGTCACCGAGCCGTCCTCGAACACCTCACGCACCGCACTCGCGATCGTCGGCGCGATCGACAGCACCGTGATCTTGTCCAGATCCCGGCTCAGCTCACCCGGCGTCGGCAGCGTGTTCGTCAGCACGAACTCGCTCACCCGCGAGTTCTTCAGCCGGTCCGCCGCCGGACCCGACAGCACACCGTGCGTCGCCGTCACGATGACGTCCTCCGCGCCGTGCGCGAACAGCGCGTCCGCCGCCGCGCAGATGGTGCCACCCGTGTCGATCATGTCGTCGACCAGGACGCACACCCGGCCCTTGACCTCACCCACGACCTCGTGGACGGTCACCTGGTTCGCCACGTCCTTGTCACGCCGCTTGTGCACGATCGCCAGCGGCGCGCCCAGCCGGTCGCACCAACGGTCCGCCACCCGCACCCGGCCGGCGTCCGGGGACACGATCGTCAGCTTGTCCTTGTCCACCTTCGCGCCGACGTAGTCCGCGAGCAGCGGAAGCGCGAACAGGTGGTCCACCGGACCGTCGAAGAAGCCCTGGATCTGGTCCGTGTGCAGATCCACGGTCAGGATCCGGTCGGCACCCGCCGTCTTCATCAGATCCGCGATCAGCCGCGCCGAGATCGGTTCACGGCCCCGGTGCTTCTTGTCCTGCCGCGCGTAACCGTAGAACGGCACAATCACCGTGATGGACCGCGCCGACGCACGCTTCAGCGCGTCGATCATGATCAGCTGCTCCATGATCCACTGGTTGATCGGAGCCGTGTGGCTCTGGATCACGAAGCAGTCGGCACCACGCGCCGACTCCTGGTAGCGCACATAGATCTCGCCGTTCGCGAAGTCGAAGGCCTTCGTCGGGACGACCCCGACACCCAGCTGGTGGGCGACCTCCTCGGCAAGCTCGGGGTGGGCGCGCCCGGAGAAGAACATCATCTTCTTCTCGCCGGTCGTCTTGAACCCGGTCACAGCACTGTCTCCTCAGAGGTGTCTCAGCCGTACTGCCGGATCTTCCGCGCCCCGAATGCCCGGCGCGGAAGGGCGAAACAGCTGGTTAGGTGCGGGTGTGCACTTATCACGGTACGACGTCTTCGGCGCACCTGTTTCCGGTCAGTCCTCGCTCGCGCCCTGCCGGGAAGCCGCCTCTGCGGCCTTCGCCGCCGCGCTCCCCGGACGCTTCCGGGCCACCCAACCCTCGATATTCCGCTGCTGACCGCGGGCCACGGCCAGCGAACCGGGCGGCACATCCTTCGTGATCACGGACCCGGCGGCGGTGTACGCACCGTCCCCGATCGTGACAGGCGCCACAAACATGTTGTCCGAACCCGTCTTGCAGTGCGACCCGACGGTGGTGTGGTGCTTGCTCTCACCGTCGTAGTTCACGAACACACTCGCCGCGCCGATGTTCGAGTACTCGCCGATCGTCGCATCACCGACATACGAGAGATGCGGAACCTTCGTCCCCTCCCCGATCGACGCGTTCTTCGTCTCCACGTACGTACCGATCTTGCCCTTCGCCCCCAGCCGGGTCCCCGGCCGCAGATAGGCATACGGTCCCACGCTCGCGTCCGCACCGACATGAGCGGAATCGGACACCGTGTTGATCACCCGCGCCCCGGCATCGACCCGGGTGTCCTTCAGCCGGCTGTTCGGCCCGACCTCCGCACCCTCCGCCACGTGCGTCGAACCGAGCAGCTGCGTCCCCGGGTGCACGACGGCGTCCTGCTCGAACGTCACCGTCACGTCCACCCACGTCGTCGCCGGGTCCACGACCGTCACGCCGTCGAGCATCGCCCGCTCCAGCAGCCGGTCGTTGAGGATCCGCCGCGCCTCCGCCAGCTGCACCCGGTTGTTGATCCCGGCGATCTCCCGGTGGTCCCCCGCCACCGACGCCCCCACCCGGTGCCCGGCCTCCCGCAGGATCCCCAGCACGTCCGTCAGGTACTCCTCGCCCTGGCTGTTGTCCGTCCGCACCTTCCCCAGCGCGTCCGCCAGCAACTGACCGTCGAACGCGAACACCCCGGAGTTGATCTCCCGGATCGCCCGCTGCCCGTCCGAGGCGTCCTTGTGCTCCACGATGGCCGTCACGGCCCCCGAGGCCGCGTCCCGCACGATGCGGCCGTAACCGGTCGCGTCCGGCACCTCCGCCGTCAGCACGGTCACCGCGTTGCCGTCACCGTGATGCGTCCCGGCGAGCCGCTTCAGCGTCTCCCCGGTCAGCAGCGGGGTGTCCCCGCACACCACGACCACGGTCCCGTCGACCGCGCCGCCCAGCTCCTCCAGCGCCATCCGCACGGCGTGCCCGGTGCCGTTCTGCTGCTCCTGCACCGCGGTACGGACGCCGGCGTCGACCTCACCGAGATGCGCGGCGACCTGCTCACGCGCGTGCCCGACGACGACGACCAGGTTCTCGGGGTCCAACTCACGGGAGGCGGCGAGCACATGACCCACCAGGGAACGGCCGCAGATGTCGTGCAGGACCTTGGGTGTGGCCGACTTCATACGGGTGCCCTCACCCGCTGCGAGAACGACGACGGCTGCCGGGCGAATGGCGCTCACGGGGTTGCCCTTCGGCTTTTTGGATGGTGGGGGTGACATCCGCAGGATACCGGGGCGTTTCGTGGGGGACATGGGAGCGGGCCCTGACGGTGCTGTCAGGGCCCGAACCGGGATGGGCTCCCCCGCCAGGACTCGAACCCGGACAGATGGCACCA
Source organism: Streptomyces sp. NPDC048278 (assembly GCF_040652195.1). Classification (NCBI taxonomy): domain Bacteria; kingdom Bacillati; phylum Actinomycetota; class Actinomycetes; order Kitasatosporales; family Streptomycetaceae; genus Streptomyces; species Streptomyces sp. NPDC048278. The sequence goes on from NZ_JBEZLP010000027.1 coordinate 92,484, forward strand.
AAAGCCACAGTGCTGCCAATTACACCACGGGGGAACATTCTCGACTGAACCGGACATTTAGTCGGTCCGCCGAGTGGCGCTCCCTACTATGCCGTACCGGGTGGCTTCGATGCGACGGTACAAGTCGGCTCCCTCCCGGCCCCCGTGTGCGGCCGTCCGCTCCCGCGGTTCCCCGAAGTCCCGTACACGTCGGGTCGATGTGACATACCGTCCGGGCGGAATGATTGGCGCATTTCGGTGGTGTTCGGTTACGCAGTGTGGTGTGGGCGAGTAGACGAAACTCACCGGAAAAGCCCACCCTCGCGCCCGTAGGCTGGAGGCATGACCACGACGGGGGCAGACCACGCGACGGCATTGAGAGGGCCGTGGTGGTGGTCGCGGTGGCGTAGTGCGGTGCTGGACGTGGGGCTCGCGCTGGTGTCGGCGCTGGAGTGCGCGGCGGAGGGGATTCCGTTCTCGCGGGACGCGGGGATCCCGGTCTCCGCGGGGATCGTGTTCGGTCTGCTGGCCGGTTCCGTGCTGGTGCTGCGCCGGAAGTGGCCGATCGCCGTGGTGCTGGTCGCGATCGCGATCACGCCGGCCCAGATGGGCTTCCTGATGGGCATCGTCGGCCTGTACACGCTGGCCGCGGCGGAGCTGCCGCGGCGGATCATCGTGGCGCTGGCCGGGATGACGTTCCTGGGCACCTTGATCGTGACCTTCGTGCGGGTGCGGCAGAGCATGGCGCGGGGGGATCTGACGCTGGGGGACTGGTTCGTCCCGTTCGCGTCGCTGGCGACGTCGCTGGGGTTGACGGCGCCTCCGGTGCTGCTGGGGTTGTACGTGGGCGCGCGGCGGCGGTTGATGGAGAGCCTGCGGGAGCGGGCGGACAGTCTGGAGCGGGAGCTTCAGCTGCTCGCGGAGCGGGCGGAGGAGCGTGCGGAGTGGGCGCGGGGTGAGGAACGGACGCGGATCGCGCGGGAGATGCACGACGTGGTGGCGCACCGGGTGTCGTTGATGGTGGTGCACGCGGCGGCGTTGCAGGCGGTGGCGCGGAAGGATCCGGAGAAGGCGGTGAAGAACGCGGCGCTGGTGGGGGACATGGGGCGTCAGGCGTTGACGGAGTTGCGGGAGATGCTGGGGGTGTTGCGTTCGGGGGAGGCGGCTCAGCGGCGTACGGCGGCGGCTTCTGCCTCGGTGGCGGCTGTTCCGGTGCCGTTGGCGGCGGTGGGGGTGGCGGCTGCGGCGGCGGCTTCGCGGGTGGTGGCCGAGGAGGAGGGGCCGTGGCTGTCGGAGCTGGAGGTGCTGGTGGGGCAGTCGGCGGCGGCGGGGATGGTGGTGGATCTGTCGGTGGAGGGGGATGTGCGGTCGTATGCGGCGGCGATCGAGCAGACGGCGTTCCGGGTGGTGCAGGAGGCGCTGACGAACGCGCACAAGCATGCGGCGGGTGCGAAGACGCATGTGCGGTTGGCGCACCGGGTGGCGGAGATCGCGATGCAGGTGGAGAACGAACCGCCGCCGGAGCCGGCGTCGGCCGCGTCGGCGGGGCTGCCGTCAGGCGGGAACGGTCTGGTGGGGATGCGTGAGCGGGTGCTGGGACTGGGCGGGGTGTTCGTGTCGGGGCCGACGGATGCCGGGGGCTTCCGGGTGTCGGCGGTGATTCCGGCGACCTGACCGGGCCGGTGCCGAGACCGGTGCCGGTTCCAGGGCCGGGACCGGGCCAGGACCGGGCCGAAGCCAGGGCCGGGGTCTAGGTCTGGGTGGTGAGGCGTCGGGGTTCGACGCCGGCGATGAGGGCGGTCAGGGCGTGGTCGATGTCGGGGCCGACGTACCAGTCGCCGGTGTGGTCGAGGGTGTAGACGCCGCCCTCGGCGTCGATGGCGAGGACGGAGTGGGTGTCGGTCTCGGCGCCGAGAGGGCAGAGCTCGGTGTCCAGGGCGCGGCCGAGGTCGCCGAGGGTGCGGGCGAGGTGGAGGCCGTGCAGGGGGTCGAGGTGAAGGCTGGCGGGGGCGATCTGGCGACCGGTGCCGGCGGGGTTGATGTGCAGGCCGCCGAATTCGGCCCAGGCCTCCACCGCGGCGGGGAAGACGGCGTGCCGGTGTCCGGCGGGTGAGGCGTGCTCGCGCAGGGCGTCGGCCCAGACCTCGGCCTGTTTTATGTCCCAGCGTCCGGGCTGCCAGCCGGCGGCGCGCAGGGCTGCGTCGACGGGCACGGAGAAGCGCGTGGTGGAGGTGCGGTCGGCGTGCATCTGCCCTTCGATCGTCCTGGTTGGCGTGCGGGTGCGGGTGTGGGTACGGCGTGCGTGGGGGGCGTCAGGCGTCCGTGGTGGTGGGGTCGACGACGCGGACGCCGAAGTGGGCGGTGAGGGCGGCACAGGCCCGGCAGGGGGCGGCGAAGCTGCCGTGCAGGGGGTCGCCGTCCTCGCGTATGCGGCGGGCGGTGAGCTTGGCCTGCTTGAGGGACTTGCGGGCTTCGCCGTTGGTCATGGGTTTGCGGGCGGCGCGTTTGCTGCGGGCGTCGTCGGCGGCGCTGATGTGCCGGGAGATGAGGATGGCCTCGGCGCAGCGGCCGGTGAAGCGGTCGCGCTGTCCGCTGGGCAGGGTGTCGAGGAACTCCTGGACCAGTGGGTGCAGCGGGGGCGGCTGGTCGCCGCGGGCGGCGGTGCCGGTGAGGGTGGCGCCGCGGACGGAGAGGGCGGCGGCGACGGTGGGCAGGATGCCGTCGCGGCGGTGCTGGAGCGTGGGCGCGGGAGGTATTTCGCTGCTGCTCCAGCCGATGCGGGGGTCGCCGTTGAAGGCGCCGTGGGCGGCGCCGGACATGGCGGTGTGTGGTCCCGTCTGTGTGGTGTTCATGATCGTCTTCCCCTCCCGGGCATCCCCCCGAAAGTCACAGACTGCCAAATCCCGTGGCGGGTGCGGTAGCTGGGGCGGTGCGACACGCCCGGGTTTGGGCAGGCTGTCACGGCGGGGTGACGGCTGGTCACGGAACCGGAGGCCCGGTGACCGGGGTTCGTGTACCGCATAGGCTGTCGGCAACCGCGATGGGCGCGGTCGACGCGTCTGGGACGTGGGAGAGACAGCCGGATACGGGCCGTGCCGCGCCGCAGGGGCGTGATGCCGGTTCGTACAGAGTGCCGCAGGGGGCAACCGTCATGACGACAGGTCGGCTCGGGCAGCAGGCCGCGCCGCCGAACGCGGCCTATGCCGGGCAGGTCGTGCATTTCCCGGATCCGGTCCGGGCGGCACGTCACCCGAGAGGGGTACGGATCGACGAGCGTGGCTACCCCGACTTCTCGCCCTACGCGCGTGCGGCGGCGGAGATCGCCGATCCGCCGGAGGGTTTCGGCGTCGACGAGTTGCGGCTGACGGACTTCGTGTCCGCGAACGCGGTGCTGGCGGCTTCGGGCCACGAACTGTGGGACACGGTGCCCGCGGTGGCGACGCCGCACGGCTGGACGTGGCACCACGTGGCGGGGTCGCGGCGGCTGGAGCTGGTCCCGGTCGAGGTGAAGGCGCTGCTACGGCACCACGGCGGGGTGGCGACGGCGCGGGTGGACCACGACAAGCGGGGGACGCGGCCGTTGCAGGAGACGCGTCCGGCGCACTTCGGGCTGCCGAAGTCGGGTGTGGCGGTGTCGGAGTCGCAGGTGCAGGGGGTCGAGGAGGACCTCGGGTACCGGTTGCCGGGTGCCTACCGTTCGTTCCTGAAGGCGGCGGGCGGCTGCGCACCGGTGGGCACGGCGCTGGACGCGGGCCTCGGACTGCTGGTGGACCAGCCGTTCTTCACGGTCCGCGACGAGGCGGCGGTGAACGACCTGGTGTACGTCAACAAGTGCCTGCGCGACCATCTCACCAAGGACTACCTGGGCGTCGGCTTCGTGCAGGGCGGTCTGCTGGCGGTGAAGGTCAAGGGCGACCGGCTGGGTTCGGTGTGGTTCTGCGCGTACGACGACGCGCGTGACGTGGATCCGGGGTGGCCGCCGGCGGAGCGGGTGGAACGGCTGCTGCTGGCGTGCGGTGAGGACTTCGACGCGTTCCTGTCCCGGCTGGCGGGGTCCCCGCCGGAGCTGGAGACGGTGGCGAACCTGATGGTGGACGGCGGCTTCGCGCGTGTTGTCCCGGTCTCTTCTGTTGGCTCGGGGGAGTGAGGTCCGGCATGGTGACGTTCGCGCAGGCGCAGGAGCGCGCGGAGGAGTGGATCAACGGGGACGTGCCCGCGTACCAGCATCGTGAGGTGCGGGTGCGGGAGTTCGGCCTCGGGTTCGTGGTGTGGGGCGAGGACCGTGCGGAGGGCCCGCGGTCGGACGCCGGCGGGCAGCGGCTGGTCATCGCCCGTGACAGCGGCGAGGCCACGCTGTGGCCCGCGCTGCCGGTGGGCGAGGTGATCCGCCGGTACGAGGAGGAGTACGGCCGTGAGCCGGAGGTCGCCGACGCGGTTCCGGCGCCCGCGGCCCGGGTGGACCTGAACCAGACGTCGTTCCTGTTGAGCCCGCCGGAGTGGCTCCAGGAGGCCGCGGACAAGCTGGGAATCCCGGATCGGCGGTCGGGGGGCGACGGGGCGTCGGCGGGTACGGGTGCCGGCGCGGGTTCCGTTTCCGGCGCGGGTTCCGTTTCCGGTGGGCTGGCCGAGACGCAGGCCGGGGTGCCGGCGGCGGGGAGCGGCGGTACCTCCTGGCCGCCGGCCGCAGCTGCCGGGGCGGGTGCGCCGGGCGCGCACGACGTGCCCGCCGGTGCGACCCCTTGGGCCGGTACCGACACGAACGCCGATGCCGGTGAGGACCGTTCCGTCCCGTTGCCCGCGACGGTGTTCGCGCCGCCGCTGAGCGATGCCGACGACGGCGCCCTGGGAGAGGCCGAGACGGCGCTGATGGCAGGCGGCAGCCAGCTGCCGCGCACGGCGGTGTCCCCGGCGCTCGACGAGTCGGGCGCGCAGGGCGGTGCGCCGCAGGGCGGCACGCCCGCGCCGGCTCCGCAGGACGCCCCGTCGTACGGCTACCCGCAGGGACCCGCGGTTCCCGGTACGCCCCCGCCGGGTGCGCCGGGCCGTCCGCAGGCGCCCGTGCCGCCGCCCGCGTCTTCCTACGGTTACCCGCAGGCGCCGCCCGCCCCGGGCTACGGCCATCCGCAGGCGCCGGCCGGCGCTCCGGGTGCACCCCGGCCTCCGGCGGGTCCGGCGGGTCCGGCCGCCCCCGCCGGTCCGGGCCGGTCTCTCGCGCCGAACGCCAGTGACATAGCGGACGCCGCGACGAGCAGGGCCGCGCCGCCTCCGCGCAAGGCGCGTGGCGGAGCCGGTGCACCGCCTCCGCCGCCGGGCGTCCCGGGAGCGCCGGGAACCCCGGGTGTTCCGGCTGCCCCGGGTGTTCCGGGTGTTCCGGGAGCCCAAGGTGCCCAGGGTGCCCCGCCCGGGGGTGCGCCGCAGCCGCCCGCGGGCGGGTATGCGCCGACGCAGATGGTGTCGGCGTCGGGGCCCAAGGGGCCCGAGGGCCCGCCGCGGGTGCCGGGTGCGCCGGTTCCGCCGGGCGCCCCCAACCCGCCCGCCGCGCCTGGTGTCCCGGGTGGTCCGCCGCCGGGCGATGTTCAGCACGCGGCCACGATGCTGGCCGGTCCGAGTGGAGTGGGCGGGGGCGTGCAGCAGCCTCCGGGCGCTCCCGGCGCGCCGTTCGCCCCCGGCGCACCGCAGCCTCCGGGTGCTCCTGGCGTCCCTGGCACGCCTCCCGCACAGGGCGCTGCCCGTGGTGCGGGCGGGGCGGCGGTTCACCACGCGGAGACGGTCCTGGCCGCGCCTCCGGTGGCAGCTCCGCCCGCCCCCGGTGCACCGCCGGGCGCCCCGCAGATGCCGCCGCCGATGCCGCCCGGTGCGATGCCGCCGCCCGGTCAGCCCGTACCCGGCCAGCCCGTACCCGGGCAGCAGCCGCCGGCGTACGGCTACCCGCAGCAGGGGCAGCCGACGGTCGGACCCGGATACCAGGCGGTGCTGCGCTACCGGGCGCAGGACGGTTCGGAGCAGCAGCTGATCCGGCGTTCGGCGCCGGGCACGCCGCACCCGGAGTGGCAGATCTTCCACGAGCTGCGGGCCATGAACGTGCCGCCGGACCAGGTGCTGGAGCTGCACACGGAATTGGAGTCGTGCGAGCTGCCGGGTGCCTACTGCGCGCGGATGATCCGGGAGCAGTGGCCGCAGGCGCGGCTGGCGAGCATCGCGCCGTACGGCACGGATCACGCGAGCCGGCAGCAGGGGATGCGGCAGTTGCTGGCGCATCAGGGCGAGTTGCACCAGGTGGCGGCGGGTCCCGCGCGGCCCGCGCCGGTGCGGGCGCCGCTGCCGCAGGTGCAGGCGGCGCCGCCGATCCCGCCCGAGGCGATCGCGCAGGAGCTGGCGGCGGCGTTCGGTCCCGGTGTGTTCCGGTTCGAGCAGGCGGCGGTGTCGCGCCAGGGTGTGCCGCCGGTCGTGGCGCACACGCTGGTGGCGGCGGGGCTGCCGCTGGACATGGGGCCGTTCTTCTGGGCGCAGGCGCAGCCGGGCCGGCCGGTGCCGACGCTGGCGGAGCTGGCGCAGGAGCGCGGGTTGCAGCCGGCGTCGGACGCGGCGTCGTACCTCGTGATGGGGACCGACTTCGGCAAGGCGCTCTGTGTGCAGTACGGCACCGCGAACATCGTGGCCGTGCCCGTGGAGGCGGGGCCGGGCGGGGCGTCCGTGCCGCCGCAGTTCGTGAACACGGGGCTGCCGGAGTTCGCCCGCTGTCTGGCGCTGCTGGGCCGGATGTGGCGGCTCAGGTTCGGCCTGAACCAGGAGCAGGCGGGCCGCTGGACCGTCGACTTCCAGGCCCAGCTGGCCTCCCTGGACCCGGCGGCGCTCGGTTCGCCGGAGAGCTGGTGGTCGGTGCTGCTGGAGCAGATGTGGGACGGGCTGCTGTGACGCGGCGCTAGGAACGACCGGCGGGGGCCGGTCCGGTCGGCTGACCGGACCGGCCCCCGCCGCGTGTGCTGGGCGGGCATGATGGGCGGGTGGAATTCGAGCCGTACCGGGGCGAGTTGGTGGCGTACTGCTATCGGATGCTGGGCTCGTTCCACGAGGCCGAGGACCTGGTGCAGGAGACCATGCTGCGGGCCTGGAAGGCCCGTGACCGCTACGACCCGGCGCGGGCGTCGGTGCGGACGTGGCTGTACCGGATCGCGACGAACGTGTGCCTGACGGCGCTTCAGGGGCGCGCGCGAAGGCCGCTGCCGTCGGGGCTCGGGGCGCCCGGCGCGGATCCGGAGGCACCCCTGACGCCGGCGCTCGACGTGCCGTGGCTGGAGCCGTTCCCCGACGCGCGCTTCGATGTGGAGGTGCGCGCGGATCTGCGGCTCGCGCTGGTGGCGGCGTTGCAGGTGCTGCCCGCGCGGCAGCGGGCCGTGCTGGTGCTGCGCGAGGTGCTGGAGTTCAGTGCCGTCGAGGTCGCGGACCAGCTGGAGACGTCGGTGCCGGCGGTGAACAGCGCGCTGCAGCGGGCGCGGGCCGCTCTCGCGGGCATGGGCACGGCGGACGAGGTGACCGAGCCGGACGATCCCGGGGTGCGGGAGGCGGTCCGCAGGTACGCGCGGGCGTTCGAGGCTGCCGATGTGCCCGCGCTCGTACGGCTGCTCACCGACGACGCGGTCCTGGAGATGCCGCCGCTGGCGCTGTGGTACCGGGGCCGTGACGACTACGGCCTGTTCATGGAGCGCGTGTTCCGGATGCGTGGAACCGGCTGGCGTACGCGCCTGCTGGGCGTCAACGCACAGCCCGCGCTCGCCGCGTACGCCCCGGAGTCCGGCGGCGGGCACCGGCTGCACAGCGTGCAGGTCCTCACGGTCACCGGCGACGGCCGGATCGCGCGCAACACGGTGTTCACGGACCCGCGCGTGCTGACGACGCTGTAGCGCCGCCCCGTGCTGTGGATCCGCCGAAGAAGTTCCCCGAACACGTTCCGTCCCCGGCGATGAGTCCGCCCGGTGCCGCCGGTATGTACCGGTGACCATCGAGCGAAGGGACAACCGTCATGAGCGTTGTCGTCATCGAATTCACCACCCTGGACGGGATCGTGTCCGACCCCGACGGCTCCGGAGGCACACCGTACGGCGGCTGGATCTTCCGGTTCGGCCGGGAGGAGATCGCCGGGGACAGGTTCGGGCTGGGCCGCACCCTGGAAGACGGGGTCGTACTGCTGGGACGTTCCACCTGGGAGGTGTTCTCCCGGGTGTGGCCGGGCCGGGACGACCCCTTCTCCGCGCGCCTGAACGCCGCACCGAAGCTGGTCGCCTCCCGCACCCTGTCCGGCGGGTCCGCCGTGTCCGCGTGGGCGAACTCCCGTCTCCTCGACGGTGATCTCCTGGACGCCGTGCAGACCGAGCGGCGGGACGTGGTGGTCATGGGCAGCATCGGGGTCGTCCACGCCTTGGCGGACGCGGACCTGGTCGACGAGTACCGGCTGCTGACCTTCCCCACCGTCCTCGGCGCCGGCCGGCCGCTCTTCCCGGCCGGCGGTCCGCCCGCCGAGCTGGAGTGTCTGTCCGCAGAACGCGTGGGTGCGACGGTGCTGACCCGCTACCGAAGGGCGCGCGGCTGAGCTTTCACGCCCCCCGACGCGCTTCCCTCTCTCCGGTACGGCGTGCGGTGTTTCCGGCGCGGCATGCGGAGTGTCGCGTTATGAACACTTACGTCCGATCCATCAAGATATCCGCGAAATCATCATTTCGTGCGGGTCCGGCGGAGAGGGGTTCCAGGTGAGCAGCGCATCGATGTCGCCGTACGAGTTCGTGACCGTCCGGGGGCGTGGCTACCCCCCCGACCAGGTCGACACGTTCCTCGTGGAACTCGGCGAGGACCGGGACGCGGCCTGGGAGCGTGCCGCGCGGCTCACCGTGCTCGCCAAGGAGATGGAGGCGGAGGCCGAGCGGATGCGTGCGGTGGTGGAGGAGCTGCCGCCGCAGACGTACGAGGCGCTCGGGGACCGGGCGCACCGGATCTTCCGGCTCGTGGCGGAGGAGGCGAAGACCCTCCTTGAGGGTGCCCGGCGCGAGCTGACGGAGGGGGTCGTGGAGGCCGCGGCGCGTGCCGACGGCGAGTGCGACGCGGTGCGGGAGCAGGCCGACACGCTCCGCACGGACACCGAGGAACGCGCCCGCCAGGTGCTGCTCGCCGCGAACGCCGAGGCCGAGGACATCCGCATCGGCGCCCGTCTCGAGGTCAAGGAGCAGCGGGGCGAGGCCCTTTCGGCGCTGCGCGAGGTGCGCCAGCGCACCACCGGGATGCTCGCCGACCAGGCCAAGGAGCACGCCGAACGCTGGGCCGAGGAGGAGCGTGAGGAGGCCGCGCGCGCCGCCGCGGTCGACGCGCACAACGCCGAACGCATCGCGCGCGCCGAGGCCGCCCTGGCGGAGGCGGAGCGGGCCCTGGAGGAGGCCGGGGAGTCGGCGCGCCGCTCCGAGGAGGAGGCGCAGGTGCGGGCCGACGAGGTCCTCGCGGAGGCCAAGGCCAGTGAGGAGAGCATCGCGCGGGAGACCGAGCGGGTGCTGCGCGAGCACGGCGAGACCTGGGACGACGTGCAGGCGCACATGGACCACATGCGGGACAGCCTCGTGACGCTGACGGGGCGCGCGGCGGCCGAATAGCGCTCCGCGTCCGGCTGGGCGCCGACGCCTGCCCTGTGCTGACGCCTGCCCTGCACCGTCGCCTTCTCGCCTTCTCGGCTTCTCAGTTCTCCCTCCGCACCGCCCCCGCCAGGATCCACCCCTCCACCGCCTCGTACTGCCGGCGCTGTTCCGCGGCCCGGCGCCGGCCGGAGGCCACCGTCCCCAGCCAGCCCAGGAGGAACCCGGCCGGGATGGAGACGAGGCCGGTGGTGGTGAAGGGGAACCAGTTGAAGTCGGCGTGCGGGAAGGCAGCGCCCGGTGAACCCGACACCAGGTTCGTGCCGGGCATCAGGAGCAGCACGGTGAGGCTGCCGCCGAGCAGGGTCCAGAGCAGGCCGGTACGGGTGTAGCGGCGCCAGAAGAGGCCGTAGACCAGGGCGGGGGCGAGGGCGGAGGCGCCCAGGCAGAAGGAGAGGGTGATCAGGGGCTGAAGGCTGTGGTGCTGGACCAGGACCGCCAGCAGGATCGTGGGGACTCCTATGGCGAGCGCGGAGACGCGGGCCAGGGTCATCTCGCGGCGGGCCGGCATCTCCTGGACGCGGGTCGCGAAGACGTCGTGGGCGAGGGAGTTGGCGCAGGCGAGGATCATGCCGGCGACGGAGGCGAGCAGGGTCAGGAAGACCGCCGTGGTGACCGTGGTGAAGAGCAGGGTCTCCGCCGTCGACACGTCGGCTCCGAAGGCCGCGCGGGAGCCCAGCAGGTAGGCGGTGTTGCCCTGCGGGTCGGCGGCGGTGACGGCGGAGCGGCCGACCAGGGCGGTGGCGCCGAAGCCGACGACGGCGACGACCGGCACGAACAGGGCCACGCACGACACCGCCCAGGACATCGAGCGGCGGACCTGGCGGGCGCTGGAGGCGGTGTACATGCGCATGGTGATGTGCGGCAGGCAGGCGCCGCCGAGGACGACGGTCAGCTCCGAACTGATCATGTCCAGGCGGGGGGCGGGACCGCCGGTGAACTGGAGGCCGGACTGCAGGTAGGCGGTTCCGGCGCCGCTGCCCCGGGCCGCCGCGGCGAGCAGGGCACCCGGGTCCCAGTCGAAGCGGTGCAGGACCAGCAGGGCGGCCACGGTGCCGGAACCCAGCAGCATCACGATCTTCAGGATCTGGATGAGGGCGGTGCCCTTCATGCCGCCGATGGCCGCGTAGCTGATCATCAGGGCGCCGAGGCCGACGACGCAGCCGGTCTGCACGGTCTCGTTGGAGAAGCCGAGGACGAAGGCCATCAGCTGGCCGGCGCCGGCGAGCTGGACCAGCATCAGCGGCAGCAGGGCGGCGACGGTGACCGCGCAGGCCGCGATCCGTACGCTGCGGCCGGGCATCCGGCGGGCCAGTGCGTCGCCCATGGTGAACCGGCCCGCGTTGCGCAGCGGTTCGGCCAGCAGGAACATCAGCAGCAGCAGCGACAGGGCCGTGCTCAGGGCGAGGACGACGCCGTCGTAGCCGCACAGGGCGATCACACCGGCGGTGGCGAGGACCCCGGCCCCGGAGATGTAGTCCCCGGCGATGGCCAGGCCGTTGCGGAGCGGGGAGAGGGAGCCGTAGCCGGTGTAGAACTCGTCGAGGTCGTCGCGGTCCGGGCCGGTCATCACGCACAGCAGGAGGGTGAGCGTGGCGACGGCGGTGAAGGCGACCAGCGACATGGACTGGGCGGAGCCGCTGAAGCCGGTCACCGCAGGGCCCCGCGCCTGGCGTCCAGTTCCGCGGTCCTGCGGATACGGTCGGCGAGCGGGTCGACGTGGCGGCGCGCGGTGTGCTCGTAGAGGGCGATCGCCAGCCAGGTGACGGGGAGTTGGAGGAGGGCGAGGAGCAGCCCCGCGGGTACGCCGTCGGCGACCGTGCTCGTCATCATGCCCGGGGCGAACGCCGACAGCACCAGGAACAGGGTGAAGTAGCCGAGCGCGGTGAGGGCCGCGGTGCGCCGTTGGAGACGGTAGGCACCGCGCAGCACGCGCAGGTCGCTGTGGTGGCCGACCGGCTCCCGGCGCGGCACGTGGCGGGGGCTCGGCGGTTCGGGCGGCAGCGGCTGCCAGGGGTAGGTGAGGTGCGCCGGGTCGCGCGGAGAAGCACCGGAATCACCGGAAACGCCGTAGGGGGCGTAACGGTCGTGAGGGGCCGCGGAGTCGGTCGGGTCGGCTGGGCCGGAAAGGTCGTGGGACATCCCGGTGCTCCTTGCGTGGCTCGGGTCCGTGGCGGCGGACCGCAGGGAGAGGAGGGAGCGGGGGACGCACGTTACTCGTAGGTATGGGGGGTGTGCGGCTTTTTCCTTGAACTGGCCGGTCGGTATGCGCTTACTGCGCGGCAACGCGTCTGACCTCGGGTGTTACTCGCGTTAACACGGTTTCTCCCGTGCCTGTCGATCCGCGGCGGTGCGGGTGGTGCGCCCGTCCGTCGCCGGCCGCTACAACTGTTCGGGGGCGGCCGGAGTCTGATCGGCGGGGCCCGCCTTGGCCCGCCGTTCGCCCGTCCGTCGCCGACGCTTCATCTGGGGGCTCCGTGTTCCAGACCTCTTCCCGGCTTCGCGTCCTCGGGCGGGCCGTCGGCACGATCGGCGCCCTCTCCCTGGCCGCGCTGGGCGCCACGCCCGCCGCGTCCGCCGCGTCCGCCTCGGCCGACGATCCGTCGGCCGGGGTGGTCCTGGGCAGGACGGCCCCGGTCGACGGGGTCGAGCCGGGCGGCACCGTCCAGGTGCCCACCAGCTTTACCAACACGGGCACGGAGGCGCTCCGCAAGGTCTGGCTGACGTACACGCTCAGCCATGGACTGGCCCATCCGGACCGGGCCGAACTCCCTTCCAACTGCACGTACTCGACGATCACCGTGGGGGATGGAGAGCCGGACAGGACCGAGGTGATCTGCGAGTTCGACCAGGCGGTGCGGCCCGGTGTCGTCTACGCGCCCGGGAAGCAGCTCTCCTTCCCCGCGCGCGGCAGCGCGTTGTACGAGGTCGTCGCGGTGAAGGCCGAGATCGCCGGGTACCCCTACCCCGGAGACAACTTCACCCCGGAGGTACCCGGAACCGCGCCCGCGGTCGAGCTGGCCGAGCGGCCCGACGCCACCCCCGCCCCCGCCGGCAGCGCGGAGAACAGCCGCTGGGACGTGGCCGACGTGCCGGTGACCGCCGTGAACACGGCCGACTTCAGGGTCACCGGGGCGCGGTTGCGGGGAGGCGTCGGGGACACCGTCCCCCTGACCGTGGGCTTCACCGACGCCGGGCCGGGCTGGGTGCAGCGGCGCGACCGGGCCGACGCGGTCCGGATCGTGCTCAGGATGCCCTCCGGTACGACGGTGACCAGGGCCGACCCCTACTGCCGCAGGACGGGATCCGGCAAGTACCTCTGCGGCGTCGACTTCCCCTGGGTCGAGGAGGGTTACGAGCGGAGCTACACCTTCCGCCTGCGGATCGGCAAGGCGGTGCCGGGGGCTCAGGGTTCGGTCGGACTGACCGGCGCGTCCCGGCCGTTCGACACCGACACGGGCAATGACGAGGCCGGCATCCGGCTCGACGTCACCGGCGCCGCCGGGTCGTCCGGCGGCTCCACGGCGAGCAGCGGTGCCGGTACGGCCCTCCCGCTCGTCGGCGCCGCCGCGGCGGCCTTCGCCCTCGGCGCGGGCGCGGTCCTGGTGGTGCGGCGCCGGATGAACGGGCGGTAGCGGGGGCGGGCGCGGGCTTCCGAGTGGCGGCGATCGCCCGTGATGGGCGGCGGTGCTCGCCCGTGGCGGGCGGCGGTGCTCGCTCGGGGCGGGCCGCGGTGATCGTCCGTGGTGAAGGGGCCGTCCTCAGCGCTCCGCCAGGACCGGAAAGCGCCGGGGTGCCAGCACCAGGAGCACCAGGAACGCCAGCGCCGACGCGCACGCGGCCCCGAAGTACACGGCGTGGACGGCGTCCGCGACGGCGTGCCGGGTGGCCTCGGGGGCCGTTCCGTCGTCCAGCGTGCGCGTGACGGAGTCGAGGTCGCCCGCGCCGCCCAGCCGGGCCGCCAGCACCCCGTTGGCGACCGCGCCGAACACCGACGCCCCGATCGTCTGGCCGGTCTGCCGGCAGAACAGCACCGACGCGGTCGTCGTGCCCCGCTCCTCCCAGCCCACCGTCGACTGCACGCCCACGATCAGTGGGAGCTGGAACAGGCCCAGCGCGGCGCCGAGCAGGAGCATCAGCAGCGTCGGCTGCCAGGCCGACCCCGGGTAGGGCAGGAACGGGAACGCGAACAGGATCAGCGCGGCCGTGCCGATGCCGAGCAGTGCGGTGTCGCGGAAGCCGATCCGCCGGTACACGTGCTGGCTGAGGGCCGCCGAGACCGGCCAGCTCAGCGTCCACACCGACAGCACGAACCCGGCGGCCACCGGCGCGAGCCCGAGCACCGACTGCGCGTACGTCGGCAGGAACACCGTCGGCGCCACCATCAGCAGGCCGAGCGCGCCGAGCGCGAGGTTGACGGCCGCGATCGTACGGCGCCGCCACACCCACCCCGGGATGATCGGCTCGGCCGCCCGGCGCTCGATCCACACCACGAGCCCCACCAGCGCGAACCCGCCGGCGAACAGGGCGCACGACGGCGCGGACCACCACGCCCACGCCACCCCGCCCTGCACGAGCGCCGTCAGCAGCACGCCCCCGCAGGCGAAGACCGCCAGCGCTCCCGCCCAGTCCACCCGCGGGGGCGTGCGCGGCGCGCGCACCGGCTCGTGGAGGTGACGCACTATCAGCCAGAGCGCCGCCGCGCCGATCGGCAGGTTGATCAGGAAGATCCACCGCCAGTCCGCGTACGCGGCCAGCACCCCGCCGAGCCCCGGCCCGGCGACCGCCGACACCGCCCACACCGTGGACAGCTTCGACTGGATCTTCGGGCGCTCCTTCAGCGGGTACAGGTCGGCCGCGAGGGTCTGCACGGTGCCCTGCAACGCCCCGCCGCCGAGGCCCTGCACGATCCGGAACGCGATCAGCGCGGCCATGTTCCAGGCCGCCGCGCACAGCAGCGACCCCAGCAGGAACACGACGGCGCCCGCGACCAGCACCGGCTTGCGGCCGAAGGTGTCGGAGAGCTTGCCGTACACCGGCAGCGTCACGGTGACGGCGAGCAGGTAGCCGGAGAAGAGCCAGGAGAAGACCGAGAAGCCGCCGAGGTCGCCGACGATCTGGGGTACGGCGGTGGAGACGACGGTGGAGTCGAGCGCCGCCAGCGCCATGGCGAGCATCAGGGCGGCCACCACGGCCCCCCGCCGGCCCGTCCCGGCCTCGCGCCCCGCCGCGCGTGTCGCGGGTTTCGTGTTCTCCACGCCGGATCCCCTCCCCGTGCAGCCGTCATGTATCTATGCCGCGCACAACAGCTTCCCATCCGCCCCGGCGCCGTGGGAGTACGCGTCCACCTGGTGGGAACGCCCGGGAGCGGGCGTCCGCTTGCCCCTCACGCGACGAGAGGGTGGACGCTTCCTGGGGCGGTGGGTGGAGGCCGACCCCGAGAAGGACTCCACCCGGCGGTGGACGTCCCCTAGGGGGTTCTCCGTACTACGGCTCGGGGAGGGTTCGTACCGCCGGAGGACGAGACGGTGCCCCGTCCGTCCTTAACCTGGCTTTACGCCGCCGGGGGGCGGTTGACCGAACCGGCGGGGGTGGGGTTTTCCCCCGGGCAGGACGGGGCTTCGCACCAGCGCGGAGCGGCCCCTCCGGCCGCCAGACTCGTCGTCGTACCGACCACCGCACAGCAAGGCACGGCACCACGCTGTCCGCTTGCTGACCGACTTAGGAGACATACCGTGACATCGGCTGTGACCATTCCCAGGCACGGGGGTACTGGAGGGCGTACGGCCGTTGCCGCGCGGGCGCGGCAGGTCGTCAAGGCGTACGGGGCCGGGGAGACCCGGGTCGTCGCCCTGGACCACGTCGACGTGGACATCGCGCGGGGGCAGTTCACCGCGATCATGGGCCCCTCGGGGTCCGGGAAGTCCACCCTGATGCACTGCCTCGCCGGGCTCGACACCGTGACGAGCGGTCAGATCTACCTGGACGAGACCGAGATCACCGGCCTCAAGGACAAGAAGCTCACCCAGCTGCGCCGGGACCGGATCGGGTTCATCTTCCAGGCGTTCAACCTGCTGCCGACGCTGAACGCGCTGGAGAACATCACGCTCCCCATGGACATCGCCGGGCGCAGGCCCGACAAGGAGTGGCTGCGGCGCGTGGTCGACACCGTGGGGCTGGCGGACCGGCTCAAGCACCGCCCCACCCAGCTCTCGGGAGGCCAGCAGCAGCGCGTGGCCGTGGCGCGCGCCCTGGCCGCCCGCCCCGAGATCATCTTCGGCGACGAGCCGACCGGAAACCTCGACTCCCGCGCGGGCGCCGAGGTCCTCGGCTTCCTGCGCAGCTCCGTCGACGACCTGGGCCAGACCATCGTGATGGTCACGCACGACCCGGTCGCCGCCTCCTACGCGGACCGCGTGCTCTACCTCGCCGACGGCCGGATCGTCGACGAGATGTTCAAGCCGACCGCCGACACCGTCCTGGACCGCATGAAGGACTTCGACGCGCGGGGGCGTACGTCATGACCGTCCTGAAGACCTCGATGCGCAACTTCTTCGCGCACAAGGGGCGGATGGCCCTGTCCGCGGTCGCCGTCCTGCTGTCGGTGGCGTTCGTGTGCGGCACGCTCGTGTTCACCGACACCATGAACACGACGTTCGACAAGCTGTTCGCGGCGACCTCGTCCGACGTGACGGTCAGCGCCAAGGGCGCCTCCGACACGGGGGCGACCACCTCCGACAACGGCAGGCCGCCGGTCATGCCGGCCGCGGTGGTCGGCAAGGTCCGCGCCGCGACCGGCGTCAAGGCGGCGGAGGGCACGGTCTTCTCGACCTCCGTGACCGTCGTCGACGCCAAGAAGGACAGCCTGTCGCCGTCCAGCGGCGCGCCGACCATCGTCGGCAGCTGGAACTCCAACGACGCCCGCACCATGAAGATCACCTCCGGTACGGCGCCCGGGAACTCCGGCCAGGTGATGGTGGACGCCGACACCGCCGACAAGCACCACCTGAAGCTGGGCGACGAGATCGGCGTGATCAGCGCGGTCGGCACGCACACCGCGAAGATCTCCGGCATCGCCGACTTCACCGTCACCAACCCCGGTGCCGCGATCTTCTACCTCGACACGAAGACCGCCCAGCAGACGCTCGTCGGACGGACCGGCGTCTTCACCAACGTCAACGTGACGGCCGCGCCGGGCGTCACGGACGCGCAGCTGAAGAAGAACGTCGCCGGCGAACTCGGCACCGCCTACAAGGTGCAGACCGCCAAGGAGACCGCCGACGCCAACCAGAAGGACGTCGAGAGCTTCCTGGGCGTCATGAAGTACGCGATGCTCGGCTTCGCCGGGATCGCCTTCCTGGTCGGCATCTTCCTGATCATCAACACCTTCTCCATGCTGGTCGCCCAGCGCACCCGGGAGATCGGCCTGATGCGGGCCATCGGCTCCAGTCGCCGCCAGGTCAACCGGTCCGTGCTCGTCGAGGCCCTGCTGCTCGGCACGGTCGGCTCGGTCCTCGGCGTCGGCGCGGGCGTCGGCATCGCGGTCGGCCTGATGAAGCTGATGGGCTCCATGGGCATGCACCTGTCGACCAGTGACCTGACGGTCGCCTGGACCACTCCGGTGCTCGGCCTGATCCTCGGCGTCGTCGTCACCGTCCTCGCCGCCTACCTCCCCGCGCGCCGCGCCGGCAAGGTCTCCCCGATGGCCGCGCTGCGCGACGCGGGCGCCCCCGCCGACGCCCGGGCGGGCCGCATACGCGCCCTGGTCGGCCTCGTGCTGACCGGCGCCGGCGGCTACAGCCTCTACCTGGCCTCGGGCAGCTCGAAGGCCACGCAGGGCTCGGCCTGGCTCGGCCTCGGCATCGTCCTCTCGCTCCTCGGGTTCGTCGTCATCGGCCCGCTGCTCGCGGGCGGTGTCGTACGGGTCCTGGGCGCCGTCCTGCTGCGGATGTTCGGGCCGGTCGGGCGCATGGCCGAGCGCAACGCGCTGCGCAACCCGCGCCGCACCGGCGCCACCGGCGCCGCCCTGATGATCGGACTGGCGCTGGTCGCCTGCCTCTCGGTGGTCGGCTCCTCCATGGTCGCCTCCGCGTCCGACCAGCTCGACAAGACCGTCGGCACCGACTTCATCATCCAGTCCGACAGCGGCCAGCGGATCACCCCGCAGGCGGTCAAGGCCGTCAAGGACGTCCCCGGACTCGCACGGGTCACCGAGTACCGCACCACCACGGCCGACTACACCACGCCCGACGGCAAGACGCTCAAGGACACCGACATCACGGCGGCCGACCCGACGTACGCGACCGACCTGCGCACCAAGACCGTCGCCGGCGACCTCAAGGACGCCTACCTGCCCGACTCGATGTCCGTGTACGACAAGTTCGCCACGGCGCACGGCATCCACCTCGGCTCGAAGATCACCGTCAGCTTCAAGGACGGGCGCACCGCCCACCTCACGGTCCGGGCGATCACCAGCAGCGACGGCCTGATCGACGCCGGCTCCAAGTACACCAACATCACCACGCTCGCCAAGTACGTGCCGGCCGCCAAGATGCCGCTCGACGACCTGGTCTTCGCCACCGCGAGGGACGGGCAGCAGGACGCCGCGTACACGGCGCTCAAGTCCGCACTGCACGACTACCCGCAGTACACCGTGCGCGACCAGACCGACTACAAGAAGGCCCTCAAGGACCAGATCGGCCAGCTGCTGAACCTGATCTACGGCCTGCTCGCCCTCGCGATCATCGTCGCGGTCCTCGGAGTCGTGAACACCCTGGCCCTGTCGGTGGTCGAGCGCACCCGGGAGATCGGCCTGATGCGGGCCATCGGCCTCTCCCGCCGCCAGCTGCGCCGCATGATCCGCATGGAGTCCGTGGTGATCGCCCTCTTCGGCGCCCTGCTGGGCCTCGGCCTCGGCATGGGCTGGGGCGCCACCGCCCAGAAGCTGCTCGCCCTGCAGGGCCTGAAGGTCCTGGAGATCCCGTGGCCGACGATCATCGGGGTCTTCGTCGGCTCCGCCTTCGTGGGCCTGTTCGCCGCCCTGGTCCCGGCGTTCCGCGCGGGCCGCATGAACGTCCTGAACGCGATCGCGACCGACTGACCGCGACCGCCCGGGAGACCACCGCACACGGGGGTTGCGGGGGACGTCCGGCGCCGAACAGCCACGGGGGCTGCTCGGCGCCGGACGCGTTGTGTCCCGCCTTCCGGGTGCTCTCCCTCCTCGACGCCGGCGTGGTGGACCTTGCCCTGGTGGTCTCCCGGCAGGGGGGACCGGGGCCACACCGTCCTCACCACTGCGATGGCGTACAACAATGCACGGTTGCTTGCGCGCCCCGACAGCGACTGGTCAACCTGAAGAGTGACGCGGCGGGCCGACTGCGGAACGAGACCGGCGCCACCAGGTTGGGCTTCGCCGTCCAGCTCAAGTGCCTGACCGCGGTTGACACTGCCTGCGCCTGGGGCAGCCGCTCCTGCACCTGCCCCCCCCCCCGCAGCCCGTCGCGAAGATGCAGAACGCGGAGCACCCGGCCGAGCCGAGTGAACAGGTGGGGCCAGCCGTCACGCTCTTCCGAGCTCAATGCAGGACGTGCCGCCGCCGGTACGAGAAACCGTTGCGCCGGACGGCCAGCACACGCATCAAACCGGACCGGCCGTCCAGAAACGTGAAAACCCGGTTTGCCGCTCGGTAACGGCACCCCGAGTCTGGCGGTGAGCGAGTATTTGCGTTTCGAGGTCCGCTTTTCGACTCACCGAGTCGACGCAGCGCACCTCACAGGGCGACGGAGGTTATCCACAGCCGCGGCGGCACACGCCGACGCGTCGTCGTAGGCTGGAGGCCCCCCGGTCGCAGCCCGCACCGGGTACTTCGTGTTGCCCAGCCACGGCAGGCCGTCACCCGCACGTCATTACGTACACGCCACAGCCGGCCTGAGGGGCAGTGCCGGAAGTGCCGGAGAAGAGGAAACGAAAGCCGCCCTGATTGACTCCGTCCCCCGCTAGTGGCGGGGGATTCCAGCGGTCGCCCGCTGGGTTTCCTGCTTCACCGACGACCGCCCCGTCCGGGAGGACTCCCGTTGAGGTCTTACACCGTCTCCACAGGCAGACGCCGCCAGCCCGGCGGCCAGGATGTTGCGTGCCGCGTTCGCGTCGCGATCATGTACGGTGCCGCAGCGGTCGCACGTCCACTCGCGGACGGTCAGCGGCAGCTTCTCGCGGACTTTGCCGCAGTTTCCGCACAGCTTGCTGCTGGGGAAGAAGCGGTCGATCACGACGAGTTCGCGCCCGTACCACGCGCATTTGTACTCCAGCATGGAGCGAAGTTCCGTCCATGCCGCGTCCGAGACGGCGCGTGCGAGCTTGCCGTTCTTCAGCAGGTTCCGGACGGTGAGGTCCTCGATCACGACCGTTTGGTTCTCGCGGACGAGTCGAGTCGACAGTTTGTGCAGGAAGTCCCGGCGCCGGTCGGAGATCCGTGCGTGGACGCGGGCTGCGTTGCGGCGGGCCTTCTCCCGATTCGCCGAGCCCTTTGCCTTCCGGGACAGCTCCCGTTGCGTCTTCGCCAGGCGGGTGCGGTCGCGGCGTTCGTGCTTCGGGTTGGCGATCTTCTCCCCGGTGGACAGCGTCACCAGGGACGTGATACCCGCGTCGATACCGACCGCGTTCGCCGTGGCCGGAGCCGGGGCGACGCGGTCGTCGCACAGCAACGATGCGAACCAGCGCCCCGCGCTGTCGCGGGACACCGTCACCGTGGTGGGCTGCGCACCCTCGGGCAGCGGGCGCGACCAGCGGATGTCCAGAGGCTCCGCCATCTTCGCCAAGGTCAGCTTCCCGTCACGCCACTTGAAGCCGGAACGGGTGTACTCGGCCGACGACCTCGCCTTCTTCCGGCTCTTGAAGCGCG
Source organism: Streptomyces sp. NPDC048278 (assembly GCF_040652195.1). Classification (NCBI taxonomy): domain Bacteria; kingdom Bacillati; phylum Actinomycetota; class Actinomycetes; order Kitasatosporales; family Streptomycetaceae; genus Streptomyces; species Streptomyces sp. NPDC048278. Next base: position 113,034 of record NZ_JBEZLP010000027.1, read on the forward strand.
GGTACTTGGCGCGTTTGGCGAAGAAGTTCCCGAACGCCGTCTGAAGATGCCGGAGCGCCTGTTGGAGCGGGACGGAGGACACCTCTGTCAGGAAGGCCAGTTCATCGGTCTTCTTCCACTCCGTGAGCGCGGCGGAGGACTGCACGTAGGAGACGCGGCGCTGCTCGGCGTACCAGGCCCGGGTGCGCTCCTCCAGCGCCTTGTTGTAGACGAGGCGGACGCAGCCGAACGTGCGCGACAGCTCGGCCGCCTGCTCGTCCGTGGGGTAAAAGCGGTACTTGAAAGCCCGCTTGACCTGCTGCGTCATGGCTCACAATCTATCGGATTCCGTGTTAGCGGATGGGGCTTTGTGGTCTGCGGAGCGCGCTCTGCCACTGCGCACCTCCGTGACCGGTATGCGTTTCCTTCCCCGCCTGAAGCCGGGGGTTTCCACGCTAGGAGTTCTCGATGAGCCTGCACGGTCTGCTCGACGCCGTCGTCAAGGACCCCGCCCTCGCGGAAGCGATCAAGGCGGCTGCGGACGGCAACCGCATGCACGTCGACCTGGTCGGCCCGCCCGCGGCCCGCCCCCTCGCGGTCGCCGCCCTGGCCCGCGAGGCCGGCCGCCCCGTCCTCGCCGTCACCGCCACCGGCCGCGAGGCCGAGGACCTGGCGTCGGCGCTGCGCACCCTGCTGCCCGCCGAGGGCGTCGCGGAGTACCCCTCCTGGGAGACGCTCCCGCACGAGCGGCTCAGCCCCCGCAGCGACACCGTCGGCCGCCGCCTCGCCGTCCTGCGCCGCCTCGCCCACCCCCGCTCCGACGACCCCGAGACCGGCCCGGTCTCCGTCGTCGTCGCCCCCGTACGGTCCGTGCTCCAGCCCCAGGTCAAGGGCCTCGGCGACCTGGAGCCCGTGGCGCTGCGCACCGGGCAGAGCGCCGACCTGAACGAGGTGGTGGAAGCCCTCGCGGCGGCTGCCTACGCGCGCGTGGAGCTCGTCGAGAAGCGCGGTGAGTTCGCCGTCCGCGGCGGCATCCTGGATGTCTTCCCGCCCACCGAGGAACACCCCCTGCGGGTCGAGTTCTGGGGTGACGACGTCGAGGAGATCCGCTACTTCAAGGTCGCCGACCAGCGCTCCCTGGAGGTCGCCGAGCACGGCCTGTGGGCACCGCCCTGCCGCGAGCTGCTGCTCACCGACGACGTCCGGGCACGCGCGCGGGCCCTCGCCGAGGAACACCCCGAGCTGGGCGAACTGCTGAACAAGATCGCCGAGGGGATCGCGGTCGAGGGCATGGAGTCCCTCGCCCCGGTTCTCGTCGACGACATGGAACTGCTCCTCGACGTGCTGCCCAAGGGCGCGATGGCCGTCGTCTGCGACCCGGAGCGGGTGCGCACGCGCGCCGCCGACCTGGTGGCGACCAGCCAGGAGTTCCTCCAGGCGTCCTGGGCGGCCACCGCGGGCGGCGGCGAGGCGCCCATCGACGTCGGCGCGGCCTCCCTGTGGTCCATCGCGGACGTCCGCGACCGCGCGCGCGAGCTGGACATGATGTGGTGGTCGGTGTCGCCGTTCGCCGCCGACGAGGAGCTGTCCGCCGACACCCTCAAGCTCGGCATGCACGCCACCGAGACCTACCGCGGCGACACCGCCAAGGCCCTCGCCGACACCAAGGGCTGGCTGGCCGACGGCTGGCGCACGGTGTACGTCACCGAGGGCCACGGCACCGCCTCCCGCACCGTCGAGGTGCTCGGCGGCGAGGGCATCGCGGCCCGCCTCGACATCGACCTGGCCGAACTGGGCCCCTCGGTCGTGCACGTCTCGTGCGGCTCCATCGACTACGGCTTCGTGGACCCGGCGCTCCGGCTCGCCGTCCTCACCGAGACCGACCTGTCCGGCCAGAAGGCGGCCGGCAAGGACGGCGCGCGGATGCCGGCCCGCCGCCGCAAGACCATCGACCCGCTCACCCTGGAGTCCGGCGACTACATCGTCCACGAGCAGCACGGCGTCGGCCGCTACATCGAGATGGTCCAGCGCACCGTGCAGGGCGCCACCCGCGAGTACCTGGTCGTCGAGTACGCCCCCGCCAAGCGCGGCCAGCCCGGCGACCGGCTGTACATCCCGACCGACCAGCTGGAGCAGATCACCAAGTACGTCGGCGGCGAGGCCCCCACCCTGCACCGCCTCGGCGGCGCGGACTGGACGAAGACCAAGGCGCGCGCCAAGAAGGCCGTCAAGGAGATCGCCGCCGACCTGATCAAGCTCTACAGCGCGCGCATGGCCGCCCCCGGGCACGCCTTCGGCGGGGACACACCCTGGCAGCGCGAGCTGGAGGACGCCTTCCCGTACGCGGAGACCCCCGATCAGCTGACCACCATCGCCGAGGTCAAGGACGACATGGAGAAGTCGGTCCCGATGGACCGTCTGATCTGCGGCGACGTCGGCTACGGCAAGACCGAGATCGCGGTGCGGGCCGCCTTCAAGGCGGTCCAGGACGGCAAGCAGGTCGCCGTTCTCGTGCCCACCACGCTGCTGGTGCAGCAGCACTTCGGCACGTTCTCCGAGCGGTACTCGCAGTTCCCGGTGAGCGTGAAGGCGCTCTCCCGGTTCCAGACCGACACCGAGGCCAAGGGGACCCTGGAGGGCCTGCGCGAGGGCGCCGTCGACGTCGTCATCGGCACCCACCGGCTGTTCTCCTCCGAGACCAAGTTCAAGGACCTCGGCCTGGTCATCGTCGACGAGGAGCAGCGCTTCGGTGTCGAGCACAAGGAGCAGCTGAAGAAGCTGCGGGCCAACGTCGACGTGCTGACGATGTCGGCGACCCCGATCCCGCGCACCCTGGAGATGGCGGTGACCGGCATCCGCGAGATGTCGACCATCACCACGCCCCCGGAGGAGCGGCACCCGGTGCTCACCTTCGTCGGGCCGTACGAGGAGAAGCAGATCGGCGCCGCCATCCGCCGCGAACTGCTGCGCGAGGGCCAGGTCTTCTACATCCACAACCGGGTCGAGTCGATCGACCGGGCGGCGGCCAGACTCCGCGAGATCGTTCCCGAGGCCCGCATCGCGACCGCCCACGGCCAGATGTCGGAATCGGCCCTGGAGCAGGTCGTCGTCGACTTCTGGGAGAAGAAGTTCGACGTCCTCGTCTCGACCACGATCGTCGAGTCCGGCATCGACATCTCCAACGCCAACACCCTCATCGTGGAGCGCGGCGACACCTTCGGTCTGTCCCAGCTGCACCAGCTGCGCGGCCGGGTCGGCCGTGGCCGTGAGCGCGGGTACGCGTACTTCCTGTACCCGCCGGAGAAGCCGCTCACCGAGACCGCGCACGAACGGCTCGCCACCATCGCCCAGCACACCGAGATGGGCGCGGGCATGTACGTGGCGATGAAGGACCTGGAGATCCGCGGCGCGGGCAACCTGCTCGGCGGCGAGCAGTCCGGGCACATCGCGGGCGTCGGCTTCGACCTGTACGTCCGCATGGTCGGCGAGGCCGTCGCGGACTACCGGCGGCAGCTGGAGGCAGGGGAGCCCTCGGCGGGAGGATGGGAGGAGCCGCCGCTGGAGGTGAAGATCGAGCTGCCCGTCGACGCGCACGTCCCGCACGACTACGCGCCCGGCGAGCGGCTGCGCCTCCAGGCCTACCGTTCCATCGCCTCCGCCAACTCCGAGGACGACATCAGGGCGGTCCGCGAGGAACTCACCGACCGCTACGGCAAGCTGCCCGAGCCGGTGGAGAACCTGCTGCTCGTCGCCGGGCTGCGGATGCTCGCGCGCGCGTGCGGGGTCGGCGAGATCGTCCTCCAGGGCACCAACATCCGGTTCGCGCCGGTGGAGTTGCGCGAGTCGCAGGAGCTGCGCGTCAAGCGTCTCTACCCGGGGACCGTCATCAAGCCGGCCGTCCACCAGCTGCTGGTGCCCCGCCCCAAGACCGCGAAGGTGGGCGGCAAGCCGCTCGTCGGGCGGGAACTGCTGAGCTGGGTCGGGGAGTTCCTCGCCTCGATCCTGGGCTCGTGACCGGGGTCGTGACTGGGCTGGTGACTGGTCTGGCGACCGTGATCGTCAGCGGGCTCGTGACCGGGCTCGTCGGCCCCTGACACCGGCAGCACGGTCGAGTCCCTCCCGAATGCCCCCGAAGGCCCGCGCGCACGGCAAGGTGTGCGGCGCGTCATCGGGGGCATTCGTTCGCCGCGGGGAGTGAGCGGGCGCGAAGGCGTACGGTCCGAGCTTCGTCCCGGCCGTCACCCGGCTGCCGACCAAGGCGAGTTGCGGGTATGTGTCGTTCTGCGCCCCGTCTGGGGCGAACCGTGCGGCAGTTACCGTGGGACCAGCGGAAATCCGCCCGTGCGGAGGCGGACCTGGGTAAGGAAGAGGGGGCGCACGTGGCGCGTCTTAGGGGCGGGGCGGTCGTGGCCGTCGTCATGGTCTTCGCCGTGGCCGGCTGCAAGGACCTTCAGGACAAGGGGAGTTCGGGAGCCCCGGGTGGCACGGGAGGTGGCGGGGCAGCCCTGACGGCGGCCGACTCGCTGACCGTCAAGGGGCGGGCGCCGAAGACCGGTTACTCCCGGGAGAAGTTCGGCTCCGCCTGGGCGGACACCGACTCCAACTCCTGCGACACCCGGGACGACATACTCAAGCGCGACCTGAAGGACGTGAAGTACACCGGCGGCGACTGCAAGGTCTCCTACGGGGTGCTGGAGCCGGACCCCTACTCCGGCAAGGAGGTCACCTACCGGCGGGGCCGCAGTCTGGTCGACATCGACCACCTCGTCGCGCTCTCCGACGCCTGGCAGACGGGCGCCAAGTACTGGGACGCCAGCAAGCGGATAGCCCTCGCCAACGACCCGTTGAACCTGCTGGCCGTCGACGCGAGCGCCAACCGCGGCAAGGGCGACGGCGACACCGCCACCTGGCTGCCGCCCGACAAGTCCTACCGCTGCACCTACGTCGCCGCGCAGGTCGCCGTGAAGAAGAAGTACGGCCTGTGGACCACCGCTGCCGAGAAGGCCGCGATGAAGAAGGTGCTGGCGGGCTGCCCGGGGCAGAAACTCCCCTCGGGCGGCAACCCGACCAAGGCCCCGAGCCGCTTCAAGGCGCGCTGAACCGGCCCGTCCCCGCCGCGTGTGCCGCCCCGGGAGGGGGTGGCCGCGCGGCGGAGGGCGATGGCGGGACGCCGGCCGGGCACGGCATGGGCGCTGGCGCGGGCACGCGCGCGGGCGCGGGTTGTCCTGCCGGTCCGGCTACTTCCGCAGTGCCGACAGGATCGTCGTCGTCACCTTCTTCGCGGACGCGGCGCCGTTGTCGCCGCCCGCCGTGGACAGCACGGTGACCACCGAGCCGCCGGAGCGGGCCGCGATCAGCGTGGTGCCGTTCTCCCAGTAGCCGCTCGTCAGTGTCATCGTGTAGGCCTCGTCGCCGAGTCCGGCCGTCGCGCCGCCGGTGAGCTTCACCTTGGCGTGCGCGTCGGTGTCCGTGAACGTGGCGCACTCGGCGGCCACGGTCCGCAGCGCCTTCATCACCGCCGTCGCGGTGGTGCCCTGGAAGGCGTCGATCTCCTGGTCCACTTCCTCGGTCTTGTTCGCGTAGCCGTTCTGCGCGAACGACACCCCGCCCTTGTAGCCGGACACCTGGATCCAGGACGTGCTCTCCAGTCTGGTGCAGTCCGGCTTCCCCGCCTTCGGGCCGGCCGGGGAGAGGAACTGGCCGCCGCTGTCCGCGGAGCCGTCGGACTCCAGGGCCAGCCCGGCCGGGAAGGCCGAGGAGGGCGCCAGTGCCTGCTTCAGCCGGGTGCCCGTGAACAGGCCGGAGTCGGGGTCCTTCGCCTTGGCCGGCTGGGCGCTCGTGCCGGTACCGGAGCCGGAGCCGGAGCCGGAGCCGGTGGATCCGGTGGAGCAGGCGGTCAGGGCCAGCGGGAGGGCCGCGGCGGCTATCAGCATCACGGCGCGGGACGGGAGGCGCATCGGGAGTCCTTCGGGGAGTTGGTGGAGCGGTGGGTCAATGCGGTGGGTCAATAACAGCAGAGACTGTGAACCGAGTCAACATGAACTATGTAAGGCGAGGTGTACACGTCCGTGAAAGGGGGGATCTTGTGCGCATCGGTATGCTCGGTGCACACATGGGACAAGGGGAGCGAGGCCGCGTGCAGGACAACGCCACAGAGGTGACCGCGGCCGGCATCGCACGGCTCGCCGGGGTGGGCCGCGCCGCCGTCAGCAACTGGCGGCGTCGGCACGCCGACTTCCCCAAGCCGGTCGGCGGCACCGAGACCAGCCCGTCCTTCGCGCTCGCCGAGGTCGAGTCCTGGCTGCGCAAGCAGGGCAAACTTGCCGAGGTGCCGCTGCGCGAACGGGTCTGGCAGCAGCTCGCCGGGCACCCCGACGGCGCGTTGACGGCGCTGGTGCACGCCGGCTGTGCGCTGCTGCTGATCCACGAGCGCCCCACCGTCTGGCTGCACGTGAGCGCCGGCTCGGACGAGCGCCTGGCCGCGATGCTGCCGGCCGCGCTGGACGAGGTGTTGACCGCGCGCCTCGGCGGCGCGGTGGAGCCCACGGTTCACAGCGGCCGGGCCCCGGATGCCGCCGAGGCTGTGAACAGGTCAGGCGGCACGGCAGGTGTGAACCGGTCCGGCAGTGCGGAAGGTGTGAACACCGCACACCCCGCTGCCTCCCCAGCCGCCGCCTCCTTCGTCCCCGCCTTGCCCGCCTCGCCCACCTCGCCCGTCCCGGCCACCTCACCCGCCTCACCGGCCGCTCCCGCCGTCCCCACCCCCACCGGCCCCCAGCTCCTCCCCTCCGCCCCCCTCCTGCGCGGCGCCGCCGAACTGGCCGCCGAGGTCGGGGCCCGGCAGGCCTTCGAGTTCCTGCTGGGCCGGCATCTGGACGCCAACCCCCGCCAGTACACGCTCACCCCGTCCGAACTCGCCGGTCTCATGGCCGACCTGGCCGGCCCCGCCCGCACCGTGCTGGACCCGGCCTGCGGAACCGGCGCCCTGCTGCGGGCCGTCGACGTCCGCCCCGGCCAGGAGCTGTACGCCCAGGACAGCGCCCCCGATCTCGCCGCGCTGACCGCGCTGCGGCTCGCGCTGCACTCCCGGGCCGGGGTGCACGGCGCGGCCGGCGACACCCTGCGCGCCGACGCCTACCCGGAGCTGCGCGCCGACGCGGTGCTCTGCCACCCGCCGTTCAACGAGCGCAACTGGGGCCACGACGAGCTGGCGTACGACGCGCGCTGGGAGTACGGCTTCCCCGCGCGCACCGAGTCCGAACTGGCCTGGGTGCAGCACGCCCTGGCCCGGCTCGCCGACGGCGGCACCGCGGTCCTGCTGATGCCGCCGGCCGTCGCGTCCCGCCGTTCCGGGCGCCGGATCCGCGCCGACCTGCTGCGCCGCGGCGCGCTCCGGGCGCTGGTCGCGCTGCCGGCCGGGGCGGCGCCGCCGTACAGCATCCCGCTGCACCTGTGGGTGCTGCGCCGGCCCGACCGGACGCCGGCCACGCCCGAGGTGCTGCTCGTGGACACCGGGAGGTTCGCCGGGGAGGGGCGCGGCGGTCCGGACTGGACGGCGGTACGCGACGGCGTCCTGGACGCCTGGCGTGCCTTCGAACGCGACGGGGGACCGCTGGAACGGCCGGGTCTTGCCCGGTCGGTGCCGGTCATCGAACTCCTCGACGACGACGTGGACCTCGCCCCCGCCCGCCACCTGCCCCCGGCCGCCGCGGCCGACGGCGCGGAAGAGCTCACGGCGGTCCGCGAACGGCTCGGTGAGACCCTGCGCCTGACCGTCGGCCTCACCCCGCCCCCGGCCGTCCAGGCGCCGCCCGCGCGGTGGCCGCTCACCACCGTCGGCGAACTCGCCCGCGGCGGCGCGCTGGTGCTGCGCACCGGCGGGAACGGCGGCCACGCGCGCGTGCCCGTGCTCACCGACCACGACGTCCTCGCGGCGGGGGCGCCCTCGGGCACTCTTCCCGAGAGCGAGGAGGAGGCCGTGCTGACCGAGCCGGGCGACGTCGTCGTACCGGTCCTCGGCGGGGGCGCGGTGGCGCGGGTGATCGACGAGGCGACGGCGGGCGCCGCCCTGGGGCGCAACCTCGTACTGCTGCGCCCCGATCCCGCGGCCCTCGACCCGTGGTTCCTCGCCGGCTTCCTGCGCGGCACCGCCAACAACCGGCAGGCCAGCAGCTATGCCTCCACGGCGACCCGGCTGGACGTGCGCCGGCTGCAACTGCCCAGGCTCCCGCTCACGGAACAGCGGCGCTACGGCGCGCGGTTCCGCGCGCTCGACGAGTTCGAGCGGACGCTGCGCCGGGCGAGCCGGCTCGGGGAGCACCTCGTGCGCGGGATGTACGACGGCCTGACCGACGGGACCGTCACGCCCGACTGAGCCGCGACCGGCCGGCCGGAACCCTGACCGGCCTGCCGGAGACCCGGTCGGCCCGCCGGAGACCCGGTCGGCCTGTCGGAGTCCTGTGTCCGGTCCGTGTGGGCGGTCGGTCCGACAACGGTTCGGTACAACCCGAACCGGTTGTCCGTGCCGGGCCATATGCTCGGTCCGACCATCGCACGACCGGTGTCGTCCGCGGGCGGACGGCGACGGGCGGGCACGTACGCCCTTTTTCAGGCACCAGGCACCCAGGAGCGACCATGCAAGGCCAGGGCCATGCGCAGCCGGTGCAACGGCCGCCGCACGACGCGGTACTGGTCCTGCTGCGTGTGGTGTTCGTGACGATGGCGGTGTGCAGCGCCGGCTTCCTGGCCTGGGCGATGCTGCTGCGGCTGGCCGTCGTGACCCGCAGGTCGGTGGATTTCGGGCTGCTGGTGGCGGTGGCGGCGGCCGACGTCCTCAGCATCGTGCTGCTGGGCACCGAACCCGGCGACGAGGTGAACACCGCCGGCGGCTACGTGGGGATCACCCTGCTGTTCGGCACGCTCCTGCTCGGCGTCGTCTACTACCTCGTGGCGGACGTACGCCACTTCCAGCGGCAGCGCGAGGCGTACGCGGCGCAAAGCCAGGCGCAGGCGCCGGCGTACGGTTACCCGCCCGCCGCCTCGTCGTACGCCACGGGGACGGCCCCGCAGGCCATGCAGCCGCCGGCACCGGTGCCCCCGCAGCCCCCGATACCCGCGCCGCCGCAGCGCCCGGCGCCCGTCCGGATCGACCAGGTGCGCGCCGAACTCGACGAGCTCAGCGACTACCTGCGCAAGCACGACGGGCACCGCGAGGGCGACCACGAGGGCGGACGGTGACCGTGGCGACAGGACGCGTCGTCGCCGGCCGCTACGAGCTGTCCACGCTCATCGGACAGGGCGGCATGGGCCAGGTGTGGACGGCCTACGACCAACGGCTCGACCGGCGGGTGGCGGTGAAGCTGCTGCGGCCCGACAAGGTGGCCGGCGCGGAGGCGGAGGAGCTGCGCCGCCGGTTCCTGCGGGAGTGCCGGGTGACCGCGCAGGTCGACCATCCCGGCCTGGTCACCGTGCACGACGCGGGCAGCGAGGGCGAGGAGCTCTTCCTCGTCATGCAGTACGTGGACGGCGCCGACCTCTCCGACCACCTGGCCGAGCACGACCCGTACCCGTGGCAGTGGGCGGTGGCGGTGGCCGCGCAACTGTGCGCCGTGCTGAGCGCCGTGCACGCCGTGCCGATCGTCCACCGCGACCTCAAGCCGCGCAACGTGATGGTGAAGCAGGACGGCACGGTCACCGTCCTCGACCTGGGCGTGGCCTCCGTCATGGACACGGACACCACCCGTCTCACCCACACCGGCTCCCCGATCGGCTCGCCCGCCTACATGGCGCCCGAGCAGGCGATGGGCGGCGCGGTCGGCCCGTACACCGACCTGTACGCGCTCGGCGTGCTGCTGCACGAACTGCTCAGCGGGGAGGTGCCGTTCGCGGGTTCCACGGCGCTCGGCGTGCTGCACCGGCATCTGTACGAGCCGCCGCTGCCCGTGCGCCGGAGCCGCCCCGAGGTCCCGGAGCCGCTGGAGAGCCTCGTGCTGCGGCTGCTCGCCAAGGACCCGCAGCACCGCCCGGCGTCCGCGCAGGAGGTCTACGAGAACCTGGCGTCGCTCCTGCCCGCGCGCGGGATGCCGTCCGGGGCGCCCCTGGACCCCACGCGCCCCTTCCTGCGCCCGCACGCCCCTTGGCCGGACCGGGCCAGGACGCCCGCACCCCAGCCCGCCGCCCCCGTGGCCGCCGTACCGGACCGGCCGGACGTGGCCGCCGCCGTCGACGAGGTCAAGCGGCTGCTCGACGAGGGACGCATCACCCAGGCCGTGGACATCCTGGGCGCGATCCTGCCCGTCGCCGCCGACCAGCACGGCGAGCGTTCCACGGTCGTGCGCACCCTGCGCAAGCAGTACGCGGCCACGCTGATGGACGACGGGCAGTACCGGCGCGCGCTGCCCGAACTGCGCCGGCTCGCCGACGAACGCGCCGCCGAGGCGGGCCAGGCCGACCCGCAGGCCCTGCGCTTCCGCTACGAGACCGCCCAGTGCCTGGAACAGCTCGGCGAACCGGCGGCGGCGCTCGCGGAGTACCGCGCGCTGCTGCCCTACTACGAGAACCAGTACGTGGCCGGCGACCCGCAGCTCGCGCACGACGTGCGCCGCCGGATCGGGCATCTGCTGCTCGCGCTCGGCGACCGCTCGGCCGCCCACGACACGTTCACCCGGCTGCTGTTCGACGTGGAACGGCTGCACGGGCCCGGCCATCCGCTGGCCGGCGAGGTACGGCGGACGTTGCAGTGGCTGGGGCAGATGCGCGGCTAGCTCCCGCACAGTGCATACTGCACCTGCTTTTCGCACGACTTTTCGCACAGCTTGTCGTACAGCAGAGACACAGGGGTGGGGTTCCGGCATGTCCAGCCATCGGCAGTCCAAGAAGCGCAGATACATCACCTGGGGTGTCGCGGGTGCCGCCGTGGTCGCCGGGGCCGGGATCGCCGCGCAGACCTCCATGGCGGCCACCACCTGGCCCGCCCAGAAGACGTTCACCGGCCGCGCCTTCGACACCTGCGCCGCGCCCTCCGCCACCGTGATGAAGGCCTGGAACACCGGCTTCTACGGTGCCGCCGCCGTCTACATAGGCGGCAAGAACCGCGGCTGCGCCCAGCCCAACCTCACCGCCTCCTGGGTCAAGTCGGTCTCCGCGATGGGCTGGAAGCTCATCCCGCTCTACGTCGGCGCCCAGCCGTCCTGCGGATCCGGCGGCTCGGTGAAGATCAGCGCCTCCACCGCGGCCTCCGTCGGCAAGTCCGAGGCGGACGACGCCGTCTCCAAGGCCGCCGCGCTCGGCATGAAGGCCGGCAGCCCGATCTACCTCGACATGGAGGCGTACGACACGACGAACACGTCGTGCAACAACGCCGTGCTGACCTATGTCCGCGCCTTCGACAAGGAGCTGCGGGCGAAGACGTACCGCGCCGGGTACTACGGCTTCACCAGCTCCAGCGCCAAGGCGATCGCGAACGCCACGGACAAGACGGACCTGCCGGGCAACCTCTGGTACGCGCTGTGGGACAAGCAGAACACCACGACCGCGGACTGGCCGTTCGGCTCGACCCAGTACACCGGGCACAGCCGGGCCCACCAGTACATGGTGAACAGCAAGGAGACGCGCGGCGGTTACACGATCACCGTGGACCGCGACGCGTGGGACGCCCCGGTGGCGATCACGGGCTGAGCCGGGTCCGTACGGGATCCGCACGGGATCCGTGCCGCAAACCCTTGCGGAGGGTGGTGCGGCGGTGCCGGACGCGCGGGTGAATCGTTGGTCGAATGGGTTGGCCAGAGCCTGCCCACTGCCTACCATCGATCACCGCAAGACTTTGTGCACCGTCGCACAATCTCCTCGGGAGGTCCCCCTTGCACCGCCGCCGTCGCACCGCGCTCCTCCTCTCCGCCGCGATCGCCGCCGCGGCCCCCTTCCTGACCGCCTGCGGAAGCGACGCGCATCCGGGCGCGGCGGCCGTCGTGGGCGGCCAGCGGATCACCGTCTCGCAGCTGGAGAACCGCGTGAACGAGGTGCGCCGGGCGCAGCGCGCCGCGGTGCCGGACGAGACGCAGTACCAGCAGGTCCTCGCCTCCACCAGCAGCCTCACCCGGGACACCCTGTACAACATGGTGCTCGACCGGGTGCTGCACCGGGCCGCCCAGGACGCCGGCGTCAGCGTCTCCCGTGCGGAGGTCGAGCAGATGCGCTCCGGCCTCGAACAGCAGGCCGGCGGCTCCGCGGCCCTGCAGACGGCCTGGCTGCAGAAGTACGGCATCGCTCCCGGTCGGCTCGACGACAACCTCCGCTTCCAGGTGGAGGCCAAGAAGCTCGCCGAGGCGCTCGGCACCGACACCTCGCAGCCAGCCTTCTGGAAGGCCCTGGCCGGCGCGTCCAAGGAGCTCCACGTCGACCTCAACCCGCGCTACGGCGCCTGGGACGTCCAGAAGAGCAGCCGGGTGGACGCCAAGACGCCGTGGGTACGGGAGGTCACGTCGGCCGGGACGCAGGTGTCGGCGTAGGGAAGGCCGCCGGGGTGGTACCCGGGAGGCAGCCGGGGGTAGCCGGAGGCGCTCACCTCCAGCGCGGTCATACGATCACTTGATCGCCCCCACCCTGTGGACAAACCGCGAGGTGGGCGGCGGCGGTGCGTTACGTTCGGAGCGTGAACACCACCAGGCCCGAACCCACCACCCCGGACCCCTCTCCCGCCCCCGCGCCCGCCCCCACGCCCGTGCAGGCGGCCCCCGACGCCGGCCGGGTCGTCCTGCTCACCACCAGCCACCGGGTCGCCCCCGGCCTGCTGTCCTGGCCCGCCTGGCAGGCGCTGCGGACGGCGGACCGGGTGCTGTGCGCGGACGGCGCGCATCCCCAGCTGCCGTATCTGCGGGAGGCCGGGACCGCCGTGGACGAGGCCGCCCCCACCGCCGAGGAGCTGGTCGACGCCTGTGCCGGCGGCCGGACCGTGGTGGTCGTGGCGACGGGCGAGGGCGAGTCCGCCCTCACCGACGGCCTGGCCCGCCTGGCGGGTTCCGGCCGGGTCCTGATGCCCGAGCTGGAGCTGCTCCCCGCCTCCTACGACCTGCCCGGCGCCCGCCTCCTCGACCTCGTGCAGGTCATGGACCGGATCCGCGAGGAGTGCCCCTGGTCGTCCCGGCAGACCCACCAGGGCCTGGCGAAGTACGGCATCGAGGAGGCGTACGAGCTCGTCGAGGCGATCGAGGAGGGCGACCGCGACGAACTGCGCGAGGAACTGGGCGACGTGCTCCTCCAGGTCGTCTTCCACGCCCGGATCGCGGAGGAGGACCAGGACGCCCCCTTCTCGATCGACGACGTGGCGGGAGGCATCGTCGCCAAGCTCATCCACCGCCACCCGCACGTCTTCGGCGACGAGACCGCGTCGACGCCGGAGGAGGTCAAGGAGCACTGGCTGCGCACGAAGGCGGTGGAGAAGCAGCGCGCGTCCGTGACCGACGGGATACCCCTCGCCCAGCCGGGTCTCGCCCTGGCGGCGAAGCTGACCTCTCGGGTGCGGACGGCCGGTCTCGACGTGCCGCTGCCGCAGGCACCGGGCATCGGGTACGAGCTGCTCGCGCTGGCGGCCCGCGCCGAGGCCGAAGGCGTCGACCCGGAGGCCGCGCTGCGGGCGGTGGCCCGGGCCTACCGGGACGCGGTGCGGGCCACGGAGGGAGTGGAGAAGTGACCGCCCCCGCCCCCGATCCCGCCCCCGACCTCTTCACCTGGGAGTTCGCCGCCGATCCCTACCCCGCCTACGCCTGGCTGCGGGAGCACGAGCCCGTGCGGCGGACCCGGCTGCCCAGCGGGGTGGAGGCCTGGCTGGTCACGCGGTACGGGGACGCCAAGCAGGCGCTGGCCGACCCGAGGCTCTCCAAGAACCCGGCGCATCACGACGAGCCCGCGCACGCCAAGGGGAAGACCGGCATCCCCGGCGAGCGCAAGGCCGAGTTGATGACGCACCTGCTCAACATCGACCCGCCGGACCACACCCGGCTGCGGCGGCTGGTGAGCAAGGCGTTCACTCCGCGCCGGGTGGCCGAGTTCGCGCCGCGGGTCCGTGAGCTGACCGACCGGCTCATCGACGGGTTCGCGGAGCGGGGCGAGGCCGACCTCATCCACGAGTTCGCCTTCCCGCTCCCCATCTACGCCATCTGCGACCTGCTCGGCGTCCCGCCCGAGGACCAGGACGACTTCCGGGACTGGGCGGGGATGATGATCCGGCACGGGGGCGGGCCGCGGGGCGGGGTCGCGCGGTCGGTGAAGAAGATGCGCGGATATCTGGCCGAGCTGATCCACCGGAAGCGGGAGGCGCTGCCCGCTGAGGCAGGTCCCGGCGAGGACCTCATCTCCGGGCTCATCCGGGCCTCGGACCACGGGGAGCACCTCACCGAGAACGAGGCCGCGGCCATGGCCTTCATCCTGCTGTTCGCCGGCTTCGAGACCACCGTCAACCTGATCGGGAACGGCACGTACGCGCTGCTCACCCACCCCGGGCAGCGGGCCCGCCTGCAGGAGTCCCTGGCCGCCGGCGAGCGCGGGCTGCTGGAGACCGGCGTCGAGGAACTGCTGCGCTACGACGGGCCGGTGGAGCTGGCCACCTGGCGGTTCGCCACCGAGCCGGTCGCCATCGGCGGGCAGCACATCGCGCCCGGCGACCCGGTCCTGGTCGTCCTGGCCGCGGCCGACCGGGACCCGGAGCGGTTCGCCGAGCCGGACACCCTCGACCTCGCCCGGCGGGACAACCAGCACCTCGGGTACGGCCACGGCATCCACTACTGCCTGGGCGCCCCGCTCGCCCGCCTGGAGGGGCAGACCGCACTCGCCGGTCTCCTGACCCGCCTTCCCGACCTGCGACTCGCCGTGGACGAGAGCGAGTTGCGGTGGCGCGGCGGGCTCATCATGCGCGGGCTGCGCACGCTCCCCGTGGAGTTCACGCCCACCGGCCGCTGAAGCCTCCACCTGCCCCTACGGGCAAAAGATGACCAGCGTTCAAGTCTGTGATCTTCACGTGATCTACGCGGCATTAACTTGTGACAAGTGATCGTCTGCCGATACGTTCACCCATCAGCACGGCGCCCTTGCGGGACCCGCCGTGCCGGTCACCGCTGTCGCTCGAAAGGTTTCCGCATGCTCTCCGGGAACGGTCGTCACCGTCGCCCCCGCCAGGCTCCGGCGCTCCTCGTCGCGGCCGGGGTGACCGGCTCCGCCATCGCCCTCCCGCTCCTCGGTGCGGTGAACGCCAGCGCGGCCGACGGCTCCACCTGGGACCAGGTGGCCGAGTGCGAGAGCGGCGGCTCCTGGAGCGCCGACAACGGCACCGGCTACTACGGCGGCCTCCAGATCTCCCTGGACGACTGGAGCGAGTACGGGGGCCTGGAGTACGCCGGCACCCCCGACCAGGCGAGCCGTTCGCAGCAGATCGCGGTCGCCGAGAAGATGCTCGCCGACCAGGGCACCAAGGCCTGGCGGACCTGCGCCCTGATCGCCGGACTCTCGTCCGACGACGCGTCGGTGAACGTCGACACGGGCCTCGGCGACTCGAGTGATTCGTCCGGTTCCTCCGACTCGTCGGACTCGTCCTCCGGGCTGTCGGACTCGTCCTCGTCCTCCGGTGCCGACTCCTCCTCGGGTGCCGCGGACTCCGGGAGCGAGTCCGCGACCCCCTCGCCGAGCGCGAGTGCCGACAGCGGCTCCAAGTCGGACGACTCCGGCAAGTCCAGCAAGACGGACAAGCCGGAATCATCCAAGTCCGGCTCCGACTCGGAGGCTTCGAAGGCGAGCGGGAGCCCCGATGCCGTCGAATCCGACGACTCGGACAATTCGTGGCAGACCGGAGGCTCTTGGAGCCTGGTCGACACGGGTGCCGTCAGCAGCGGCGGCAAGCACCGTGGCGGCTCGGCGGACGAAAGCGTGACAAACGGTCAGAGCGCCTCCTCCTCCGGCCGGCACGCCTCCTCCGGCAGCGGCACCTACACCGTCCGCGACGGCGACACCCTCGCCTCCATCGCCGACTCCCTTGACCTCGACGGCGGATGGCGCGCGCTCTACGACGCGAACAAGGCCGACATAGGCGCCGACCCGAACGCCATCACCGCCGGTCAGACCCTGAAACTCGGCAGCGAATAGGGCGAAAAGCGGCGGGAGTTGGCGCCCCGCTTCGAGTTGAATGTCCGTTTTGGTGAAAGTGTGGGATGAGTCTCAGAAGCCCTGATCATCTTTGAAATTCACCGGATCGCCTGTTTACGGTCAAGGCCGCTCGTCACCACGAGCCCCGGCCGTCGCAACGCCGAGTCCTGCCAGCGGCCGTCCGGGAACAGTCGTCGCGTCATGCGCCGTAGGCAGGAGCGGGGGACCCAAGGTAAGTGCCGGGACCGGTGGTTGAGGCCGCCGATCCGGCTCGGGGTGAAGCCGCGCACCGACACACGGTGTGCGGCCGGGCAACTCAACCGGCCCGAACCCGACAGCTCACCTCGCAGGCGTCGGTGAGGGGATCGATCCATGCTGTTCTCCGGCAAGGGCAAGCACCGCCGTCCGTCCAAGGCCGTCCGCGCCATCGCCGTCGCCGGCGTCACCGGCGTCGCCGTCGCCGCGCCGCTGATGGCGGCCGGCAGCGCCTCCGCCGCCACCGCCTCCGAGTGGGACACCGTCGCCCAGTGCGAGTCCGGCGGCAACTGGTCCATCAACACCGGCAACGGCTACTACGGCGGTCTCCAGTTCTCCGCCTCCACCTGGGCCGCGTACGGCGGCACGCAGTACGCCGCGCAGGCCAACCAGGCCAGCAAGGCGCAGCAGATCACGATCGCCGAGAAGGTCCTCGCCGCGCAGGGCAAGGGCGCCTGGCCGGTCTGCGGCACGGGCCTGTCCGGCGCCGCCTACACCGGCGGCAGCGCCGGCTCGACCAGCTCCTCGTCGAGCAGCAGCACCAGCACCCGCTCGACCGACACCCAGGCCGCCTCCCGCTCCGCCGAGCGCCCGGCCGCCAAGAAGACCGTCACCACCCCGACCGGCAAGAAGGTCAAGAAGGGCGACGGCGAGTACAAGGTCGTCAAGGGCGACACCCTCAGCTCGATCGCCGAGAAGCACAAGGTCAAGGGTGGCTGGCAGGCGCTGTTCAAGCTGAACAAGGACATCGTCGACGACGCCGACTTCATCTACCCGGGCCAGCAGCTGCACCTGAAGTAAGACCCAGCTGAACCACAGCCCCCACACAGCCGTGGTCCTCATAGTGGGGACCACGTGAGGGTCACCCCCGTCCCCCACGAGCCCCCGCTCCGGTGCGTTTTCCCCCGAACGCACCGGAGCGGGGTTTCTCTTTGCGTCGGGCTCCGTGGCCCGCTCTTCTTCCGTTCTTCATCGGGACCCCCTTTGTTCCGCACGTGAACAATGAGTACCGTCTGTGTGTCCACGGGCCGGTCGGTCGTGCCGGCCGACGGCCCTTGGACGGTTAGGCTCTAGTCGCAAGGCTGAGCAAGGGCCGACGAGGCCCGCGTGCGCCCCGCACAACCAGCGTCACATCCCAAGAAGGAGATGCTCGTGCCGTCCATCGACGTCGTCGTAGCCCGGGAAATCCTGGACTCCCGAGGCAACCCCACGGTCGAGGTCGAGGTCGGCCTCGACGACGGCAGCACGGGTCGTGCCGCCGTTCCGTCCGGCGCCTCCACCGGTGCCTTCGAGGCCATCGAGCTCCGTGACGGCGACCCCAACCGCTACCTGGGCAAGGGTGTCGAGAAGGCCGTCCTCGCCGTCATCGAGCAGATCGGCCCGGAGCTCGTCGGCTACGACGCCACCGAGCAGCGCCTGATCGACCAGGCCATGTTCGACCTGGACGCCACCGACAACAAGGGCTCGCTCGGCGCCAACGCCATCCTCGGCGTCTCCCTCGCCGTCGCGCACGCCGCCTCCGAGGCGTCCGACCTGCCGCTCTTCCGCTACCTCGGCGGCCCGAACGCGCACCTGCTGCCCGTCCCGATGATGAACATCCTCAACGGCGGCTCGCACGCGGACTCCAACGTCGACATCCAGGAGTTCATGATCGCCCCGATCGGCGCGGAGTCCTTCTCCGAGGCGCTGCGCTGGGGTGCCGAGGTCTACCACACGCTGAAGAAGGTCCTGAAGAGCAAGGGCCTGGCCACCGGCCTCGGCGACGAGGGCGGCTTCGCCCCGAACCTGGAGTCGAACCGCGCCGCGCTCGACCTCATCCTGGAGGCGATCAAGCAGGCCGGTTACGTCCCCGGCGAGCAGATCGCGCTCGCGCTCGACGTCGCCGCGTCCGAGTTCTACAAGGACGGCAAGTACGAGTTCGAGGGCAAGTCCCGCTCGGCCGCCGAGATGACCGAGTACTACGAGGAGCTCGTCGCCTCCTACCCGCTGGTCTCCATCGAGGACCCGCTGTTCGAGGACGACTGGGCCGGCTGGAAGGTCCTCACCGACAAGCTCGGCGACAAGGTGCAGATCGTCGGCGACGACCTGTTCGTCACCAACCCGGAGCGCCTGGCCCGCGGCATCGAGGAGGGCACCGCCAACGCCCTGCTGGTCAAGGTGAACCAGATCGGTTCGCTCACCGAGACCCTGGACGCCGTCGAGCTCGCCCAGCGCAACGGCTTCAAGTGCATGATGTCGCACCGCTCCGGCGAGACCGAGGACGTCACCATCGCCGACCTCGCCGTCGCCACCAACTGCGGCCAGATCAAGACCGGCGCCCCGGCCCGCTCCGAGCGCGTCGCCAAGTACAACCAGCTGCTGCGCATCGAGGAGATCCTCGACGACGCGGCGGTGTACGCGGGCCGCAGCGCCTTCCCGCGCTTCAAGGGCTGAGCCCGCTAGAGGGTAAGGCTTAGCCAGTCGTACGTACGTCCCCGTACCCGGTCCCGTACCGTGTCCGGGGACGTACGCACGTGTCAGGGCGACCAGGGAGGCGGGGACATGGCCGTGAAGGACCGGGACCGGTTCTCCACCGCGACCAGGCTCAAGCTGCTCGGCGAGCAGACGGCGGCCCGGGTCTACCGCTCCCAGACCAGGCGCCAGGCCCGCCGCTCCCGGCTCACCGGCCGCGCCGCGCTGCTCGCGATCGTGCTGTGCACGATGGTCGTCGCGCTCGCCTATCCGATGCGGCAGTACGTCTCCCAGCGCGCCGAGATCTCCGACCTCGAACGGCAGCAGCAGCAGGAGCGGCAGCGGGTCGAGCAGCTGCGGGACCTCAAGGCGCGGTGGCAGGACGACTCCTACGCCGAGCAGCAGATCCGGCAGCGGCTGCACTACGTGATGCCGGGGGAGACCGGGTTCGTGGTGATCGACCCCGGTGCCGCCAAGCAGGCGCACGCCTACCTCGGGGCGGCCGACCGGCCCTGGTACGCGAACGTCTGGGACGGCGTCGACAAGTCCGACGCGTCCGACCAGTGAACCGACAGAAAGCCACGCAGAACACAGTCATGCAAACGCCTCCGCCCTCCACCCCGCGCACCGAGCCGACCGACGCGGACGTCGAGGCCTTCAAGCAGCAGCTCGGCCGGCCGCCGCGCGGGCTGCGGGCCATCGCGCACCGGTGCCCGTGCGGGCAGCCGGACGTTGTGGAGACCGCGCCGCGGCTGCCGGACGGGACGCCGTTCCCGACGCTGTACTACCTGACGTGCCCGAAGGCCGCGTCCGCCATCGGGACCCTTGAGGCCAACGGCGTGATGAAGGAGATGACGGCGCGGCTGGAGAGCGATCCGGAGCTGGCGGCGGCGTACCGGGCCGCGCACGAGGACTACATCCTGCGCCGGGACCAGATCGAGGAGCTGACGGGCTTTCCGAGCGCGGGCGGGATGCCGGACCGGGTGAAGTGCCTGCACGTCCTCGTGGCGCACTCCCTGGCCGCCGGCCCCGGCGTGAACCCGCTCGGCGACGAGGCGATCGCCATGCTGCCGGAGTGGTGGGCCAAGGGTGCCTGTGTGATCACCGGCGAGTGACGCACCCTCCAGGGGGCTCCGCCCCCGGGACCCCCGAGACCTTCGCCCACCCACCCCCCGACTCGGTCGGCCGGGAAGTCACGAACAGACAAGGACCCACCGTCATGACCCGCGTCGCCGCCATCGATTGCGGTACCAACTCCATCCGCCTCCTCGTCGCCGACGCGAACCCGGGGACCGGGGAACTCGTCGACCTGGACCGCCGTATGACGATCGTGCGGCTCGGGCAGGGGGTCGACCGGACCGGGCGGCTGGCGCCGGAGGCGCTGGCGCGGACGTTCGCGGCCTGCCGGGAGTACGCGGCGGTGATCAAGGAGCACGGCGCCGAGCGGCTGCGGTTCGTGGCCACCTCCGCCTCCCGCGACGCCGAGAACCGGGACGAGTTCGTGCGCGGTGTGCTCGACATCCTCGGCGTCGAGCCGGAGGTCATCAGCGGCGACCAGGAGGCCGAGTTCTCCTTCACGGGCGCGACGCGGGAGCTGGCCGGCCGCGAGGACCTCGCCAAGCCGTTCCTCGTCGTGGACATCGGCGGCGGGTCGACGGAGTTCGTGGTCGGCGACGCGCACGTGCGGGCCGCGCGGTCCGTGGACGTCGGGTGCGTGCGGATGACCGAGCGGCATCTCGTGCACGAGGGGCACGTCAGCGACCCGCCCACCGAGGCCGAGACCGCTGCCGTGCGGGCCGACATCGAGCGCGCCCTCGACCTCGCGGAGCAGACCGTGCCCTTGCGCGAGGCGCGCACCCTGGTCGGTCTCGCCGGGTCCGTCACCACCCTCTCCGCCATCCACCAGGAGCTGCCGGAGTACGACTCCGCCGCCATCCACCACTCCCGCATCCCCTACGCCCGGGTCCGCGAGATCACCGAGTGGCTGCTGCGCTCGACCCACGCCGAGCGGGCGGCCGTGCCCTCCATGCACCCCGGCCGGGTGGACGTGATCGGGGCCGGTGCCCTCGTCCTCCAGGCGATCATGGAACGGGTGGGGGCCGAGGAGGTTGTGGTGAGCGAGCACGACATTCTGGACGGCATCGCCTGGTCCGTCGCCTGACCCACAGGTCGACGTGGTCCATCCTCGGATGAGCATGCGAAACGACGGGTGAGCGCCCGAACGGCCTGTGACACGCCGTGCCACGACACTCCGCCGGAAAACTTCGTGAAGTTCTTCACAAGGAATTCGGTGCAGGTGAGGGGTCCAGTGGGGGCTCTTGGGCCGATCGGGGGCTCAACAGGCCCGAGCGCGTGCTCAGGAGAGCAATCCGGGGGTGTTCCGGGAGGTGCTCGTGAGGGTGACATCCGGTGCCTTCACGGTGCCCCCGGAAGCCTGGACGGGCAGCTCACGCGGCATTGACAACGGGTCGTATCGGAAGTGGGTTCCCGCCGATGACCATGACCTGGGTCACGTGGGCGGCGGAGTGTAGCACGACCCCTGTGGAAGCTTGTGAAGGGGCGCACGAGCGGCCCCCCTGGGGCGGGTGGATACTCGATGCCATGAGCACCACGGAGCGTCCCAGGATCCTCGTAGTAGGCGGTGGGTACGTAGGCCTGTACGCAGCTCGGCGCATCCTCAAGAAGATGCGCTACGGCGAGGCGACCGTCACGGTCGTCGACCCCCGGTCGTACATGACCTACCAGCCCTTCCTCCCCGAAGCCGCCGCCGGCAGCATCTCCCCTCGGCACGTCGTCGTCCCGCTGCGACGCGTGCTGCCGAAGGCGGAGGTCCTCACCGGCCGGGTCACCACCATCGACCAGGACCGCAAGGTCGCCACGATCGCGCCGCTCGTCGGCGAGGCGTACGAGCTGCCTTTCGACTACCTCGTCATCGCGCTCGGCGCGGTCTCCCGCACCTTCCCGATCCCCGGCCTCGCCGAGCAGGGCATCGGCATGAAGGGCATCGAGGAGTCGATCGGCCTGCGCAACCACGTCCTCGAGCAGCTCGACAAGGCCGACTCCACGACCGACGAGGAGATCCGCCGCAAGGCGCTCACCTTCGTCTTCATCGGCGGTGGCTTCGCGGGTGCGGAGACCATCGGCGAGGTCGAGGACATGGCCCGTGACGCCGCCAAGTACTACAAGAACGTGTCCCGCGAGGACATGCGCTTCGTCCTGGTGGACGCCGCCGACAAGATCCTGCCCGAGGTCGGCCCCAAGCTCGGCCTGTACGGCAAGGAGCACCTGGAGAGCCGCGGTGTGGAGATCTACCTCTCCACCTCGATGGACTCCTGCGTCGGCGGCCACGTGGTGCTGAAGAACGGCCTCGAGGTCGACTCCAACACGATCGTGTGGACGGCCGGCGTCAAGCCGAACCCGGCGCTGTCCCGCTTCGGCCTGCCGCTCGGTCCGCGCGGCCACGTCGACACCGCGCCGACCCTCCAGGTGCAGGGCACCGACTACATCTGGGCCGCGGGCGACAACGCCCAGGTGCCGGACGTCGCCGCCCGCAAGGCCGGCGTCGAGAACGCCTGGTGCCCGCCGAACGCGCAGCACGCGCTCCGTCAGGCCAAGGTCCTCGGCGACAACGTGGTCTCCGGCATGCGGGGCTTCCCGCAGAAGGAGTACAGCCACGCCAACAAGGGCGCGGTCGCCGGTCTCGGTCTGCACAAGGGCGTCGCGATGATCGTCCTGGGCAAGACGAAGATCAAGGTCAAGGGCCGTCTCGCCTGGTACATGCACCGTGGCTACCACGGTCTGGCGATGCCGACCTGGAACCGCAAGATCCGCATCTTCGCCGACTGGACGCTCGGCATGTTCCTCAAGCGCGAGGTCGTGTCCCTGGGTGCCATGGAGAACCCCCGCGAGGAGTTCTACGAGGCCGCCAAGCCCGCTCCGGTCGCCGCCCCGAAGTCCGAGGAGAAGGCCAAGGCCTCCTGACCCGGTAGCCGGTAGCCGGTAGCCGGTAGCCGAACCAGCTGAACCAGCTGAACCACCCGAAGGACCTCCCGCCATCCGTGGTGCGGGAGGTCCTTCGGCGTTCCCGGGCGTCCCCGGGAGCCCGCACAACTGCATGTTGGCTACACCTTTTTTGCCCAGTCGTAACTCCTTTGCGGGACTGCGCTGCTGCCCTCACGGTGTTTACGTGGTAACCGGCATCCGGGATCGATGTCTTGGAGGTGTGCGCCATGGCCGACGCCGCGTCGCGGCTGAGGAGTGTTGCCGAGCAGGTGCTGGGAGTCCCGCTCCCGGTACGGCTGCGGGCCTGGGACGGATCGGAGGCCGGGCCGCCGGGCGCGCCGACGCTCGTCGTGCGCAATCGCCGTGCCCTGCGCCGCATGTTGTTCAAGCCGGGCGAACTGGGCATGGCCCGCGCCTGGGTCGCCGGCGACCTGGACATCGAGGGCGACCTGTACGGCGCCCTCGCGGTGGTGTCCGGGCTGATCTGGGAGCGCGACGACGACGGCCGTACCCTCGTGCAGGCGCTGCGCGACCCGCGCGTGCGGGCCGCCGTCCGGGAGCTGGTGAGGCTCGCCGGGCCGCCCGTTCCGCCCGCCCCGCCCCGCGAGGAGGCGCGCCGACGGGGCCACCTGCACACCCGCCGCAGCGACCGGCAGGCCATCAGCCACCACTACGACGTGGGGAACGACTTCTACGGAATCGTCCTCGGTCCTTCGATGGTCTACTCGTGCGCGTACTGGGGGGCCGTCGACAACGCGGACACGCTGGAGACCGCCCAGCGCGACAAGCTCGAACTCGTCTGCGCCAAGCTCGACCTGAGACCCGGTCAGCGGCTGCTCGACGTCGGCTGCGGCTGGGGCTCCATGGCGATCCACGCGGCCCGCGAGCACGGCGTGAGCGTCGTCGGGGTCACCCTCTCCCAGGAGCAGGCCGCGTTCGCCCGTAAACGGGTCGCGGACGAGGGTCTGACGGACCGGGTGGAGATCAGGGTCCAGGACTACCGGGACGTCCGGGACGGGCCGTACGACGCGATCTCGTCGATCGGGATGGCCGAGCACGTCGGGGCCGAGCGGTACCTGGAGTACGCCCAGGAGCTGTACCGGCTCCTCAAGCCCGGCGGGCGGCTGCTCAACCACCAGATCGCGCGCCGGCCGCAGCACGACGAGTCGGCGTACAACGTCGACGAGTTCATCGACGCCTACGTCTTCCCGGACGGCGAGCTCGCCCCGATCGGCACCACCGTCACCCAGCTGGAGCGGGCCGGGTTCGAGGTGCGGGACGTGGAGTCCATCCGCGAGCACTACGCCCGCACCCTGCGCCGGTGGGTGGCCAACCTGGAGGCCGAGTGGCCGCGGGCCATGCGGCTGACCAGCCCGGGCCGGGCCCGCGTCTGGCGGCTCTACATGGCCGCCTCCGCCCTCGCCTTCGAACACAACCGCATCGGCGTCAACCAGGTGCTGGCCGTCCGGACCCCGGACTCCGGCGCCTCCGGGCTGCCCCTGCGCACCCGTACCTGGAACGGCTGACACCTGGAACGACCGACGGCACACGAAAGGGGCCCCACGCTCGCTGTGGGGCCCCTTCGCCGTGCCTGTTGCCGTGCGCCGCCTGCTACTCGGCCTTGATCGCCGCCAGCACGTTCAGCTTCGCCGCGCGGCGGGCCGGCCACAGGGCCGCCAGGACGCCGACCGTGCCGGCCAGGAGCAGGAAGACCGCCATCCTGCCCCAGGGCAGCACCAGTTCGTACGTCGGCATCCGCGAGCCGACCAGCTGACCGGCGGCCCAGCCGAAGAACACGCCCAGGCCGAGGCCCAGCACCCCGCCGAAGAGGGAGATGACCAGGGACTCCAGACGGACCATCCGCTTGACCGCCTTGCGGTCCAGGCCGATCGCGCGGAGCATGCCGATCTCCTGGGAGCGCTCGAACACCGACATGGCCAGGGTGTTGACGACCCCGAGGACCGCGACGATCACCGCCATCGCGAGCAGTCCGTAGACCATGTTCAGGATCAGCGTGAACGCCTGCGCGATGGAGTCGGACAGGTCCTGCTTGTCCTGGACCTTGATCGCCGGGTTGGAGCCGAGCGCCTTCTCCAGCCTGTCCTTGGTCGCGCTCGACGCGCCGTCCGCCGTCTTGACCATGACCTGCATGTCGGCCGGGTCGGTCACGTGCGGGGTGAGGGTGGCGCTGTCGAGCATGATCCCGCGGATCACCTGGTTGCCCTCGTAGACCCCGGCGACCGTCAGCCGCTGCGACTTCCCGTCCTCGTAGTGCACGGTGAAGGCGGAACCGGCCTTCCAGCCGTGCGACTTGGCGGTGTCGTCGTCCACGGCGACGTCCGAGCCGCCGACCTTGAAGGCGCCGCTGTCCACCGTGAGGTCGGTGAGCCTGCCGATCGACGAGCCGTCGACGCCGGTCAGGAACTCGGTCTCGCCGTCGATCCGGGAGATGGAGTTGCTGAGCGGGCTGGAGGCGGTCACGCCGTCGGTCGCCGCGACCTTCTTCGCCACGTCGGGGGAGAGCGCGTTGCCGTTGGCCATCGAGACGATGTAGTCCGCCCGGATCGCCGAGCTCGCCATCTTGTCGATCGACTTCTGCAGGCTGCCCGCCATCACCGTCATGCCGGTGATCAGGGTCAGGCCGATCATCAGCGCGGAGGCGGTGGCGGCGGTACGGCGCGGGTTGCGCACCGAGTTCTGCCGCGCGAGCTTGCCGGCGACGCCGAACCCGCGCAGCAGCGGGGCCGCCGCCGCGATCAGCGGACGGGACAGCAGCGGGGTCAGGACGAAGACGCCGATGATGAGCAGGACCGCGCCGAGGCCCATCGGGGCCTGGCCGTCGCTGCCGCTCATCGTGGTCGCGGCCAGGATCACCACCACGCCCGCCGCCGAGAACAGGGCGCCGATCGTGTTGCGCAGCACCAGCGACTTGGTGGTCGGGGCGGCGTGCAGGGCGCTCATCGCGGCCACCGGCGGGATCTTCGCGGCCCGGCGGCCGGGCAGCCAGGCGGCCAGCATGGTGATGACGACGCCGACCGCGAGCGCGGCGGCCACCGTGCCGGGGCTGACGACCAGCGGTCCGTCCGGGACGGCCGCGCCGAACGAACCCAGCAGCGCGCGCAGTCCGGCGCCGATGCCGATACCGGCGACCAGGCCGGTCACCCCGGCCACCGCGCCGACCACGAACGCCTCGATCAGCACCGAGCGGGTGACCTGGCGGCGGGAGGCGCCCACCGCCCGCAGCAGCGCGAGTTCCTTGGTGCGCTGGGCGACCAGCATGGTGAAGGTGTTGGCGATGATGAACGTGCCGACGAACAGGGCGATGCCGGCGAAGACCAGCAGGCCCGAGCGCAGGCCGCTCATGCTGCTGGAGATCTGCTCCGCCTGGTCGTCGGCGAGCTTCTGGCCTGTGGTGGTCTCCACGAGCTTCTTCGGAAGGGCCGCGTCCAGCTGGGACTTGAGGGCGGCCTGCCCGGTGCCGGACTTCGCGGTCACGTCGATCTCGTCGTACGCGCCCTTCTTGCCGAACAGCTGCTGCGCGGTCGCCGTGTCGAACAGGGCGAGGCTGCCGCCGGCCGCGACGTTGCCGTCGTCGGTGGTGAAGATGCCGGCGACGGTGGGGGTGAGGACCGGGCCGTCGACGGAGATGCGCACGGTGTCGCCGACCTTGTATCCGGCCCGCCCGGCGGTCCTGGAGTCGATCAGGACCTCGTTCTTCCCGCTGGGCGCGTGGCCGCTGACCAGCGGGTAGCGGGAGTCCGCGGTGCCCCAGTAGTTGCCGCCCTCGGACTGCCAGCCGCCGCCGATCAGCTTGCCGTCCTTGTCGGCGATCGCGGTGAAGCCGGAGACGACCCCGGTGGCGGAGGCGGCCCCGGGGACCTTCGCCGCCTTGTCGAGCAGGGCCTGGGTGAGGTCGGGCACCTTGCCGACCTGATCGCCCTCGGAGTCCTGGTACTTGGCCTGGACGGCGACGTCGACGCCCTTGAAGCCCTTGGCGGAGCTGTTCTGGTAGGCGTCCGAGATGGTGTTGGTGAAGACCAGGGTGCCGGAGACGAACGCGACGCCGAGCATGACGGCGAGCACGGTCATCAGCAGCCGGGCCTTGTGCGCGAGGACGTTGCGCAGCGCGGTGCGGAACATCAGCTGGTACGGCCCTTCGCGTCGAACTGCTTCATGAAGTCGAGGACGCCCTCGGCCGTCGGCCGGTACATCTCGTCCACGATCCGGCCGTCGGCGAGGAAGACCACGCGGTCGGCGTACGCGGCGGCCACCGGGTCGTGGGTGACCATGACGACGGTCTGGCCGAGCTCCCGCACCGAGTTGCGCAGGAAGCCCAGCACCTCGGCGCCGGAGCGGGAGTCGAGGTTTCCGGTCGGCTCGTCACCGAAGATGATCTCCGGCCGGGAGGCGAGGGCGCGGGCCACGGCGACGCGCTGCTGCTGGCCGCCGGAGAGCTGCGAGGGGCGGTGGCCGAGCCGGTCCCGGAGGCCGACCATCTGGATCACGTCGTCCAGCCACTGCTTGTCCGGTTTCCGACCCGCGATGTCCATCGGGAGGGTGATGTTCTCCAGCGCGGTCAGCGTCGGCAGCAGGTTGAACGCCTGGAAGATGAACCCGATCTTGTCCCGGCGCAGCTTGGTCAGCTGCTTGTCCTTCAGCGAGCCCAGCTCGGTGTCACCGATCCGCACGGAACCGGAGGAGAAGGTGTCGAGGCCGGCCACGCAGTGCATCAGCGTGGACTTGCCGGAGCCGGACGGCCCCATGATCGCGGTGAACTCGGCCTGCCGGAACTCGACGGTGACCCGGTCCAGGGCGACCACCTGGGTCTCGCCCTGGCCGTAGATCTTCGAGAGGTCCGTGGCACGTGCGGCCACGGAAGTGGTCCGCCGGTCGGCGATGGGTGTGGTGGACACGGAAGGGCGCTCCTGTCGGGACGACGGCGTTCGTGGGGACGTGCTCCATCGTCTCGGCCGAACCGGCCCGTGTAGTCAGCCGCAGTTCCGGTTCCGGGGGGCGACCGAGGGGGGACCGGCGGGGTGCCGAGTCATACCTGGGGATGACAGCGAACCCCGAGACCCGGATCCGGAACCGGGCGCTCCCAGTCGTCGAGAACAGGTGGAGCCCCCTTGTTCGGACGGTGAAATTCCGTCATTCCGCGTACGCGTGCACCCACCCCGCGTAACGCTATTGGCAAGTGCGGATGGCCAGTTCCAGGTGCTGATGCTCCCTCAGACGTCAATAAAATAAGACAACATCGGGTCGTCCGTCCGCTGTTCGGGGGACGCCTCCCGATAGGGTCGGGATCTCGTAGCGGAGCCCATGGCCTGCCCGGATGGTGGAATGCAGACACGGCGAGCTTAAACCTCGCTGCCCCTCGCGGGCGTACCGGTTCAAGTCCGGTTCCGGGCACTTCCCGCACCTCTGGTGAGTGACGTCGGCGCACCTTCGGCGCCTGCTCACCCCTCGTAGACCGTCAGGACCGCCCCGTCGACCTCGATGCGGCGGCCCGCGCGCATGCCGTTGCGGCGCAGGGTGTGCAGGCACTCCTGGAAGAGGGCGAGTTCGCCGGGGTCCAGGATGGCCGCGGCCAGGTCCAGGAGCTCGGTGACCGAGGTGTCGGTCAGCACCTCGGGCAGGTCCCCGGAGAGCAGGACGACGGACTCGCCGTCGGGTTTGCGGACCACGGCCGTCGCCGGTCCGCCGTGCACGAACAACACATGTCCCCCTGAGAGCCCGTGGTCGTGCGGCTCTCGCCTTCCCGGGCAGTGAGGCAGAGACTAGCGGCGGATCTTGCCGCTTTCGTGCGGAGTTGGATTCTTTTTCCGACTTGACGGAAGCGCGCCCGGGCGTGCTCCACCGGCGCTCACTTCTCCCGGGGTGCGCGGTCCAGGAGCGACTCGACGAGCGCGGTGACATGCCGGCGGTCGTCGGCCGACAGTTTCTGGACGCTGGCGATGAGCAGCGCGACCTCGGGGTCGGCGGGGCCGGCGGCGCCTTCCGGGCCGGCGGCCGGCGAGGTGTCGTACACGTGGATCCCGCAGGCCTCGGCGGCGGCGCGGCGCACCGTCTCCAGGGGCAGCTCCAGCCCCTTGGCCAGGCCTTCCAGGGTGGTCGCCTGGGGCATCCGGACCACGCGGTCGGTGGTCGCCAGGTGGTGCACGGTGGAGCGGGGTACGCCGCCGCGCCGTGCCACGTCGCCGTAGGACCAGCCCTTGCGGTCGAGGTGCTCACGGATCAACTGCTGCAGTGCGTTGGCCACTGACCGTCACTTCCTGCTCGCCGCCTGCGGAGTCCTGCCTTGTCGCGGCCGATTCTACGGGCGGGTAGGCGATCGGCCGAGAGGGTGATTTTCCGAAGGGGTTGCGCAGTGGGTTCCCGAGCCCGTAGTGTCCAATCTCGTTGGACAGCACGTCCGACCAGATTGGACAGAGTCCGGGGGGAACCTGACTCGTTCCGATCGGAAATGTCTATCCCTGAGGGGGAAAAATCATGATGGATGCACACGAGCTCGAGGCCGAGTCCGCGGAGCTGCTGCCGGGCCGTGAGGCCCTGGGCAAGCTGAAGTTCGGCTTCGGCAAGACGGTCAACGTCACCAAGCACGTCGCGAACATCGAGGCGTCCAACCAGTCCGCCGCGCTGAACGACCACTCGGCGTGGTCGGTGGCCGACTCCGGTGCCGCCCAGACCATCAGCGTCCACCAGTAGTACCGCCCTGGCGCACGGCGCCGGCACCGAGATCGGCCTCAACCCCACCGCACACGAAACGAAGGGACATCCGTCATGAGCATGGACATGAACGAGCTGGAGAACGAGTCCGCCGAGCTGCTCCCGGGCCGTGAGGCCCTGGGCAAGCTGAAGTTCAGCTTCGGCAAGACGGTCAACGTCACCAAGCACGTCGCGAACATCGAGGCGTCCAACCAGTCCGCCGCGCTGAACGACCACAGCGCCTGGTCGTCCGCCGAGTCGTCGGCCGCGCAGACGATCAGCGTCACCCAGTAGTCCCCGGGAGCGCCACCGCCGTCGCCCCGGCGGTGGCGCTCCCGCGCAGTTCGGGGGGAACACATCGGGGATCCGGGGGGAGACCACACATGACGGTGCTCGGGGACGGAGCCGCCGCACTCCACGACACGGGCCCGGTGCCCGGACCCGGCGGCTGGCCGGTGACCTACGAGCAGGTGGCGACGGGCAACCTGCCGGTGGTCGACCCGCCGTCGCCGGTCCCGAGGCTCAGCGCGGGGCTGCGACTGCACGGTGAGTACCAGGGCTCGGGATTCACCGAGCCCAAGTACATCGCCCGTCGGGGGGACGGGCAGGTCGTGCAGCTGTCCAGGCTGCTGTACCTGGTGGCGTCGTCGGTCGACGGCGTCCGCGATGCCGAGGCCATCGCCCACCGGGTCAGCGCCCGCTTCGGACGCGAGGTCAGCGGGGAGAACATCCGCTACCTCGTCGAGAAGAAGCTGGAACCGCTGGGCGTGACGGTCCCGGAGGGCCAGGAGGACGACGAGGTCGACGCCCCGCGCTCCGACCTGCTGCTCGCCCTCAAGGGCCACCGCGTCATCTTCAACGAGAAGCGGACGGCGAAGATCGCGCGTTCCCTGGCGTGGCTGCACCGGCCGGCCATGGTCGCGCTGGTGCTGGGCTCGGCCGTCGCCATGGACGTCTGGCTGTTCGGGTTCTTCGGGGCGATCGAGCCCGTCCTCGAAGTGCTCGACCAGCCGGTCCTGATCCTCGTCGTCTTCGTGCTCACCGTGGCCTCCCTCGTCTTCCACGAGTTCGGACACGCCTCCGCGTGCAGATACGGAGGAGCCCGGCCCGGCTGCATCGGGTGCGGGCTCTTCCTCATCTGGCCCTCGATGTACACCGACGTCACCGACGTCTACCGGATCGGACGGGGCGGCCGGCTCCGCACCGACCTGGGCGGCGTCTACTTCAACGTCGTCTTCATGCTGGCCATGGTCGGCGCCTACTTCGCCACCGGGGCCCAGTTCTTCCTGGCCACGGTGTATCTCGGGCACTTCGAGATCATGGAACAGCTGATGCCGGCCGTACGGCTGGACGGCTACTACATCCTCGGCGACCTGGCCGGGGTCCCGGACCTGTACGGCAAGATCAAGCCGATCCTGCTGGGCCTGGTGCCGGGACCGAGGGGGGACCGGGCCCGCCAGGAGGTCGCCGGGCTGAAGAAGTCGGCGCGGGCCATCGTCGCCACCTGGGTGCTGACGATGGTCCCGCTGATCATCGGCGAACTCGGGTACGCGCTGTGGAACCTGCCGCGCATCCTCACCACGATGACCCGCTCGCTGACCGAGCAACTCCTCGGCACCGGCGGCGCGTTCATGCACGGCCAGGTGGTCGAGGGGCTGGTCGGGACGATCGGCTGCGTGATGCTGCTGTGCCCGATGGCCGGTGTCGTCTACCTGTCCGTGAAGATCGGCGGCCGGATCTTCCGGGCCGCACAGCGCTCCACGGCGGGCCGGCCGAAGCTCCGGCTGGCGATCTGCGCCCTCGCCCTCGCCGGGCTCACCGGGCTCAGCTACGCCTGGATGTCCGGGGTGACCCCGAAGCCGCTGCCCAAGCAGCCGCCGATCGCGCCGATCCTCCAGCCGGGGGTGCCGACCGAGGAACCGCCGCCGGCCCGGCAGGCCTCGACCCCGGACCCGCCGACGGACTCGGGTGCCCCCTCGGACACCGTGCCCGGCGGGCCGTCCGGGTCGGCCGGTACGAGCGCCGGGCCCTCGGCCGGGGAGACGTCGCGCGGCGCGTCCGCCTCGGCGTCGCCCTCCGCCTCGGTGCCGGGCAGCCCGGGGAAGAGCGGACCCGCCACGTCGCAGGCGCCGGCCAGCGGGGGACCGGTCACCGAACCGGTGTCCTCGCCGCCGGAGAGCGTGTCCGCGTCCCCGACGCCCACTCCGTCGGAGAGCGTCCCGGTGTCCCCGACGCCCAGCCCGTCCCCGCCGCCGGCCAGCGACTCGGCGAGCGCGGCCCCGGCCACGTCCTGACCGGCGGCACCCCATCACCTACCGCAGCAGCACCGGAGCACAGGAGCACGCCATGAGCAGTCACCGAAAACCACGCGCGACCGCGAGCCCGCTCACCCGACGGGCCGTCCGGATCGGCCTGTTCGCCGCCGGGCTGGCCGGTGCGGCCACCGCCGTACCCGCCCAGGCGGCCACCGCCGCCCCGCACGCCGCGTTCGCCTCCGACCACGTCTTCAGCCACGCCGACCGCGGGCACCACACCCAGGTCCGGGACTCCTTCACGATCCGCCAGTTCGGCACGGTGAACGCCGCCGCCGTCCGCAACCAGGCCAACGCCGTCTCGGCCGGCTGCTCGGCGGACGACCACTGCCGCTCGGTGGCCCTCTCCTTCCAGATCGTCACGATCGGCGGGGAGCACACCCACCTGAACGCGGTGAACCTCAGCGACGCCGCCAACAAGGAGTGCACGGGCTGTCAGACCCTCGCCGGGGCCTACCAGTTCGTGGTCTCCACGCCGACCGCGCTGCGCTTCGACAAGGCCACCCAGGGCAAGCTCGCCGACATCCACCGCAGGCTCGACGCGCTGAGCCGCTCCACCCTGCCCGCCGACGAGCTGCGCTCGAAGGCCGACGGGCTCGCCGCCGAGGTCACCGCCGTCCTGCACGACGCGGTCGCGAACGCCCCGAAGGGCGACCCGCAGAAGGACGTCACGCTCCACCGCCACCTGGACGGCTGGCCGGGCCGCTGACCCGTCCCGCCGTCCCGCACACCGGCCGCCGGGCCCACGACCGCCATCCGTGGGCCCGGCGGCCGGGCGCGTGCCACGACCCGCCCGCCATTGACAGGGGATACCGCCGGACGGAGACTCGGGAGAAATCGGTGAAGGAAATTTCACCAGGCGAACAGCCTACTCTCGGAACCCCGGGCGACGACGCCCGGCCACGGAAGGGAACGACCGATGCGCACCACCGTCGGCATCATCGGAGCCGGACCCGCCGGGCTCCTCCTCGCGCGGCTGCTGCACAACGCGGGCATCGACTCGGTCGTCCTGGAGAGCCGCGACCGCGCCTACGTCGAGCACCGCCAGCGCGCCGGGATCCTGGAGCAGGGCACGGTGGACGTGCTGCGCGCGGCCGGCGCCGGGGAGCGCATGGACCGCGAGGGCCTGCGCCACGACGGCATCGAGCTGCGGTTCGCGAAACAGCGCCACCGCGTCGACTTCCCCGGCCTCACCGGCGGCCGGTCCGTGACGGTCTACGCCCAGACCGAGGTCTGCAAGGACCTCATCGCCCTCCAGCTCAAGGAGGGCGGCCCGCTGCTCTTCGAGGCGGAGGCGCTCGCGGTGGAGGGCGCCGAGAGCGAACGGCCGCGGATCCGGTTCCGGCACGAGGGCCGCGAGGACGTCCTGGAGTGCGACTACGCCATCGGCTGCGACGGCTTCTGGGGGGTGGCCCGGACCGCGTTCCCCGAGTCTCTCTCCCGGGTCTTCGAGCGCACCTACCCCTACGCCTGGCTGGGCATCCTCGCCGACGTCGCCCCCTCCCACGACGAACTGGTCTACGCCCGCCACGACCGCGGCTTCGCCCTGCTCTCCATGCGCTCCCCGTCCGTCTCCCGCCTCTACCTCCAGGTCCCGGCCGGCGCCGACGCCGAGGAGTGGAGCGACGAGGCGATCTGGGACGAGCTGGAGCGGCGCTTCGAGACCGACGACGACTGGCGCCTGGAGCGCGG
This sequence comes from Streptomyces sp. NPDC048278, assembly GCF_040652195.1. NCBI lineage: Bacteria > Bacillati > Actinomycetota > Actinomycetes > Kitasatosporales > Streptomycetaceae > Streptomyces > Streptomyces sp. NPDC048278. The sequence goes on from NZ_JBEZLP010000027.1 coordinate 146,558, forward strand.
CCCCATCACCCAGAAGTCGGTCACACCCATGCGGTCGTACGTCCACGAGCCCATGCGGCACGGCCGGGTCCTGCTCGCCGGGGACGCCGCCCACATCGTGCCGCCGACCGGCGCCAAGGGGCTGAACCTGGCGGTGGGCGACGTCGTCACCCTCGCCCGCGCCCTGGTCCACGAGAAGGAGACGGGCTCCCCGGAGCTGCTCGACGCCTACTCGGCGACCTGCCTGCGCCGCGTCTGGCAGGCCGAGCGGTTCTCCTACGACATGACGAGCATGCTCCACCCCGGCCCCGCCGACACCCCCTTCGACGCCCGGCTCCAGCTGGCCCGGCTCGGCCGGATCGCCTCCTCCCGGGCGGCCGAGACGGACCTGGCCGAGGCCTACACCGGCTTCCCGCTGGACGCCTGAGGATCTCCGGCCGATTCCGGTCATGTTCCGGCTTCGTCATGGAATGAAGCCCTCCGTGGCCGGGAATCAGGGCTCCGCGTAGCGTGTTGCGCAGCACGGTGAGGGAAAGATCCTCCGCAGGTAGTAGGGTCAGTCTTTTGCCAATCCATTACTCTTGATGCCAAGGCCACGCAGGGTGGCCATGGAGGAGTGAAATGAGGAGCAGCAACCCGGTCTTCTCGCGACGGGGGTTCAGCCGCGACAACGGCTACGCGGGCTTCAACACCGCGCCGCAGGCCGGGTACGCACAGGGCGGCAACCCGTACGCGCAGAACCCCTACGCGAACAACCCGTACGCCCAGCAGGACCTCCAGCAGGGTGCACCGCCGCAGGCCCCGGCCACCACCGGCCGGATGACGATGGACGACGTCGTCATGCGCTCGGGCATGACGCTCGGCACCGTCGCCGTCGGCGCGATCCTCGCCTGGGCGCTGCTGCCGATCTCGTCCACCAGCTACGGCCTGGCCGTCGGCTCGGCGATCATCGCGTTCGTCCTGGCCATGATCCAGAGCTTCAAGCGGACCCCGGTGCCCGCGCTGATCCTGGGTTACGCCGCCTTCGAGGGCGTCTTCCTCGGCGTCATCAGCGAGATGTACAACAGCCAGTGGAGCGGCGCCCCGTTCCAGGCGGTGCTCGGCACCCTGGCGGTCTCGGCCGCGACGCTGCTGGTCTACAAGGCCGGCTGGATCCGCGTCACCGCCCGCTACGCCCGCATCGGCATGGCCATCGCCATCGCCTTCGTGCTCGTCATGGCGGTCAACCTGCTGCTGGTCGCGTTCGGCGTCGCCGAGAACGGCGGCCTGCGCAGCTTCGGCCCGCTCGGCGCGATCGTCGGCATCATCGCGATCCTGCTCGGCGCGTTCTTCCTGACCCTCGACTTCAAGCAGATCGAGGACGGCATCGCCTACGGCGCCCCGAAGAACGAGGCCTGGCTGGCCGCGTTCGGCCTCACCATGACCCTGGTGTGGATCTACGTCGAGATGCTGCGCCTGGTGGCGATCTTCAGCAGTAACGACTAGCCGCGCACGACAGGCTGAAGAAGGGCCCCGGGGTCGTCACCCCGGGGCCCTTCGCCGTCTGTGTATGTGCGCGCCTAGAGAAGTTTGCGCGCGGCCCTCCTCAGGTCGTACTCATGGATCAACGCCTTCGCGTGGCCGTACGCGAGGTTGTGCTCGTGGCGGAGCCAGCTGACCTTTTCCTCGAAGCGGAAGAGGGCCGGGCCTTCGTCGACGGTACGCAGCCAGTCGGACACTTCACGACCGGTGCAGTGGGGGATGCGGGCGAGCATGTTGCGATGGGTCTCCTCGGAGAAGACTTGGGACATCGGCGCCTCCGGTGCGCAAAGGGGGATGTAGCCGGTCCTTCACGTCACCGTGCCTGAGTGTTGGCGTGTTGGCAACAGTCGTGACAGGACAGCCGGTGGCACGCGTTACGCTCACGGCGTGGTTGATACGACGCCTCTCACCCGTGCCGTGGAACACTTCGCCGACAAACTGAGGGCGGCACCGCAGAGCCGGCTGCAGCGGGGCGCCGCCGCGGAGGCGCTGGGACTGGCGAGGGAGTTGGCCCGCTGGGCGCAGGCCGTCGAGGAGCCGGGCGCGGAGAGCCGGGAGATGCCGGACGCGGGGATGTTCGCGGTCGCCGACCAAATCACGGTGGCCGGGAACGACTTGGCGGTGATCCTGAAGAACGACGCCGAGGTGGGGGATGCGGTCAGGCTTGTCGAGGAGGCGCAGAAGAGGGCGGGCGTCTGAGGAGCGTCGGCGAGTGCGGGTGCGTGGGGGTTGCCCGCGCACCTGCCCGGGACCGCTTGCCGAGACCGCTTTCCGCCCTACGGTCTTGCGCATGGCCGAAACCGGAGCTTCCCCGCTCCCCCCTACGCCCCCGG
>NZ_JBEZLP010000028.1:0-148043 GCF_040652195.1 Streptomyces sp. NPDC048278
CCTGCGCCGAGAGCCCGCTGGCCGGGCTGGACCCGACACCCACCGGAAAGGGCGCGACACATGCCTAGAAACCCCTGGTTCGAAACAGTCGCCGAGGCCAGGCGGCGGGCGAAACGGCGGCTGCCCGGCTCCGTCTACGGCGCGCTCGTCGCGGGCTCGGAGCGTGGCCGCACGATCGACGCCAACACGGAGGCCTTCGCCGAACTGGGCTTCGCGCCGCGCGTGGTGGGCCACCACGCGGAGCGCGACCTGTCCACGACGGTCCTCGGCGTGCCGACCGCACTGCCCGTGCTCATCTCGCCGACCGGGGTGCAGGCCGTCGACCCGGACGGGGAGGTGGCCGTGGCCCGGGCCGCCGCGAACCGGGGCGTGATCATGGGGCTCAGCTCGTTCGCGAGCAAGCCCGTGGAGGAAGTGGCCGCCGCCCAGCCCGACTTCTTCTTCCAGCTGTACTGGAGCGGCACCCGCGACACCATGGTCCAGCGCATGGACCGCGCCCGCGCGGCCGGCGCCAAGGCGCTCATCGTCACCCTCGACTGGTCCTTCTCCCACGGCCGGGACTGGGGCAGCCCCGCCATCCCGGACAGGCTCGACCTCAGGACCATGCTGCGGTTCGCCCCCGACGTCCTGCCCCGGCCCGGCTGGCTGTGGCGGTACGCCAGGTCGGGCCGCGTCCCCGACCTCACCGTCCCCAACCTGACCGCTCCCGGCGGCGAGGCCCCCACCTTCTTCGGAGCCTACGGGGAGTGGATGGGCACCCCGCCGCCCACCTGGGAGGACGTGGCGTGGCTGCGTCAGGAGTGGGGCGGCCCCTTCCTCCTCAAGGGCGTCTCCCGGGTGGACGACGCCAGGCGGGCGGTCGACGCCGGCGTCTCGGCGCTGTCCGTGTCCAACCACGGCGGCAACAACCTCGACACCACCCCGGCCACCATCCGGCTGCTCCCCGCCGTCGCGGACGCCGTCGGCGACCAGATCGAGGTCCTGCTCGACGGCGGCGTCCGCCGCGGCGGCGACGTGGCCAAGGCACTCGCCCTCGGCGCCCGCGCCGTCCTGATCGGCCGCGCCTACCTGTGGGGCCTCGCCGCCAACGGGCAGGCCGGCGTCGAGAACGTCCTGGACATCATGCGCGGCGGCCTGGACTCGGCCGTCCTCGGCCTCGGTCACGCTTCCGTGCACGAACTGACCCCCGACGACCTGGCGATACCGCCCGGCTTCCGGCTGGCGCTGGGCGACACCGCGCACCCGACGTCGGCCCGCGCGACAGCCGACGCCGGGTCCACGGCCGCCTGACCATGTCCGAGGACCCGGTGCCGCCCGCGCTGGCCGACGCCGTCTGGCCGGCCGTGCCCTCCGGGGCGCTCGTCCTGGTCCCGGTCGGGTCCACCGAGCAGCACGGTCCGCACCTGCCGCTGGACACCGACACCGTCGTCGCGCGTGCCGTCGCCCGGCGGACGGCCGATGCCCTCGCGACCGGACCCTACGGCCCGCCGCTGGTGGCACCGGCCGTGGCCTACGGCGCGAGCGGCGAGCACGCAGGCTTCCCCGGGACCGTCTCGATCGGGCACGAGGCGCTGCGCGCGGTCCTCGTGGAACTGACCCGCTCGCTCGCCCTGTGGGCGGGCCGCATCGTGTTCGTCAACGGTCACGGCGGCAACACGGCCACCCTCGACGGAGCCCTCGCCCAGCTGCGTTCCGAGGGCCACGACGCGGCCTGGACCGCCTGCGAGGTGCCCGGCGGCGACGCGCACGCCGGCCGCACGGAGACCTCCCTGCTGCTGCACCTGGAACCCGGACGCGTCCGCCTCGACGCCGCCGTCGCGGGCGACACCCGCCCGCTGCCCGTCCTCCTCCCGGAACTGGTGGCGCGAGGCGTCCGCGCGGTCTCCGCCTCCGGCGTCCTCGGCGATCCGGCCGGCGCCACGGCGGAGGAGGGCGGCCGGGCCATGGCCGCGCTGGTCTCCAGGACGGTCCGCCGCATCACCGCCTGGACCCCCGACGACCGGGGCCGTCTCACCGACCGTTGAGGTCGCCCACCGCTGCGAAAGGTGCCCGCCGATGACCCTTCCCCTCGGCTTCGTCGTCGAGTTCGACCGGCACACAAGGGTGGTCGACGGCGGCCGGGCGCTGCTCGGCGGATTCCCGACCCGGCTGCTCAAGCTGACCCCGAAGGCGCGGCGGCTGTTCACCGGGCGCGTGCTGGTCGTGCGGGACGCGGCGGGGGCGCTGCTCGCGGACCGGTTGCTGGAGACCGGCATGGCGCATCCCGTCGTCCGCTCGCTGCCCGCGCCGGCGGACCCCCGGTACACGGTGGTCGTGCCGGTCCGCGACCGCCCGCGCCAGCTGGACCGCCTGCTGCGGAGCATCGGCCCGGGCCGCCCGGTGATCATGGTCGACGACGCCTCCCGGCAGCCCTCCGACGTGGCCGCCGTGGCGGCCCGGCACGGCGCCCGGCTGGTCGCCCTGCCCGTCAACGCCGGCCCCGCCGGGGCACGCAACGCCGGACTGCGCCTGGTCACCACCCCGTACGTGGTCTTCGCCGACTCCGACATCGTGCTCGACCCCGGCACGGTCCCGACCCTGCTCCGGCACTTCACCGACCCCCGGGTCGCGATGGCCGTACCCCGCATCACCGGACTGACCGCCCCGGCCACGAGCTGGATCGAACGGTACGAGAACTCGCGGTCCTCGCTCGACCTCGGCGCGCACCCGGCCCCGGTACGGCCCGGCACGCCCGTCTCCTGGGCCTCCTCCGCCTGCGTGCTGGCCCGCGTCGACGCGCTGGGCGAGGGCTTCGACGCCGGCATGCGGGTCGGTGAGGACGTCGACCTGTGCTGGCGGCTGGTGGCCGAGGGCCGCCGGGTGCGGTACGAACCCGCCGTCCGGGCCGCCCACGAACACCGGGCGCGGCTGGGGGACTGGCTGCGGCGCAAGGCCTTCTACGGCACCGGGGCGCAGCCCCTCGCCGAACGGCACCCCGAGTCCGTCGCCCCCGTCGTGTTCGCCCCGTGGAGCACGGCGTTCGCCGCCGCGCTGCTCGCCGGGCGGCGCTGGTCGGCACCGGCCGCCGCGGCCGTCCTCGGGATCGTCACCGTGCGCATCGCCCGCAAGCTCGACGGCACCGAGCACCCCTACCGGCTGGCCGTACGGCTCACCGGCAACGGGACCCTCGCCACCCTCGCGCAGACCGGTGCGCTGCTGACCCGCCACTGGTGGCCGGTGACGGCCGTCGGCTGCGTGCTCTCCGGCCGGGTGCGCCGGGCCACCGCCGTCGCCGCGTTGGCCGACATCGCCCTCGAATACCGTCCGGATCAAGCCACTCTCGACCCGCTCCGCTACGGCGTCGCCCGCCGCCTCGACGACCTCGCCTACGGAGCCGGCGTCTGGTTCGCCGCCCTCCGGGCCCGCTCCACCGCCGCGCTGCGGCCCCGCGTGACCCGCTGAGACGGCCCAGTCCCGGTCAGCGGAAAGCGCCCGGCCGCCGCCCGCCCCCTGCCCCGACACTGAGACATCCCGCCGCCGGCGCCACGCCGCGCGGGCGATGGACCAGTCACCAGGAGGTGGGCGGAGTGACGCACGAAGTGGTCGGCCGTGTCGAGGAGTCGGGTCCGGAACTGGCCGCACTCGCCGACGAGAACGAGTCACTCGGCAAGCTGAGCGACCGTACCGTCGAACTGCTGCGTTCCGCCGGGGTCATACGGCTGTTGCAGCCCAAGGAGTACGGCGGTTTCGGCGCGCATCCGCGGGACTTCGCGGAGGCGGTGATGGCGGTCGCGCGGCACGACGGAGCCGCCGGCTGGGTGTGCGGTGTCGTCGGGGTCCACCCGTGGGAGCTGGCCCAGATGGACCCGCGCCTCGCCCACGAGGTGTGGGACGCCGACCCGGACACCTGGATCGCCTCCCCGTACATGCCCAACGGCATCGCCGAACCGGTCGAGGGCGGCTATGTCCTCAGTGGCCGTTGGCCGTTCTCCTCCGGCAGCGACCACTGCCGCTGGGACTTCCTCGGGGCGCTCCTCGGGGACGGCAAGGGCAGGCCCGCGGGGCCGATCACCGTGATGCACGTGGTGCTGCCCCGCTCGGACTACGAGATCATCGACGGCACCTGGGACGTCGTCGGCCTCTCCGGCACCGGCAGCAAGGACGTCGTCGTCGACAAGGCGTTCATCCCCGAATACCGCACCGTGCGGCAGGAAGCCGTGCAGGACGGGGCGGCAGCGGAGGCGATCGGGCTCACCGACACGCTCTACCGGCTGCCGTTCGCCTCGATGTTCCCGCTCGGGATCACCGCGGCCGTCATCGGCATCTGCGAGGGCGCGCTCGCCCTCCACCTCGGCCAGCAGAAGGACCGGGTCGCGGTGACCGGCGTCCAGGTCCGCGACGACCCGTACGTGCTCTACGCGGCCGGGGAGGCCGCCGCCGAGATCGCCGCTTCCCGGGTCCAACTCATCGACGGCATCAGCCGGTTGTACGACAAGGCCGAGGCGGGCCGGCCGATCACCATCGAGGACCGGGCGAACGTGCGGCGCAACCAGGTGCGTTGCGCCTGGCGGGCCGTCTCCGCCCTGGACGAGATCTTCGCGCGGTCCGGCGGCAATGCCATCCGCAAGAGCAACCCGATCCAGCGGTACTGGCGGGACGCGCACGTCGGACTCCAGCACATGATCCACGTGCCCGGCACGGCGTACCACGCCAACGCCCTGGCCCAGATGGGGCTCGAACTGCCCGAGGCGATGCGGGTCCTGATATGAGGGACGGCGCGGTCCGTGCCCGGGAGGTGGACGTGATCGAGGGCCGCCGGTTCCGTGACGTGCTCGGCAACTTCCCGACCAGCGTGGTCGCGATCACCACCACGGACGCCGCGGAACGCCCGCACGGGATGATCGTCGGCACCTTCACCTCGGTCTCCCTGGACCCGCCCCTGGTGTCCTTCCTGGCCGACCGCTCCTCCACCACCCTGGGGACGATCAGGGCCGCGGGCCGCTTCTGCGCCAACGCGCTCGCGGGCGACCAGGAGCGGCTCTCCCGGCGGATGGCGGCCGGCCCGGCGGGCGAGCGGTTCACCGACATGGCCTGGGGGCCCTCGCCGCTGGGCAGTCCCGTCCTGGACGGGGTCGTCGCCTGGGTGGACTGCGCGGTGGAACAGGTCGTCGAGATCGGCGACCACCTGCTGGTCGTGGGCCGGGTCCACGACCTGTGCGTCGAGTCGTTGAAGACCCCGCTGCTGTTCTTCCGCGGCGGATACGGCGACTACCTCTCCAGCGCGGCGCTGCTGCTGGACAGGCTCGTCGGCTGGGACGAGATCGGTCGGTAGGCACCGGTCGGAGCAGCCGGCCGGCGGACGCCGGCCGGCCCACAAGGGAGCCGCAGTTGAGAAGAGACCTCTATCTGAGACTGGAACGCATCTCGGCCTGGTGCGGAGTCGTCCTGCTGGTCGGCTTCATCGCCGCCTTCGGCGCGGGCCACCTCCTCACCCCGGTGGACCCGCAGATGAGCCCCGCGGACCTCGTCACGTTCCTGCACGACCACCGCACCGGGATCCTGTGGTGCACCGTGATCATGGTGCTGGCCGTGCCCTTCGAGTACCCGTACGTCGTCGTGACGAGCCTTCAGATGAAGCGCGTCGAAGGCGGCTGGGGCCTGCTGTCCATGATCCAGCTGACCACCGGTGTGGTCGCCCCGCTGGGCTTCTTCTTCCCCCTCGCCATCCTCTCCGCCGCCGCGTACCGGCCGGAGATCCACTCGCCCGACGTGCTGGCCGCGCTGACCGACACCTTCAACCTCATGCTGGTGGGCAACGCGTGCATCTTCGTCCTCCAGGTCTGGTCGATCGGCTACACGGCGTTCATCGACCACCGGGACAAGCAGGTCTTCCCCAAGTGGTACGGCTGGCTGAGCGTCGCGCTGGGCGTGCTCCTCATCCCCGGAGCCTTCGTCTTCGTGGTCCACAGCGGGCCGTTCGCGTGGAACGGCGTCCTCGCGAACACGATCCCCTCGCTGACGTACTTCGTCTGGAAGATCGCCACTCCTTATGTCCTGCTCAAGGCGATCAAGTCGGAGGAGCAGGAACTGGCCGGCCAGGCGGAGGCCCAGCCGGTGGCCGTCTGAGCGCATGGCTGTGGCCGTGGCCCTCACCGGGGTCACGGCCACAGCCATGCGCTCAGACGGAGAGCGCGAACCCGCCGGTCACCCGCAGGGTCTCACCGGTCACGAAGGACGCCTTCGAGGAGACCAGGTGGAGCAGCGCCTCCACGATGTCCTCCTCCCGGCCCTCCTGCGGCAGGATCTGCTCCCCGAGGACGCGTTCCGCCTCGGCGGGGGAGAGCTGGGCCCGCACCGCGTCGGTGAAGATCAGGCCCGGCGCGATGGCGTTGACCCGGATGCCGTCGGCGGCGAACTCCCGCGCGAAGGCCACCGTCAGGCCGCGCACGGCGAGCTTGGACACGCCGTAGATGCTGCGGTTCGCATAGGCCGCCGACGAGGAGATGTTGACGACGCAGGCGCCGGTACGGCCCTTCATGGCGTCGTGGGCGGCCATGGTGCAGATGACGGTGCCCATGATGTTGACGTCGACCACCCGCCGGACCTTGGCCAGGCCCAGTTCGGTGAAGGGTTTGTTGTAGGCGGCGTGGAGACCGGCGTTGTTGACGAGGATGTCGAGTCCGCCGTGGCGTGCGGCGATGGCGTCCACCACGGCGCCGACGCCGTCCTCGTCGGCGACGTCACAGGCGACCCCGGTCGCGCCCCGGCCGCGGGCGGTCAGCTCCCGGGCCGCCTCGGCCGCGGCGTCGCCGTCGATGTCGGCGAGCACGACGTGCGCCCCGAGCGCCGACAGCGCCTCGCCGAACGCCTTGCCGAAGCCCCGGCCGCCGCCGGTGATCAGGGCGACCCTGCCCTGGTGCGGTGTGTCGTCCGGCATCAGAACCTCACTTCGATCACTTCGGCCGTGCCGAACACGTCGGTCACGTCGGTTACTTCGATCACGTCGATCACGTCGATCACGTCGATCACGTCGATCACTTTGGTCACTTCGGTCCGAACCGCTGGCCGGCGTCGAGACGCAGGCACTGGCCGTTCAGCATCGGGTTGTCCACGACCGCCAGCGCGAGCTTCGCGTACTCCTCGGGCCGGCCGAGGCGCCGGGGAAACGCGGCGTCCTTCACCAGGGCGGCCCGTGTCTCGGCGGGGATCTTCTCGGTGGCACCGGTCTCGAACAGGCTCGGCGCGATGGCGACGACACGGATGCCGAGGGAGCCGAGATCCCGGGCCATGGTCAGGCTCATGCCGGCGATGGCCGCCTTGGCCGCGGAGTACGCCACCTGCCCGACCTGCCCCTCGAAGGCGGCGATCGAGGAGGTGTTGACGATGACTCCGCGTTCGCCGTCGGGTTCCTCGGGCTCGTTGCGGCTCATGTGCGCGGCGGCCAGCCGGCTGATGTTGAAGGTCGCGACGGCGTTCAGGTCGAGCACCCGGCGGAAGGTCTCCAGGTCGTGCGGACCGTCCTTGCCGAGGGTGCGCCGCACACTGCCGCCGCCCGCCGTCGTGACCGACACGTGCAGCCCGCCCAGCGCCTGTACGGCCGCCTCCAGCGCGCTCTCGGCCGCCGCGAAGTCGGTCACGTCGACGGGGTGGAAGCTGCCGCCGAGCGCGGCGGCGACCTCACCGCCGGCCGACGCCGGACGGTCCAGTACGGCGACGTCGGCGCCGCGGGCCGCGAGGAGTTCGGCGGTGGCCCGGCCCATGCCGGAGGCGCCGCCGAACACCACGGCCTTCTTTCCCTTGATCTCCATGGGGAACCTTTCGGATCGTCCGCTCACACGGATGCGGGAGAGGCACGCAGCAGGGTGCACAGCCGGTCGCGGTGGACGGCCGCGTCGCCGTGCAGCAGGCTGTCGGCCCTCGCCCGGCGCAGGTGGAGGTGGAGCTCGTGCTCCCAGGTGAAGCCGATGCCGCCGTGCAGCTGGAGGGCCCGGCCCGCGACCTCGCCCGCCGCGGTCGCGACGTACGCGGCGGCGGCGCAGGCGGCCCGGCCGGCGTCCGCGGCGCCCGCGTCGGCGGCCATCGCCGCGTAGGCGGTGGCGGCCCGGGCGCCGTGCACCCGCAACGCCATGTCGGCGCAGGCGTGCTTGACGGCCTGGAAGGTGCCGATGGGCCGGCCGAACTGGACGCGGGACGTGGTGTGTCCGACGGTGAGCTCCAGCATGCGCTCCATCACCCCGAGCGCGTCGGCGCAGCGCAGCACCGACGCCTCGTCCAGCAGCCGCTGGATCTCGCCGGGCCCGGCACCGAGCCGGCGGTCCGGCGGCACGCGCACGCCCTCGAACCGGACCTCGTGGAACGAGCGGGTCAGGTCCAGGACCCGCTGCCGCCGGACGGTCACACCGGGGGCCGTACGGTCGACGAGGAAGGACGCCGGGACTCCGTCCTGGCGTGCGGTGACGAGCAACCAGCGGGCGCCGCCCGCGTCCTGCACCGCCGTCTTCACCCCGTCCAGGACGACCGCGTCCCCGGCGGAGCGGGCCGTCGCCTGTATGCCGTCCAGGGACCACGGGGCATGCGGTTCGGCGAAGGCCCAGGTGGCCCAGTCCGAGCCCGCGGCGAGCTCGGGCAGCACCTCGGCGCGCAGCGCGGCCGACCCCGTGGCGGCCAGCGCCCGGCCGACGACCGCGGTGGGCGTGACCGGGCCCCGGCCGAGCGCACGCCCCATCTCCTCGGCGACGAGGGCGAGTTCGACCAGACCCTGGCCGGCGCCGCCGTACTCCTCGGGCAGGCCGAGACCGGGCCAGCCGAGGCCGGCCGTCAGTCGCCACACCTCGGGATCGACGTCCTCCGCGCGGTCTGCCCAGGCCCGCACGTGCTCGATCGGGGCCCGCTCCGACAGCAGCTCACGCGACGCCGCACGGAGGAGATCCTGCTCTTCGCTGAGCTCGAAGTTCACCCGAACAAGGTATCCTCTTTCTGTTGCGTGGTCGAGATTCTCGGCCGGAATCGGCCGCGACCTGTCGATCGATCATCGAGTTGAGTACTCTTTATTCCATGGTTGATGCCGTTCTTCTCTCCGCGTGCCGCACCGCCATCGGAACCGCCCGCCGGGGGAGCCTGCGGGACACCGACGCCTTCGAACTCGCCGCCCTCGTCGTCCGCGAGGCCGCTCTGCGCGGCGGACTGCCACCCGAGGCGATCGACGACGTCGTCCTCGGCGAGTCCCTGGCCGGCGGTGGCGACATCGCCCGGCACGCGGCTCTCCGGGCAGGCCTGCCCCATGTCCCCGGCCTGGCCCACAACCGGCACTGCGCCTCCGGACTGGCCAGCGTGGCCACCGCCGCGGCCGGTGTACGGGCCGGCATGGACCGGGCCGTGATCGCGGGCGGCACGCACTCCTCGTCGACGGCCCCGCTGGCCCGGCGGCGGATCCCGGGCACCGACGACTGGCAGGACCCCTGGATGGCACCGACCCATGTGCCGACGCCCGAGGCACCCAACGACGACATGGGGGTCCTCGTCGGTTGGAACACCGCCCGGCTGGCCGGGCTCACCCGTGAGGAGATGGACGCCTGGGCGCTGCGCTCCCACGCGCGAGCGGTACGCGCCATCGACGAGGGCCGGTTCACCGACGAGATCGTGCCCGTGCCGGTCACCGGCCGGGACGGGACCGCCTCGGTCTTCGACACCGACGAGCACCCGCGCCGCGACACCAGCGCCGAGAAGCTCGCCGCGCTGAAGGTGCTGCACCCCGAGATCGAGGGGTTCTCCATCACGGCCGGCAACTCCAGCGGGGTCAACGACGGCGCCGCCGCGGTCCTCGTCGCCGGCTCGGACCTGGCCGCCGCACACGGACTCACCCCGATCGCGACCGTACGGTCCTGGGCCAGCGTGGGAGTGGACCCCGTGGAGACGGGGCTCGCGCCGGTCGCCGCCATCCGCAAGGCCCTGGACCGGGCCGGGCTCGGCATCGGCGACGTCGACCTGTTCGAGGTCAACGAGGCCTTCGCGGCCGTGGCCGTGGCGACCACCCGCGAGCTGGGCCTCGACCCGGAGCGGGTCAACCCGTTCGGCAGCGGCTGCAGCCTCGGCCACCCGATCGCCACCACCGGCACCCGCATGGTCGTGACCCTCGCGCACGAACTGCGCCGCCGGGGCGGCGGGACCGCGGTCGCCGCCATGTGCGCGGGCGGCGGCATGGGCGCGGCGCTGGTCCTGACGGTCTGACCGCCGGCGATCCAGGCCGGGGCCGAGGTGTTCTGCCGCAACTGGACGGACGATGCGCGGTGGCTGACGCTCGACCGGCCGCAGCCGACACGGAGACGCGGCTGCCCCGCCGAGGTGGTCCGGGTGTCCCGCCCCCGGTGCTCGGAGCGACGTCGCCGAGGCGGCACGCCGGTTCGGCAGCGCCCCGAGGGGGCGCTGGGGGTACCCCCGGCCGAAGGCTGGGGGAGGAACCGCGCGACCGGCCACGACGATGCCCGCGGACGACCGGCCGCGCAGCCGCATCGGCGCAGCCGGCGGCACGTTCAGGCCGCCGTGGCCTCTCCCAGGTACCGCCGCAACAGCTCCGGCCCCGCCAGCCCCGCGTCGCCCGCCCACGCGACCCGCCCCCGCCGCAGGACGACGCACCGGTCGGCGAAGTCCAGCGCCCGGCTCGCGAACTGCTCGATCATGACGACGGCCACCCCGGCGGCCCTGGCCCGCCGCAGGCTCTCGAAGACCACGTCGACCATCTTCGGCGCGAGCCCCAGCGACAGCTCGTCGGCGATCACCAGCCGCGGGTCGGCCGTCAGGGCCCGGGCCAGGGACAGCATCTGCTGCTCGCCGCCCGACAGCGTGCCCGCCGCCTGCCGCCGCCGCTCCCGCAGCACCGGAAAGATCTCGAAGGCCCGTTCCAGGGCCGCCGGCCTGCCGCGCCGGTCGCGGACGGTGGCCATCCGGAGGTTCTCCAGCACCGTCAGGGCGGGGAACACCCCGCGTCCCTCGGGGAGATGGACGAGTCCGGCGCGGCGGATCGCGTCGGGCGGCTGCCCGGTGAGGTCCCTGCCGTCGAGCGCGAAGCTTCCCGCGGCGGCCGGGACGAGCCCCGACAGGGCCCTGGCCAGCGTGCTCTTGCCGGACCCGTTCGGCCCCAGCACCGCGAGCGCGGTGTTCGGCCGCACCTGGAACGACACGTCCCGCAGCGCCTGGGAGGCCCCGTAACGGACGGTCAGGTCCCGGACGGCGAGCAGTGGGGAGCCGGTGACATTCATGCGGAAGTCCTTTCCTCACCTTGGCCGGCGCCCTGGCCCGCGCCCTCACCCTGACCTGCACCCGCGCCCTTACCCGTACCCTCACCCTTGCCCGCGCCCAGGTACGCGGCGCGCACCGCGGGGTCCCGGCGCACCTCGGCCGGGGAGCCCGCGGAGATCTCGACGCCGAAGTCGAGGACGTGGACCACGTCGCTCATCCCGAGCACGAGCTCGACGTCGTGCTCGACCAGCAGCAGCGACACCCCGTGGTCGGCCACGACCCGGGTGAGCGTCGCCGCCAGCTCGTCGGTCTCGCGCGCGTCGAGCCCGGACGACGGCTCGTCGAGGAGCAGCACGCCGGGGTCGACGGCGAGCGCCCGGGCGATCTCCAGCAGCCGGCCGGTGCCCAGCGGCAGCCCGCCGACCGGCCGGTGCGCCAGCCCGGTCAGTCCCAGCGCCGAGAGCAGCACATCGGTCCTGCGGTCCTCGTCGGCCGGGGCCCGCCGGAAGCCGCCCCCGGTGACCAGGTCGGTCCAGATCCGGTGCCGGGTGTGCCGCAGCCGGTACGCCAGCACCACGTGTTCCCGGACGGTCAGCCCCGGGAACAGCTCCGGATGCTGGAAGGTACGCGCCAGCCCCCGCCGGGCCCGCGCCTGCGCACTGACCCGGGTGACGTCCCGGCCGTCCATCAGGACCGCGCCCTCGCTCGGCGCGAGCAGCCCGGACAGCACGGCGAACAGCGTGCTCTTGCCCGCGCCGTTGGGGCCCACCAGACCGACCACCGAGGCGGGCGGCACCGCCAGGTCGACCTTGCTCAGGGCGAGGAGCCCGCCGAAACGGACGGTGACCCCGCGCGCCTCGATGCGCGGTGGTGCCGTACCCGGTGCCTGGCTCATACGAGTTCTCCCTCGGGTTCCGCCTCGGGCGCCGAAGGCTCCCCGGTGCGGGCTCGCCGTGCCTGCCGCCACCGGCCCAGCTCGCGCAGCTGCCGGGCGTGCATCGCGATGATCCCCTCGGGGTTGCGGGCGAGCATGACCGCGCCGAACCCGAACAGGATGACCGGGACCTCGGCCCAGCGCGTCGGCAGATACGTCTGGAACACGCTGGGCAGCACGGCGAACGCCACGCCGGCGACGAGCGCCCCCACGACGGGCCGCGCCCCCACGGTGACCAGGACGGCCAGCCAGACCAGGCCGGTGAACGGGTTGAACGAGTCGGGCAGCGCCGACTGGTAGGCGAGCGCCAGGAGACCGCCGCCGATCGCCGCGACGAAAGTGGCCACCGCGGAGACGAGCACCTTGACCGGCACCACGCCGAGTCCGAGCGTGCGGGAGCCGGCCTCGCTCCAGCGGACCGCCGTCACGGCGAGCCCCGCGGTCGAGCGCCGCAGGTTGACGACGAACAGGCCCAGTACGGCGAACACCGCCAGGGCGACCAGCGCGAAGGTCCGGTTGTCCAGTGCCCAGGCGGGGCGGGGCATGAAGATGCCCTGGCCGGACCGGTAGAAGCGGTCGCGCAGGAAGACCAGGTTCTGGGCGAGCAGCCCGAAGGTCAGGGTCACCAGCGCGACGTACAGGTTGCCCAGCCGGATCGTCAGCAGGCCCAGCACCACACCCACCGGGACCACGCACACCGCGCTCACCAGCACCGCCGCCGCAGGCGGCCACCCGGAGTTCGTGGTCAGGTCGGCGGCGAACAGGGCGCCGAACCCCGCGAAGGTGATCTGGCACAGCCAGATCATGCCGCCCTGACCGGTGACGAGCGTGCCGGACAGCAGCGCCGTGGCCAGCGCGATGCCGGTGGCCGTCAGCCCGGTCCAGAAGCCGTCGAGGACCAGCGGCAGACACCCGACGACGGCGAGCGTCGCCAGCGGGGCCAGGAATCCCGAGGGTGTCGTGACCGCGGGCGCGCCCGTCCCCTCGGCGCGGACGGCGCGGTCCAGCACACCGCCCGCGGGCGCGTCGCCCGCCCGGCCGCGCACCGCGTGGGCGAGCAGGAAGACAAGCATGAAGAGGAAGGGGACGCTCGGCACGATCTGCGCCGACAGCGCGCTCTGCGGATCGAGGTAGCGCTGGATCACGCTGGTGACCACGCCCATGGCCAGGGCGACCGCGACCGCCGTCGGCAGACTGCGCAGCCGGGCCGCCACCACGGCCGCGAAGGCAGCCGCCATCAGGAACGTCATCCCGTCCACCGACAGTCCGGCGGTCGGCGCGACGAGGACCCCGGCCAGCCCCGCCAGCAGCGAACTGACCGCCCACACCCCGAGCGGCACCCGCGTCGGACTGACCCCCGACAGGGCGGTGAGCGCCTCGGAGTCGACCAGGGCGCGGACCTTCAGACCGAGGTCGGTGCAGCGCAGCAGCACGGTACCGGCGATCAGGACCACGGCGAGACCCGCGTAGGTGATCAGCTGGTTCATGTCGACCACCGCGCCGAACGGCCGGTAGACCGCGACGGGTTGGGGCGCCAGACCCGGCGCGGTGGCATTCACCAGCCGCCCGAGCACGAGGTCGACCAGCGGCGGCAGCGCCACCGACAGACCGATCGTGGCGACGATCTTCACCAGCGGCGAGCGCAGCCGCAGGTGACGGAAGAGGACCAGGTACAGGAGCACTCCCAGCAGGGGGCCGAACACGCCGATCGCGACGGCGGCGGCGAGCGGCAGCGGCCAGCCCTGCCCGACGTACAGGAAGTAGTAGAAGCGCGCCACGGCGAACGCCATGGCCCCGAAGGCGAAGTTGAACACGCCCGACGAGACATGGGTGACGACCAGTGAGGCCGCGGCGATGGCGTAGACGGCCCCCAGGGCGAGGCCGGCGACAACGTAGGAGAGCAACGACGGCCTCCTGGAGTTCGTGCTCGGATGAGCAACGGGACCCGATTAAAGTGCTCTCATAAGGAGTTCGCGTCAACCCTACGGGGGCATATCGCCGCACAAGCCGGTGACAAAGGATACTTAATATGCTCCACTGTGCCTCGCGTACCACCTGTCGGAACCGTCGTTCGACGGGCCGGGGACGGAGGAGAGCACATGAGGAGAACCGGTGCCATCGCAACCTGGACCAGCGCCGCGCTACTGCTGCTCACGGCCTGCGGCGGCGGCGCCCCGGGCGACGCGGACAGCACCAGCGGGCCGGTGAAGGTCGGCGTACTGACCTCGCTGAGCGGCACGGCCGCCGCGCACTACGCCGACACGGAGAGCGGGGTGAAGGCCCGCTTCGCGGCCTACAAGGCGGCCGGCGGCACGTGCGCCGCGCGCGGCTTCGACGTGGTCATGGCCGACGACCAGTCCACCCCGCAGGGAGCGCTCACCGGGGCCCAGCGCCTGGTGCAGCAGGAGAACGTGTACGCCGTACTGCCGGTGAGCACCTACTTCTACGGCGCCGGACAGTACGCCGGCACCCAGGCCGGCTCCACCCCCTTCCTCGGCGGCGCCTTCGACGGCGGCGAGCAGTGGTTCGACCCGAAGTACGGCAACCTCTTCCCCGCGATGTCCGGCACCGACTACGACCGTGCCGCGACCACCCTCGGCGCCTACTGGAAGAAGCTCGGCGGGACCAAGGTCGCCGTGGTCGCCTACAACACGCCGAGCTCCGCCAAGGCCGCCGAGGGGGCGGCGCTCTCGGCCGAACACGCCGGACTGGGCCGCGGTTACGTCAACGAGCGGGTCCCGTTCGGCAGCGCCGACGTCGGGCCGATCGTCCTCGGCATCAAGAAGTCCGGCGCCGACGCGCTCTACGCCCCGGTGATCCCCGAGACCGGGTTCGCGCTCGCCACCGGCCTGCGCCGGGCCGGGGTGAAGATGAAGTCGATCCTGCTGGCCACCGGGTACGGGGCGGACCTGCTGAAGTCGCCGCCCACGCTGAAGGTGGCGCAGGGCGTGGGCTTCATGACCTCCTACGCGCCGGTGGAGACGGACACGAAGGCGACCACCGCCTGGTCGGCGGCGCTCAAGGAGTACGCCAAGTCGGCCTCCGGCATTCCGTCCTTCTCCCAGGCGGTCGGCTGGATCAGCGCGGACCTGCTGCTGCACGGACTGGAGAAGGCCGGCTGCACCGCGAACCGCAAGCAGCTGATGGCCGCACTGCGCACCGACCGGAGCTGGACCGCCGGCGGACTGTTCCCGGAGCCCGCCGACTTCGCGCACAAGGGCACCTACTCGGTCGGCGGCCCGGGCGACTGCACCTTCGTCTCCGTGCTCAGGGGCGCGAAGTTCGTACCGGATCCGGCGGCGTCACCGGCCTGCGGCGAGCAGATTCCCGGTGTGAAGGTCAACGTCGGGTAGGCGGCGTCGGGTAGGCGGCGTCGGGCGGCCCGTGACCCGGTCTGCCGCCCGGCCGACCGCTCTCAGCGTGCCGTCCAGCTGACCGTCTTGGTCTGCAGGTACTCGTCGAGGCCGAACTCGCCCCATTCGCGGCCGAGTCCGCTCTGCTTGTACCCGCCGAACGCGGCCCGGGGGATCACTCCGGCGCTGCTCGCGTTGATGGCGACCGCGCCGGTCCGGACACGGGACGCCATCTCGTACGCGGCCACGGTGTCGGCGCTCCACACGGCGCCGGCCAGACCGTAGGGACTGTCGTTGGCGATCCGCACCGCCTCCTCGTCGTCGGCGAAGGGGATGACGACGCCGACCGGACCGAAGAACTCGGTGCGTGCGATGGTCATGGAGTTGTCGACGTCGGCGAAGAGCGTGGGCTCGACGAAGTAGCCGCGGTGGAGACCGGGGGGCCGGCCGCCGCCGCAGACCAGACGGGCTCCCTCCTCCTCGCCGACGCGGATCAGCTTCTCGACCTTGCCCCGCTGGGCCTCGCTGATCAGCGGGCCCATGGTGGTGGCCGGGTCGGCCGGATCACCGACCTTCACCTGCCCGAGGGCCGCGGTCAGCCGGGCCACCAGTTCGTCGTGGACGGACTCGTGGACCAGCGTGCGGGTCAGCAGCGAACAGCCCTGTCCGGCATGGGCGGTGATGCCCGTGAGCGCGGCACGGACCGCCCCGTCGAGATCGCCGTCGGCGCGGACGATGTTGGCCGACTTGCCGCCGAGTTCGAGGACGACCTTCTTCAGCGAGGCCGCGGCCTGGGCGTAGACCGTGCGGCCGACCGTGTCGGACCCCGTGAAGCTCACCAGGTCCACCATGGGGTGGGTGGTCAGCGCCCGGCCCTCCGCCACGTCACCGGTCACGATGTTCAGCACGCCCGGCGGCAGCCCGGCCGCGTCCGCGAAGTCGCCGATCAGCAGGGACTCCAGGGGTGTGGCGGGCGCCGGTTTCAGCACGGCGGTGCAGCCGGCCGCGAGGGCCGGGATCACCTTCATCATGCTGAGGAAGAACGGGAAGTTGTAGGCGGAGACCAGCGCGCACACCCCGAACGCCTCGCGGCGCAGCACCCCCTGGGAGATGCCGGCGCCCGGCGTGATCGTGGGGTCCGTCGGGCGCTCCCAGGCGAACCGGGGCATCACCCGCTCGGCCATGTCGCGCAGATGCGCCACCGGGACACTGGTCTGGAGGGTCTCGGCCAGGGCCCGGACCGAACCCGCCTCCGCCATGTTGACGGCGACCAGCTCGGGCAGCCGGCGCTCCATCGCGTCCGCCATCCGCAGCAGGACACGGGCGCGTTCCGCCGGCCGCATCCGCGGCCACGGTCCCTCGTCGAAGGCGCGCCGGGCCGCCCGCACGGCCTCGTCGACGTCGTCCGGCGAGGAGCCGGGGACCTCGGCGATCGTCTCCTCCGTCGCGGGATTGCGGACGGTCGTCGGCGTGTCCGACCGTCCGTCGGTGCGCCGTCCGTCGATGTAGAGCTGCGTGGAGAACGCGTACGCGGTCGTCATGTCGGTCTCCTGGTCGCCTGCGGTGATACCCAGACCTGCGCAGTTGAGTGTACTTAATTCCCGCATCACGGGAAGGGGGTCGCCGCGCTCCCTTTGTCAGCAAGGCGTCAGGATTCCGAGCGGAAATCACCTGCTCAATCCGTATGCTGAATCATTGACTGGACCGATCGGTACAGCTAACTTCGGCAGCACCAGCGGGTTGGATTTCTGCGACGAACGACGAGGTTCGAAAGAGGTACCGCCTGTGTTCAAGGAATTTGTCGTCTCCGGCGACTCGCACATCATCGAGCCGGTCGATCTCTTCAAGACCCGGCTGCCCAAGCAGCTGCGCGACCGCGCCCTGTGGGAAGAGGAGTTCACCCTCGACGAGCCGATCGTCGACGGCGGACACACCGAGTTCAAGAAGCTGCACACCATCGGCTTCGACGGCTGGACCATCTCCAAGTACCGGCAGACCGGCGGGGAGACCCCCGACGGCGACCCGGAGCACATCATCCGGGACATGAACTTCGACGGCGTCGACGCCTCGGTGATGTTCCCGAACCTCTCGCTGTTCGTCCTTTTCACGGACGACCACGAACTCTCCATGGCCCACGCCCGGGTGTGGAACGACTACCTGGTCGAGCGGTACCTGCCGTACAAGGACCGGCTGCGGCCGACCGCCGCGATCCCGCTGACGAACGTCCCCGAGGCGGTCGCGGAGATCGAGCGGGTGGCGCGGCTGGGGATCGGCGCGCTCCTCCTCCCGGAGATCCCGCCGCTGCCGTACTACTCGCGCGAGTTCGACCCGGTCTGGGCGGCGGCGCAGGCGCACGGGCTGCCGGTCTTCATCCACGTCGCCACCGGCGGGGTGAAGGTCAAGGAGCAGGTGTCCGAGACCGCGCTCACCGTCCGCGGCCTGATGACGGCCATGAACATGGGCAAGGGCAACCTGACCGACGACATGGTGGCCGGCCGCACCATGGGCAGCGCGGTCGGCTCGGCCGTGGCGGGTCCGCAGGGCATCATCGCCAGCCTGGTGGGCGGCGGGGTCTGCGAGCGCTTCCCCGACCTGCACTTCAACCTGATCGAGTACACGGCCGGCTGGCTGGTCTCCTTCATGGGCTACATGGACAAGGCGTGGAAGACCGGCACCGGTCAGGACCCCGACTGGTGGCTCGGCTTCTGGGACGACAGCCGCGGGCCGAAGGAGCAGCCCTCGATGGGCCGCCTGTTCGCCGTCAACGACAAGTGGCCCTACCCGCTCAAGCCCACCGAGTACGTCCGGCGCCAGATCCACGTCCAGTTCGCCGACGACCCGACGGCCGTCAAGGCCCGCCACATCACCGGCCTGTCCACGGTGATGTGGGGCAACGACTACCCGCACGCGGAGGGCACCTTCCGCAGCAGCGAGGAGTGCATAGCCGAGAACTTCGAGGGCGTGGGTGCCGAGGACCGCGCCGCGATCCTCGGCGGCACCCTCGCGAAGGTCGTCGGCTTCGACACCAGCCGCAAGCTGGCGCCGGTGCCCGAGGGCGCCTGACGGCTCGGACCGGACGACCCGCCGGACCGGCTCCGCGTCCGCCCCGGAGCGCACGCCGCCTCGGGGCGGTCGTGCCGCCGACCGGCATGCGGGCCGGACCCGGCGGGCCGCGACCGTCCGGCCGTCCCGTCCTCCCTGCTCAGACCGAATCCGGCAGGGCCCCGATCAGTGCCAGGGCGGCCCGTGCGTACGCGGCGCGCCGGCCGCGGCTCACCATGAAGCTCGGCGGGGCGAAGTAGCCGACGTCGCGGGGGAGCGAGCCGGCGCGGCGGGCCAGGGCGTCCTTCGCGTCGGCGGTCGTACCGCAGACCGCGATCGCGGTGACCATCTCGTCGGTGACCGCCCGGGCCATGGCGTCGGTGTCACCGGCCCGGAAGGCGTGCCGCAGCCGGGCGACCGGTTCCTCCCAGCCGTGGTGGGCGACGAAGGGGTCGTACGTCCGGACCGTGAGGTAGAAGGCGATCATGCGGCGGGCGTCGGCGATCGCGCGTTCGGGCGCCTGGTCGTCGACCGCCGTGATGATCCAGCCGTGTTCGAGCGGGCGCGGCTCCGCCGGGCCGCGGTCGCCCGCCCCCCGGGCCACCGCGGGCCGGACGACGTCGTTCCACCAGGAAGCGGTGAACAGCCCGTGCCCGATCACGCCGTCGGCGGCCCGGCCCGCGGTGACCGCCATACGGGCGTTGAACGCGGCGAGCAGGACGGGGATGTCCAGCCGGCCGAGCACGGGGGCCCGGACGTCGGCGTCGAGGTCGTAGAACTCGCCTGCGTAGCGGACCCGTTCGCCGTTCTCCGCGTGCAGCCAGGCCCGTACGGCACCCACCGTCTCGGCGATCCGGGCCACCGGCCGCTCCGCCGGCACCCCCAGCCAGTCCCGGTTGATCCGGAAGGCCGCGCTGCCCAGCCCGAGGAACAGCCGGCCCGGCGCCAGGGCGTGCAGCTGGCGCAGGGCGGTGGCGTGGGCGTAGGGGGTGCGGGCGAAGGCGTAGGCGATGGCGGGGCCCGCCATCGCCCGCTCCGTGTGCGCCACGATGTCGGCCACCGTGAGGTAGGAGTCGTGGTCGGCGAACTCGCCCGCGCAGAAGGCCTCGGCGCCGGCCTGCTCGGCCTCCCGCCCGACGTCCCGGCCGGGCCAGGGCATACCGAACCGCATGACAGCCTCCCGTTGAGCACCTCGACGTGGCATCTGGCATCGATCAAAAAAGTACACTTATTTAGGTGTCGGCGGGAAGCCGTCAGCGCAGAGTCCACCTCCCCCTGGGCACCGCCGCCCGGTCGATCCCGGCCTTCCCGACGGGGTTCCCGAGCTGGGTGTACGACAGTCCGGTGCGCAGCGCCTGGGTGCGGGTCGAGTCGAGGGACTCCCAGATCGCGCGGACCGTGCCCTGGATCGCGGCCGGCGGTTTCGCCGCGATGAGACGGGCGATGCCGTCGGCGCGGTCCCACAGTTCCTCGCGCGGCACCACCTCACTGACCAGGCCGATCTGCAGCGCGCGGGCCGCCGACACGCGCTCGTCCAGGCCGAGCAGGGCGATGCGCAGCGCCTCGCCGAGGGGGACGCGCCGGGCCAGCCCGATGGGTTCGAGGGCCGCCGTGAGGCCGTAGCTGACATGCGGGTCGAAGAACGTGGCCTCCTCCGAACAGATCAGGATGTCCGCCTCGTTGAGCCAGTAGAAGGCGCCCCCCGCCGCCATCCCGTGCACCGCGCAGACCAGGGGTTTCCACACCTGGTTCTGCTTCGGCGAGAGGAACTCGCCGGGATCCGTCTGCGACCAGACGTTGGGGTGGCGGTCGATCCCCTCCTTCACGTCCATCCCCGTGCAGAACGCCCGGTCACCCGCCCCGCGCAGCACGACGACCCGCACGTCGTCGTCGTTCCTGACGGTGTCCCAGAGGGCGGCGAACTCCGTCAGCATCCGCTGGTTGAAGCCGTTCATCACCTCGGGCCGGTTGAGGGTGACGGTGGCGACGTGGTCGGTCACCTCGAACAGGACGGTCTCGAGTTCCATCCGGCAGCTCCGTTCTCGACGCGATCGATGAAAGTAGTATACTTTTCTCTGGTTACTCGGCGCTGCGGGTTCGGCGCCACGAGAGCCGCGGAGGACACTGCGATGAGGCCACGCGTGGGGCAGATGCTCGCCAGTACGGTCGACACGACGGCGGTGATCGTCGTGCGGTGCCCGGATCAGGAACTGGAGATCGGCTGCGGCGGAGCCGCCATGGTCGAGGGCGGCGGGCACGGGAACGCGGCGGGAGCCGCCGCCGGTACGACCGGCCCCGGACCGACGGCCGGTTCACTGCTCGGGAAGCGGTACGCCGACGACGACCTCGGCGTGGAACTCCTGTGCACCAAGGCGGGACCCGGGACGCTGACGGTCAACGGCGTCCCGCTGCCGATGAAGTCCGCCAAGCCGCTGCCGGCCTCGGACTGAGGGGCGGTCCGGCCCGTGAACATATCGATGCTCCTGGACATGGCAGCCGAGGGTTTCGGCGACCGGGTCCTCGTCGGCCGCGCGGACGACGGCCTGACCGCCGCACGGCTGCGGGAACTGGCCTCCGGCGGCGCGGAGTCGATCCGCGCGGCCGGCGCCGACGCGATCGTGTACCTCGCGGTGAACGGACCGGCCCTCCCCGTCGCGCTCTTCGCGGCGGCCCGCGCCGGAGTACCCCTGGTGCCGGTCAACTACCGCCTGGGCGACGCCCAGCTCGACGCGCTGCTGGCCAACCACCCCCGCGCGCTGGGCATCGCCGACCCGGCCCACGGCGCGGCACTGCACCGCGCGGGCCTGCCGGTCCACAGCCCCGCCGAATGGCTCGCCCGGGCCGCCGGGCACGCCGACTCCGGTGCAGGCCCGGCCGACGGCCATCCGGCTCCCGGCACCCCGGCCGTGCTCATCTACACGAGCGGCACGACCGCCGCCCCGAAGGGCGTGCTGCTGCGCCACCACAACCTGGTCTCCTACGTCCTCGGCACCGTGGAGTTCGCCGGAGCCGGCCCCGACGAGGCCGCGCTGGTCAGCGTCCCGCCGTACCACATCGCCGCCGTGTCCAACGTGCTGACGAACCTGTACGCCGGGCGCCGCGCCCTCACCCTGGAGCAGTTCTCCCCGGACGGCTGGCTCGGCCTGGTCCGGGAGCAGCGGATCACCAACGCGATGGTCGTCCCGACGATGCTCGCCCGCATCATGGACACCGACGGCCTCGACCGGTCGGTGCCCTCGCTGCGCACGCTCGCCTACGGCGGGGCCCGGATGCCGGTCCGGGTCGTCGAGACCGCCCTGCGGACCTGGCCGCACGTGGACTTCGTGAACGCCTACGGGCTCACCGAGACGTCCTCCACCATCACCGTCCTCGGCCCGCAGGAGCACCGCACGGCCGCCGCGAGCGACGATCCCGCGGTCCGGGCCAGGCTCGGCTCGGCGGGACTGCCGGTGCCCGGCGTCGAACTGGAGGTCCGCGACCCGGCCGGCGCGTCGGCGGCCCCCGGCGAGACCGGGCAGATCTGGGTACGCGGCGAACAGGTCTCGGGGGAGTACGCGGGCGGGGGCTCCGCCGTCGACGAGCGGGGCTTCTTCCACACCCGCGACCGGGGCCGCCTCGACCGCGACGGCTACCTCCACATCGAGGGCCGGGCCGACGACACGATCATCCGCGGCGCCGAGAACATCGCGCCCGCCGAGATCGAGGACGTCCTGCTCGGTCACCCGGACGTGCTCGACGCGGTCGTCGTCGGCCTGCCCGACGAGGAGTGGGGGCAGCGCATCGAGGCGGTGGTCGTGCTGCGCGACGGGGTGAGCGTCGACCCGGAGGCCCTGCGGTCCGAGGTGCGCGCCACGCTGCGCGGCTCCAAGACACCCGAGCGCATCACCCGCTGGCCGGAGCTGCCCCGCACCCCGACCGGCAAGCTGATCCGCCGCGACATCGTCGAGGCGCTCGCCGCCGAGACCGGGGACCGGACGGGGGCCGGCGCATGAGTGTCGTCGCCGACAGCGCGGACCTCACCGCGGAACTGACGCGGCGGACGGCCGCCGCCCTGCGCGACTGGGCACCCGAGGCCACGGTGGAGTCGGTCGAACCGCTCGCCGGCGGCACGTCGAGTCTCACGTACGTGGCCACGCTGGCGGGTGCCCCCGCCGGTCACGAGCGCGTCGTCCTCAAGGTGGCCCCGCCCGGCCTGGAACCGGTCCGCAACCGGGACGTCCTGCGCCAGGCCCGGCTCATGCAGGTGCTGGCCGGGGTGCCCGGCGTCCGCGTGCCGAAGGTGCTGTTCTCCGACAAGGGCGCCCCGACGGCCCAGCAGCCGTTCGTGGCCATGGAGCTGGTGCCCGGACAGTGCGTGGAGCCGGTGCTCGTGCCCCGTGGGACCGTACCCGCCGGACAGGTGCGGGCCCGCGCGCTCGACGCCGCCCGGATGCTCGCCCGTCTGCACCGCGCGGATCCCAAGCGAACGGCCCTGGCGGTGGAGCCCGTTGTCACCCTGGGCGCCGAGATCGACCGCTGGGCACGTGCGTTCACGACCGTGCCCGCGGACCTGCGCGTCGGCTGCGAGGCCGTCGAGGAACGGCTGCGGGCGACGGTGCCCGCCGCGATGATGCCGGTGTTCACCCATGGCGACTACCGGCTCGGCAACACCCTGTGCGACGCCGACGCGGTCAACGCGGTCATCGACTGGGAGATCTGGGCACTCGGCGACCCCCGCGTCGACATCACCTGGCTGACCTTCTTCACGGACGAGGCGCGTCACCCGGCGTCCGTGTCGGCGGAGCCGACCGGGATGCCGGGCAAGGCGGAGCTGATCGACGCGTACCAGGAGGCGCGCGGGGAGCCGCTGCGCGACATGCCCTGGTTCGAGGCGCTGACGAAGTACAAGGAGGCGGCGGCGACGGCCCTGCTGATCAAACGGGGGCGGAAGGCGGGGCGGCTGACCGACATGCACCGGCGGATGGGGCCGGCGTTGCCCGTGCTGCTGGCGGAGGCGACGGAGCTGCTTCGGTAGTCGGTCGGCTGCGGGTGGGTGGGGGTTGCTCGCGCAGTTCCCCGCGCCCCCAGAAGAAAGGGCACTGCGGTGCGCCCCTTTAGGGGCGCGGGGAACTGCGCGACCAGCCCCCACTGCCCCGCACTGTTCAGTACAACCCGCCGTCCACCCGGATCAGCGACCCCGTCGTGTAGCTCGACGCGTCGCTCGCCAGGTACAGCGCCGTGCTGATGATCTCCTCCGGCCGCCCCGGCCGGCCCACCGCGCTGCGCGTGCTCTGCCTCTTCTCCTCCGTCCAGGACTTCGAGATGTCCGTCAGGAACGGCCCCGCCGAGATCGTGTTGACCCGCACCCTCGGGCCGTACTCCAGGGCGAAGACGGTCGTCAGCGCGTTGAGCGCGGCCTTCGCACCGGCGTACGGGCCGAACCGCGGCTGGGGGAACAACGCACCGGACGACGACACGTTGATGATCGAGCCGCCGTCGCCCTCGGCCATCCGCTGCCCGATCAGCGAGGCGAGCCGGAACGGGCCCTTGAAGTTGACGCCGATCACCTTGTCGAAGAGCTCCTCGCTGGTCTCCGCCGAGGAGGGGGCCAGCGGGGACATCCCGGCGTTGTTGACGAGGACGTCGACGTGACCGAACTCCTCGTAGGCGAGGTCCGCGAGCCGGCCGAGGTCGTCCCAGCGGCCCACGTGCGCGGCGACCGGCAGCGCGCGCCGGCCCAGGTCGCGGACCTCCGCCGCGACCGTCTCGCACGCGTCGAGCTTGCGGCTCGCCACCACCACGTCCGCGCCCGCGGTGGCGAAGGCCCGCACCATCTCCCGGCCCAGCCCCCGGCTGCCGCCGGTGACCAGCGCGACCCTGCCGGACAGGTCGAACAGGTCGGCCGGGGCGAGGGACTTGGCGTCGAGGCCGGTCAAGTCCCGCTCGCCGCTCATGCGTTCACCCGGCCGCCGAGGCCGTCGTCCGCGATGATGTGGGCGTACCGCTTGCGGGCCGCCTCCAGCTTCGGCGGGATGTGCTCGCTCGGGAACAGGCCCTCGGCCGCGGTGTAGTTCCTGAGCAGCTGCTTGGCGATGGTGGTGCGGTGCACCTCGGTCGGGCCGTCGGCGAGGGCCAGGTTCGGGGCGGCCATCCACCACTTGGCGAGCGGGAGTTCACCGGTGGTGCCGAGTGACCCGTGCAGATGCACCGCCCGCTGGACGATGTCGTGCAGCACCTTCGCCGTCTGCACCTTGCACATCGCGATCTGGGTGCGGGCGGCGCCGTGCGGCTGGGTGTCGATGATCCAGGCGGTGTGCAGCACGAGCAGCCGGAACTGCTGCAGCTCCACCCAGGAGTCCGCGATGAACTGCTGCACCGCCTGCTTGTCGGCGAGCAGGGTGCCCTGGGTACGGCGGGACAGCGCGCGCTCGCACATCATGTCGAAGGCGCGCGTGCACTTGCCCACCGTGCGCATGGCGTGATGGACGCGACCGCCGCCGAGGCGGGCCTGGGCGACCGCGAAGCCCTCGCCGGGGCCGCCGAGCATGGCGTCGAGCGGGACGCGGACCCGGTGGTAGCGGATGTAGGCGTGGATGCCCTCGTCGAGGTTCTCCCGCTCGTCCATGGTGCCGACGTTGCGTTTGATCTCGATGCCGGGCGTCCCGGACGGCACGATGAGCATCGACATGCGCCGGTGCGGGGGCGCGTCCGGGTCGGTGACGGCCATGACGATGAGGAAGGCCGCGTACCGGGCGTTGGAGGAGAACCACTTCTCCCCGTCGATCACCCACTCGTCGCCGTCCCGCCAGGCCCGGCACGTGAACTCCTTGGGGTCGGCGCCCGCCTGCGGCTCGGTCATCGAGAAGGTGGAGACGATCTCCCCGTCGAGCAGTGGCCGCAGATAGGCGGCCTTCTGCTCCTCGGTGCCGAACATCGCCAGGATCTCGGCGTTCCCGGTGTCCGGGGCGGCGGTGCCGAAGACCGTGGGCGCCCAGTAGGAGCGGCCGAGCACCTCGTTGAGCAGGGCGAGCCGCACCTGTCCGTAGCCGGGTCCGCCCAGTTCGGGGCCCAGGTGGCAGGCCCACAGGCCCTGCTCCCGGACCCGTTCCTGCAGCGGCCCGAGGATCGCGCGGGCCTTCTCGTTGCCCGTGTCGTACGGGTCGCCGCCGTGCGGGAAGAGGAGGTCGAGCGGCTCGACCTCCTCGCGTACGAAGGCGGCGGCCCAGTCCAGCTTGGCCTGGAAGTCAGGTTCGATCGCGAAATCCAGCATGGCAAAACAGTATACTTTTTCGGCGACTCGGGTCCATACTCGAAGCGCAAGAGGCTAATTGGGTATGCGCAATGGCGCGGATCGGGAGGTCTGGTCGGATGCAGAGGCCGATGGAGGGCGTGCGGGTGCTCGAAGTCGCGCAGTTCACCTTCGTCCCGGCGGCGGGTGCCGTGCTGGCCGACTGGGGTGCCGACGTGATCAAGATCGAGCACGCCGAACGCGGCGACGCCCAGCGGGGGCTGGTGCGGGTGCTCGGCTACGAGGCGGCCAGCGCGGGCTCCTCGTTCTTCCCGATCATGGAGGGACCCAACCGCGGGAAGCGCAGCGTCGGCCTGGCTCTGGAGAAGCCCTCGGCGCGGCCCGTGCTGGAGGAACTGATCCGCTCCAGCGACGTGTTCCTCACCAACTTCCTGCCCGAGGCGCGGGCCAGGCTCCGCATCGACCTCGACGACGTCCGGGCGGTCAACCCCGACATCATCTACGTCCGGGGCAGCGGCTTCGGCATCCGCGGGGAGGAGGCCGGCAAGGGCGGCTACGACAGCACGGCCTTCTGGGCGCGCGGCGGCAGTGCCGCCGGTGTCACCCCGCCCGGCGCCGACCGCCTGACCCGGATGCCGGCCGGTGCCTACGGCGACTCGATGGGCGGCATGACCATCGCGGGCGGCATCGCCGCCGCCCTCTACTCCCGTGCCACCACCGGCGAACCGTCCGTCGTGGACGTGTCCCTGATCGGCGTCGGCGCCTGGGCGACCCAGTTCACCGTCAACCTGGCGCTGCTGACCGGCGGCCCGCTCCCGGTGAAGACCCAGCCCCGGTACGGCTCGGCCACCAACCCGCTCGTCGGCGCCTACCGCACCGCCGACGGCCGCTGGATCGAACTGTCGATGCTCCAGCCGGGCCGCTACTGGGGCGAGTTCTGCAAGCTCGCCGGCCGAGAGGAACTGGGCGGCGACGAACGGTTCGACAGCACCGAGAAGCTGATGGCGAACGCGGCCGAGGCCGCCGGGATCGTCGCCGGTCTCATCGCCTCCCGTCCGTACGCGGAGTGGGTGGAGATCCTCTCCCGGGGCGAGGGGCAGTGGTCGGCCGTGCAGAACGCCTGGGAGGTGGGCCAGGATCCCGCCCTGCGGGCCAACGGCCTCATCGCCCCCGTCGTGGACGCCGACGGCGTCGACCGCGAACTGGTCGCCAGCCCGGTCCAGTTCGACGAGACGCCGGCCGCCCTCACCCGGGCACCCCAGTTCGCGGAACACACCGACGAGGTCCTGCGCTCGCTCGGTCTCGGCGACGACGAGCTGATCGCGCTCAAGATCGACGGCGCGGCGACGTGACGGACGTACGACGAGACCCGACCGACGTACGACGAGACGTACGACGAAAGGAGCCGTGATGGGAACGACACTCGACGAGTCCGAGGGGACGTACGAGGGCACGCCCGCCTACCACTTCGACAACCGGCTCGGCGGGCCGGTCCTCAGCCACCAGGAGCGCTGGGACGAGATGGCCGGCACCCACGCCGGGTTCCGCAGCACCGTCGCGCGCGGCTTCTGGGTCGTCACCGACGGCCCGGCGGTGCAGGAGGCGCTCCAGGACTGGCGGACCTTCTCCAACAGGTCCGTGACGGCGCTGGAACCGGACCCGAAGTTCCTGTGGATCCCCGAGATGCTGGACCCGCCCACCCACAGCGTGTGGCGGCGCCTCCTCGGCCGCTACTTCTCCCCGGGCGCGGTGGCCGCCCGTGAACCGGAGGTCCGCCGGACCGCGGCGGAGCTGATCGACGCGCTCCGCGAGCGGGACGGCGCCGACGTGCTCGACGAGTTCGCGCGCCGCTTCCCGACCCTGATCTTCATGCGTCTGATGGGCCTGCCGGAGCAGGACCTGCCCACCTTCCTCGCCTGGACCCGCGAACTGCTGCACCTCTCGCACGCCGAGGACCCGGAAGGCGCCCGCCAACTGGCCGCCATGCGGGAGGTGTCCGCCTACTTCGAGGAACAGATCGCGCAGCGCCGCAGGACGCCCCTGGACGACCTGCTCTCGCACGCCATGGCCTGGACCATCGACGGCGAACCGATCGACGACCGGGACATGCACGCCTTCTGCATCCTGATGTTCCAGGCCGGCTTCGACACCGTGCCCATCTCGATCGGCTGGGCGCTGTACCACTTCGCCACGCACCCGGAGCAGCGCGCCGAGATCCTCGCCGACCCGTCGCTGATCCCGACCGGGGTCGAGGAGATCCTGCGCGTCTACTCGTTCGTCGTGCCGGCCCGCAAGGCGACCCGGGACGTCGAGATCGGCGGCTGCCCGGTGAAGGCGGGCGAGATGGTGATGCTCCCGCTCGCGGTCACCAACCGCGACCCCGAGCGGTACGGGAACCCGTTGGAGGTGGACCTGCACCGCAGGGCCACCAACCACATCGCGTTCGGCTCCGGCCCGCACCGCTGCCTCGGCTCGCACCTCGCCCGCCTCGAACTCAACGTGGCGGTCGAGGAATGGCACCGGCGCATCCCCGACTACCGGGTCGCCCCCGGCCAGGAGCTGTGGCAGCACGGCAACATGTACGGCATCAAGTCGCTCCGGCTGGAGTGGTGAGGCGCCGGTGCCGACACACCCCCTGCGAGCGGCTGACCTCTACCACACCGGGATCGTGGTCGACGACGTGGACGCCTGGAAGGCCCGGATGACCGAGGTCGCCGGGTACCGGTGGACCGAGACCATGTCCGCGGAACTGCCGGTGCGGCTGGCGGACGGCGCCGACCGGGTGCTGAACCTCCGCTACGCCTACTCCCTGGACACCCCGCACATCGAACTCGTCCAGGCGATCCCCGGCACCCCCTGGATGGCGTCCGCGCACCTCACCACCCACCACCTCGGCTACTTCTGCGACGACCTGGCGACGACGTCGAAACGGCTGGCCGAGGCGGGCTTCGCCCTGGAGGCCTGCGCGGTGATCGACGGCGAACCGTCCGTCTTCGCCTACCATCTGGCCCCCTCCGGCCTCCGCATCGAGATCGTGGACCGCACCCGCATCCCCGACCTCGCCGCCTATCTGCGGTCGAAGACGCCCCGGTGACGGCCGGGGACGGGACGGCCGTGGCACCGACGTTCACCGAGGAGCACGAGGAACTCCGCGCGACACTGCGCCGTTTCCTCGCGGACAAGGCGCCGAGCGAGGCCGTGCGCCGCTCGATGGAGTCCGCGGACGGATACGACCCGGCGCTCTGGCGGCGGATGGCGGACGAACTCGGCCTGCTCGGCCTTGCGTTGCCCGAGGAGTACGGCGGTCTCGGCGGCGGACCCGTCGAGTCGGGCCTTGTCCTGGAGGAACTGGGCCGGGCTCTGCTGCCCTCCCCGTACTTCGCGACCGTCGCCCTGGCCGGCCAGGCCCTCGCGGTCTCCGGCGACGAGACGGCCAAGGCACGCTGGCTGCCGGCCATCGCCGACGGCTCGCTGACCGGCACGCTGGCGCTGGCCGAGGAGAGCGGGTCGTGTCACGTCGAGGACGTGCGGACCGAGGCCGTACCCGAACCGGGCGACGTCCGCCGGGGCTGGCGGGTGACGGGCACGAAGATGTTCGTCGTCGACGGCCACGGCGCCGACCTCGTCCTGGTCGTGGCCCGTGAGGCGACCGGCCCCCGGCTGTTCGCCGTCGAGGGCACGGCACCCGGGGTGAACCGTACCCGGCTGGAGACGCTCGACCCGACCCGGCGCCTGGCCCGGATCGACCTCGACGGCGCCCCGGCGCTGCCGGTCGGCCCACCGGCCGGGAACGCCGCCACCGCCTACCTCCGCCGGGTGACGGACCTCGCGCTGGTCGCCCTGGCCGCCGAACAGACCGGCGGAGCCCGGGCCTGCCTGGACGCGGCCGTGGAGTACGCCAAGGTCCGCGTCCAGTTCGGCCGGCCGATCGGCTCCTTCCAGGCGGTCAAGCACAAGTGCGCCGACACCCTCCTGAAGGTCGAGGCGGCCCGCTCGGCGGTCTACCACGCGCTGTCCGTGGCGGCGGCGAACCCGCAGGAGCGGCAGGAGCGGGCGGCGGCCGTCGCGGTCGCCGCCGTCTGCTGTGCGGACGCCTACACCCACGCGGCCAAGGAGAACATCCAGATCCACGGCGGCATCGGCTACACGTGGGAGCACGACGCCCACCTCCATCTGAAACGCGCGAAGTCCTCCGAGCAGCTCCTCGGCAGCCCGGCGGCACACCGCCGGCGACTGGCCGGGCTGGTCGGCATCTGCGCGCCCGAGGCGACGAAAGGCCACGCACGTGGGAATCCGTGACCGCCTGTCCCGGCTGCTCGGCGAAGCCGCCGCCGAGGCCGAGGCGATCGAGTACGACGGCGAGTGGTGGACCTGGGGACAGGTCCGCAGCACCGCGAACGGTGTCATGGCGCTCCTCGACGAGGCGGGCCTGCCGCCCGGCGGCCGGGTCGGCGTCGTCCTGGAGAACCGCCCCGAGCACGTCGCCGTGGTCGCCGCGGTGATCGCCTCCGGGCGCTGCCTGGTGATGCTGAGCCCGCTCCAGCCCGCCGAGCGGCTCGCGGCCGACATCGACCGCTGCGCGCTGCCCGTCGTCGTCGCCGGTGCCGAACCACTGGCCCGCGCCGGCGTGCCGGAGGCGGTGACCGCCCATGGCGCGGCGCTTCGGCTCGGCCCGGACGGCACGCTGAAGGAGGCCGGCGGCACCGCCCCCGCCGACGCCCCGGCCAACCCCGGCGTCGCCGTGGAGATGCTCACCTCCGGCACCACCGGCCCCCCGAAACGCGTCAACCTGCGCATCGGCCAGCTCGACCAGGCGCTCGTCTCCGGCGGCCAGACCCCGAAGGCGGAGCGCCTGCTGTCGCCGTCGGCCTCCCTCGTGTCCAGCCCGCTGGTGCACATCGGCGGCCTGTGGCGGGCGCTCGCCTGTCTCGCGACCGGCCGCCGCATGCTGCTGATGCCCAGGTTCGCCGTCGAAGCCTGGGCCGACGCGGTCGAGCGGCACGGGCTGCGGGCGGCGAGCCTGGTCCCGGCCGCGATCCGCGCCGTGCTCGACGCGAGGGTGCCGAAGGAGCGGCTGGCGAGCCTCCAGGTCGTCACCTCCGGCACCGCGCCCTGCCCGGCCGAACTCGCCGACGCGTTCTTCCGCGCGTACGGCGTGCCCGTCCTGATGACCTACGGGGCGACCGAGTTCGCCGGAGCCGTGGCCGGCTGGACGCTGCCGCTGCACGCGCGGTGGTGGCAGCGCAAGGCGGGCAGCGCCGGACGCGCCTTCGACGGCGTCGAACTGCGGGTGACCGGCGAGGACGGCGCCGAGCTGCCGGTCGGCCGGACCGGCCGTCTTGAGGTCAGGACCGAGCAGAGCACGCACGGCGGCCGGGTGTGGGTGCGCACCAGCGACCTCGCCCGGATCGACGCCGACCGGTTCGTCTGGATCGAGGGACGCGCGGACGACGCGATCATCCGCGGCGGCTTCAAGGTGCAGCCGGAGGCGGTCCGCCGCGTCCTGGAGTCGCACCCGGCCGTACGGGAGGCGGCCGTGGCCGGACTGCCGGACGCGCGGCTCGGCGAGGTGCCGGTCGCGGCGGTCGAGCCCGAGCCGGACCGGCCCGCACCGGACCCCGCCGAACTCGTCGCCCTCTGCCGCGGCCGGCTCACCCCCTACGAGGTGCCCGCACACGTCGTCGTCCTCGGCGCACTGCCCCGGACCCCCTCGGGCAAGGTCAGCCGGGTGGAGCTGCTGGGCCTGGTCCGGGACCGCCTGGGACAGAAGGAGGAACAGCGATGACGGACACCGAGGAGCGGTTCGGCGTCCTGACCGACGAAGCCGTCGAACGCTCCAGGCTCCGCCTCGGCGTCCCCCGCCCCCAGCGCAACCCCCCGCACAACTACGAGGTGACCTGGGACGCCGCCCGCCACTTCGCCTACGGCTACGGCGACGACAACCCCCTGTACTGCGACCCCGACTACGCGGCCGGCACCCGCTGGGGGACCCTGCTCGCGCCGCCCACCTTCCTCTACACGATGGGCGAGGACGCCGCCCCGGCACCCGACCCCGGGACGAAGGCGCTCCTCAGAGGCGACCCCTTCGCCGGACTCGGCTCCTACCAGGCGGTGATGGAGTTCGAGTGGTGGCGCCCGCTGCAACGCGGCGACCGCTGCCGGGTGTTGCAGACCCAGGTGGGCGTGGACCTCAAACCCAGCCGCTTCGGCGGACGCACCGCCCACGTCGTCAACGACTACCTCTACGCCAACGGGCGCGGCGAGATGCACGCCCTGCGGCGGGGCACCTGGATCAACGCGGAGCGGCACACCTCGAAGCAGCGGGCCAAGGAACAGCTCGTCCAACAGCCCTACAACGAAGCCGAGTTGAAGGAGATCGACGCCGCCTACGCGGCCGAGACCCGGCGCGGCGCCGCGCCGCGGTACTGGGAGGACGTCGAGATCGGCGAGGAGCTCCAGCCCCGCGTGAAGGGGCCCCTGACCACCACCGACGTGGTCGTCTGGCACCTGGGCTGGGGCATGCAGCTCACCCCGCCCGGCGCGTTCGGGATCGCGGCGAGGGTCCGGCGCAAGGCGCCCGGCCTCTACCCGCCCAACCCGCTGAACATCCCCGACACCGTGCAACGGCTGCACTGGGAGCCGGAACGGGCCAGGGAACTGGGCCTGCCCGCTCCCTACGACTACGGCGGCATGCGCGAGACCTGGCTGTGCCATCTGCTCACCGACTGGATCGGCGACGACGGCTGGCTGTGGCGACTGCGCTGCGAGCAC
The DNA here is from genome assembly GCF_040652195.1 of Streptomyces sp. NPDC048278. NCBI lineage: Bacteria > Bacillati > Actinomycetota > Actinomycetes > Kitasatosporales > Streptomycetaceae > Streptomyces > Streptomyces sp. NPDC048278. The sequence continues at coordinate 32,543 of NZ_JBEZLP010000028.1, forward strand.
CGCAGGTTCAACTACCGGGGCGACACCACCTGGGTGCGCGGCACGGTCGTCGGCAAACGCCTGGCGGACGGGCGCGCCGAGGTCGACATCGAAGTGCGCTGCGAGAACCAGCGGGGCGAGGTCACCACGCCGGGCACGGCCGTCGTCCTGCTGCCCACCCGCGACCACGCCGTCGAACTCCCCGCGCCGCCCGCGGCGGACCTCGACGGCATGGTCGCCCATGAACTGACCCGATTCGCCGTGACCGGCGACCGTTCGAGGAGGTAGACGTGTCCGACGAGGTACTGGTGGAGCGCCGTGGCGCGGTGCAGCTCATCACGATCAACCGCCCGGCGGTGAAGAACGCCCTGGACGCCGCGGTGGCCGAGGGCGTGGCGGCTGCGGTCGACGAACTGGACGAGTCGGACGAGCTGCGGGTCGGTGTGCTCACCGGTGCCGGCGGCACGTTCTCCGCGGGCATGGACCTCAAGGCGTGGCTGCGCGGCGAGACCCCCGCGATCGAGGGCCGCGGCCTGTGCGGGATCAGCATGACCCCGCCGCGCAAACCGCTGGTCGCCGCCGTGGAGGGCTGGGCCCTGGCGGGCGGCTTCGAACTCCTGCTGGCCTGCGACCTCGTCGTCGCCGCCCGCACCGCCCGGCTCGGCGTGCCCGAGGTGACCCGCTCGCTGGTCGCCCGCGCGGGTGCCGCACTCCATCTGCCGCGCCGCATCCCGTACGCCATCGCCCTCGAACTGCTGCTGACCGGCCAGCCGATCGGTGCCGCGCGGGCGGCCACGTACGGCCTGGTCAACCGGCTCACCGAGGAGGGCGGCGCGCTGGAGGGCGCCCTCGAACTCGCGGCCACCATCGCGGCGAACGGCCCGCTGGCGGTCGCGGCGACGAAGCAGATCGCCCGCTCCACGGCCGACTGGACCCTGGACGAGGCGTGGGGCAGGCAGTTCGACATCGCCGAGCCGGTGTTCCAGTCCGAGGACGCCCGCGAAGGGGCGGCGGCGTTCGCGGAGAAGCGGGCGCCGGCCTGGAAGGGCCGCTGACGATGACGTCCGGAGCCGGGGCCACCGGCCGGGCCGGGACCTCGGCGGACGCGGCCGGGCCGCTCGCCGGATGCCGGGTCCTCGAACTCGGGGGGATCGGACCGGGACCGTTCGCCGGCATGCTCCTCGCCGACCTGGGTGCGGAGGTCGTCCGGGTCGACCGGCCCGGGCGGGAGGCCGAGTCGGACGCGGGCGGACCGGCGGCCGTGCTCGACCGGGGCAAGCGGTCGGTCGTACTGGACCTGAAGCGGCCCGCCGAGGCCGAGGCACTGCTGCAACTCGTAGCGCGCGCGGACGTGTTGATCGAGGGGTTCCGGCCCGGGGTCACCGAACGGCTCGGCATCGGACCGCACGACTGCCTGGCCCGCAACCCCCGCCTGGTCTACGGCCGGATGACCGGCTGGGGCCAGGACGGACCGCTCGCCGCCGCGGCCGGACACGACCTCACCTACATCGCGGTGACCGGCGCGCTCGGCGCCATCGGCGAGGCGGGCGGCCCGCCGCGGATCCCGCTGAACCTCGTCGGCGACTTCGGGGGCGGCGGCTGCTACCTCGTGATCGGGGTACTGGCCGCGCTGCACGCCGTAGGGCGCACCGGCGCGGGCCAGGTCGTCGACGCGGCGATCGTCGACGGCACCGCCCACCTGCTCGCCAGCACCTTCGCCAAGCTGGCCCGCGACGAGTGGCGCGACGAGCGGGGCGTCAACCGGTTCGACGGCGGCTGGCCCTTCTACGCCGTGTACGAGACGAAGGACGGCCGCCATGTGGCCGTCGGCGCACTGGAGCGCAGGTTCTACCGCAGCCTGGTGGAGCTGCTCGGCCTCGACGTGGACCCGGACCGGCAGCACGACCGCTCGGCCTGGCCGCGGCTGCGGGAGCTGCTGGCGGAGCGCTTCGCCGAGCGTACCCGCGACGAGTGGGCGGCGCTGTTCGAGGGCACCGACGCCTGCGTGGCACCCGTCCTGAGCCTCACCGAGGCGGCCTCCCACCCCCATCTGGCCGCCCGCGCCAGCCTGTTCACCCGCGACGGCGTGCTCCAGCCCGCCGCGGCCCCCCGCTTCTCGGCGACCCCGGCCCGCCCCGGCCCCGCGGCACCGCCCGTCGGCGCCGACACCCGTGCCGTGTTCCACGACTGGGACGTGCCGTTCCCGGGTGAACCACGCCCGGGTGAACCCATGCCCGAGTGAACCCACGCCCGGGTGAACACATACCCCGATGACCCGACCTAGGAGTTGACATGCGAGACGCCGTCATCGTCGACGCCGTACGCACCCCGATCGGCAAGCGCAACGGCTCGCTGGCGTCGGTGCACGCGGCGGACCTGTCGGCCGAGGTGCTCAGGGCGCTGGTGCGGCGCACCGGCATCGACCCCGGCACCGTGGACGACGTGGTCTGGGGCTGTGTCACCCAGATCGGCGACCAGTCCAGCAACGTCGGCCGGTTCGCGGTGCTCGCCGCGGGCTGGCCCGAACACGTCCCGGCCGTCACGGTCAACCGGGCCTGCGGCTCCAGCCAGCAGGCCGTCGACCAGGCCGCGCACGCCGTCATGGCCGGCCAGTACGACGTGGTGGTCGCGGGCGGAGTCGAGACCATGAGCAGGGTGCCGCTGGGCTCGCACCGCACGACCGGGCAGCCGTACGGTCCCGCCGCCATCGCCCGTTACGGGGGCGCCGAGTTCAGCCAGGGACTCGGCGCCGAGATGATCGCCGAACGGTACGGGTTCAGCCGGGCCCGCCTCGACGAGTTCGCCTCCGAGTCGCACGCGAAGGCCGCGGCGGCGATCGACGCGGGCGTCTTCGACGACCACCTCGTGCCGATCGACGTCGAGGGAACCAAGTTCGGTACGGACGAGGGGCTGCGGCGGGGCACCTCGCCCGGGACACTGGCCCGGCTCAAGCCGTCGTTCAAGGAGGACGGTGTGATCCACGCCGGCAACTCCTCCCAGATCTCCGACGGGGCCGCCGCCCTCCTCGTCACCACCCCCGAGCGGGCCCGCGACCTCGGCCTCACCCCCATCGCCCGCTACCACAGCGGAGCCGTCAGCGGCGCCGACCCGATCACCATGCTCCTCGGCCCGGTCCCCGCCACCGAGAAGGTGCTGCGCCGCTCCGGGCTCTCCCTCGACGACATCGGCGCCTACGAGGTCAACGAGGCTTTCGCACCGGTGCCGTTGGCGTGGCTCGCCGAGACCGGCGCCGACCCGGAGCGGCTCAACCCGCTCGGCGGGGCGATCGCCGTCGGCCACCCGCTGGGCGGCTCCGGTGCCATCCTGATGACCCGGTTGCTGGCCCGGATGCGCCGTGAGAACCTCCGCTACGGCCTCCAGACCATGTGCGAGGGCGGCGGCACGGCCAACGCGACCATCGTCGAGCTCCTGTGACGACCCGCCCGCTGCCCCAACCCACCCTCGCCAGCGCCGAATTCTGGGCCTCCGGCGCCGACGGCGTGCTCCGGATCCCGCACTGCGCCGACTGCGACCGGTACTTCCACCCACCGCTGCCCGTGTGCCCGTCCTGCCGCGGCCGTTCCGTGGCCCTCGCCCCGGTCTCGGGCAGGGCGGTCGTGGTCGGCTTCAGCGTCAACCACCAGACCTGGCTGCCCGACTTCCCACCGCCGTACGTCGTCGCGGTGGTCGCCCTCGCCGAGGACGACCGGGCCCGCCTGACCACCAACATCGTGGGCTGCGCGCCGGACGAGGTGACGGTCGGCATGCGCGTCCGCGTCCGCTTCGAGCACCACGGTGACGTGCATCTCCCGCTGTTCGAACCGGACTTGGAGACCGACGGCCCCGGCCCGCTGCCTCGACCGCGCGAGGTGCGCGCCCGCCCCATGGCCTCCCCGGACAAGTACGAGGACAGGGTCGCCCTGACCGGTGTCGGCCAGTCGCGCGTCGGACGCCGCCTGATGGTCGACCCGCTCTCCCTGACCGTCGACGCCTGCCTGGCCGCGGTCGCGGACGCGGGCCTCGACCTCGACGAGATCGACGGGCTCTCCACCTACCCGGGGCCCGGCCCCGACGGCATGAGCGAAGGCGGCGTCACCGCCCTTACCGAAGCCCTCCAGCTGCGCCCCACCTGGGTCAACGGCGCCCGTGAAGTGCCCGGCCAGATCGGCTCGATCACCGCCGGCATGCTCGCGGTCGCGGCCGGCCTGTGCCGGCACGTGCTCTGTTTCCGCACGGTGTGGGAGTCCTCCCACAGCGCCCTGGTGCGCGCCGGGCGCTGGCAGTCCGGCGGCGGCCCGGCCACCGGCATGTTCGAGTTCCGGGCCCCCTTCGGAGCGATGTCGGCCGCGCAGTGGATCGGCTGCCACGCCTCCCACTACCTGCACCGCTACGGCGTCGGCCGCGAGGCCCTCGGCGCGATCGCGGTCACCGCGCGGACGAACGCCGGACGCAACCCGGAGGCCCTGCACCGCGACCCGATGACCCTCGACGACTACTTCGACGCCCGCATGATCACCACCCCGTTCGGGCTCTACGACTGCGACGTGCCCTGCGACGGAGCGGTGGCCGTCGTCGTCTCCGCGATCGAGACGGCGTACGACCGCCCCCGGCCGCCGGTGCTGGTCGAATCCGTCGGCACGGCGGTCCTGGAACGGCTCAGCTGGGACCAGGACACCCTCACCCACCTGCCGCAGTCCCGCGGCCCCGCCGCGCACCTGTGGACCCGCACCGATCTCACCCCGGCGGACGTCGACGTGGCCCTGCTCTACGACGGGTTCACCTTCAACGCCCTGTCCTGGCTGGAGGGCCTCGGCTTCTGCGGGCCGGGCGAGGCGACCGACTTCATCGGCGACGGCAAGACCATCTCCCTGGACGGACGGCTCCCGCTGAACCCGCACGGCGGCCAGCTCTCCGCCGGCCGCCTGCACGGCTACGGCTTCGTCCGCGAGGCGATGCTGCAACTGCGCGGGGACGCCCCGGGCCGCCAGGTCGAGGGCGCCCGCGTCGCGGTGGTCACGGCGGGCGGGGGAGTGCCGTCCGGGGCGATGCTGCTGCGGACGGCGAGGTAGGACTACGCCGTCCGCAGCAGCACCCGCTCACGCCTCGTCGTCGTAGGTGACGACGACCTTCTCCGCGGCGCCCGGAGTCAGCGCCAGCTCGAAGGCCCGGTCCACCTCGGCGAACGGCACCCGGTGACTGATCAGCCGGGCGAACCGCTCCTGGTGCTCGGCGAGTTCCGCCGTCACCTCGAAGATCTCGGTCGGGTACCCCTGCGAGGCGATGAGGGTGAGTTCGCTGCGCAGCATCCCGCCGAGGTCGATCGCGTCGGAGGGCTTCTGCACGGCGACCATCACCAGCTTGGCGCCCCACTTGGCCGCGTCGACGGTGGTGTTGAAGACGGCGGCGACACCGGCGGCGTCGATGTAGATGTCGGTGCCGGCGCGCGGCTGGCCCAGCGCGTTGGCCGCCTCGCCGTGCAGTGCGGTCAGCCGTGCGGTGACGTCCTCGGTGCCGGAGTGGATCACCGCGTCGGCGCCGACGGCCAGCGCGGTCTCCAGCCGCTCGGGGATGACGTCGGCGACGACCACGTGCTCGACCCCGCGCAGCTTCAGCCAGATGGTGACGCCCAGCCCGATGGGCCCGGCACCGAAGACCACGACCTTGTCGTCGGGGCGGGCCCCGGACCGGTTGACGCAGTGCCGGGCGACCGCCATCGGCTCGTTGAGCGAGGCGACGGCGAAGGGCACGGTGTCCGGGAAGACGGCGAGGGTCCGGCCGATCTCCGCGTCCTCCAGCAGCAGGTACTCGCTCATCCCGCCGTGCGCGCCGCCGCAGCCGATGATCCCCGAGGGCACGCCCTGCGGGTTCACCACCACCCGGTCGCCGACCTTCAGCCCGGTGACCTCGGCGCCCAGCTCCGCGATCTCGCCGGCCGGTTCGTGCCCGAGCAGCAGCGGCTCCACCGAGCCGTCGGCGTTGTACGGGGTGCCGCCCGCGTGGACGAAGAAGGTGTCGGTGCCGCAGATCCCGCAGGCGCGGATCCTGACCACCACGTCCTTGGGGCCCGGCACCGGACGCTCGGACTCCACGACCTCGACCGTGTCCTTCTCCGTGCCGGTCCGGACGGATTTCATCGTCGCCATGTGGATGTCTCCTTTCCCGGGGCGCCGGTCACCAGGTGACGGGGAGCTCGTAGATGCCGTACGCCTGGGAGTCCTCCTTGAACTTCAGCTCCGGGACGTCGACCGCGAGCCGCAGGGCCGGGATGCGGCGGAACAGGGTGCTGAAGACGACGTGCAGTTCGATGCGGGCCAGCTGCTGGCCGACGCACTGGTGCGGACCCCAGCCGAACGCGTGGTGGTGCGCCGCGGTTCGGGTCAGGTCGAGCCGGCCGGGCTCCGGGAACGCCTCGGGGTCCCAGTTGGCCGCGGGCAGCGAGGCGATGACACCCTCGCCGGCCCGGATGGTCTCCCCGTCGATCTCGATGTCGTCCAGCACCGCGCGCCGCGCCAGCAGGTGCGGGATGGTCAGGTAGCGCAGGAGTTCCTCGACGGCCTTGGTCACGTACTTCGGGTCGTCCTGGTTCTCCCGCAGCGCCGCGAGCTGGTCGGGGTGCTGGAGCAGCAGCGCGGTGCCCAGGGTGATCATGTTGGCGCTGGTGTCGTGGCCGGCGACGAGCAGGATGTGCCCGAGCGGGGCAGCCTCCTCCATGGAGAGCACCCCCTCCTTGATCCGCGCGCCGAGGTCGGAGAGGACGTCCTCACCGGGGTTGTCCATCTTGGCCTCGATGAGCCCGGCGATGTAGCGGCGCACCTCCACGATCGACTGGGCCGCCTCCTCGGGGGTCTTGAAACGGGCGTTGGTGACCCCGGCGTGCTCCTGGAAGAAGTCGTGGTCCTCGTACGGCACGCCGAGGAGCGCGCAGATCATGAGCGAGGGCAGCGGCAGGGACAGCGCCTCGTTGAGGTCGACCGGGTTGGGCCCCGCCAGCATCTTGTCGATGAGGTCGTCGGTGATCTGCTGGATCTCCGGGCGGAGCTTCTCCATCCGGTGCCGGGTGAAGGAATTGGTCAGCATCCGGCGCCAGCGGGTGTGTTCGGCACCGTCGGTGTTGTTGATCGACGGCTGGATCTCGGCGGCGTGCGCCTTCATGGCCTCGGTGGTGTGCGGATAGCCGGGGGCGCCGATGTTCGCGCTGAGCCGCGGGTCGGTCATCAGCTCGCGCTGCGCGGCGTGCGAGGTGACGAGCCACGGGGTGGTGCCGTCCCAGGTCCGGACGCGTACGACGGCCTTGTCTGTCTCGTGCAGCGCCAGCAGGGCCGGAGGGGGTGCGAACGGGCACTGGCTCGATCGGGGCGTCGGAAACTCCGGCAGCTCCGTGGCGGCATCGGTCCCGGCGATGCTCTCGCTCATGGTTCCCTCGTTCTCTCGGCAGCACAATTGAGGGCACCATACGTGGACCGGTCGGTACAATCAATATTGCGCACACGTTCCGGCGGCATATCGACCGTGCGGTCCATTTGATGGGATCCAGGCCGGGAGGCCGTGTGTCCGGCCAGGTCAGCGGGGTTCCCGGGGCATGCCCAGGCCCCGCTCGGCGATCTGCGTCCGCAGCACCTCGTTCGCCCCGCCCGCGATCGTGTACGCCCGTGAGTACAGGTGGGCGTCCTGCCACCAGCCCGCCGCGAGCGCCGCCGGGTCGTCCTCGGTGAGCAGGCCGTCGGTACCCTGCAGGCGCAGGCCGAAGTCGGCCAGGTCGTGGTTGAGTTCGCTGAAGAAGACCTTGCCCAGCAGGGCGTCCGCGGGCCCCTCGGTGCCGTGCAGCATCCGCGACTGCGCGAGGGCGATCAGCGCGGCGTTCACCTGCACCCGTGCGGCGAGTTCGCCGATCTCCTGGCGGGTGGCGGCGTCGTCGAGCGCGGGCCGGCCGCCGGCCGGCACCTCCTCCGCGAGCCGTACCAGGTCCTCCAGCGCGGCGACCAGTTCGACGCCGCGCGCGGCCACCCCGGACCGCTCCCGGGCGAGGCTGCTCATCGCCACCCGCCAGCCGTCGTCCACCCGGCCGATCACGTTCGCCGCCGGGATCCGGACGCCGTCCAGGAAGACCTCGTTGAAGTCGGTGGTCCCGGTGAGCTCGCGCAGCGGCCGTACCTCGACGCCCGGGCTGCGCATGTCCAGCGCGAAGGCCGTGATGCCCCTGTGCTTCGGCGCTTCGGTGTCGGTACGCGCCAGCAGGTAACCCATGTCCGCGTGCTGGCCGTTGGTCGTCCACACCTTCTGGCCGTCGACGACGAACACCGCGTCGCCGCCCTCGCCCTCGCGACGGGCCCGGGTGCGCAGGGACGCCAGGTCGCTGCCCGCCTCGGGCTCGCTGAACAGCTGGCACCAGACGTCGTCGCAGGAGCGGATGCGGGGCAGGAACCGCGTCCGCTGGGCGTCGGTGCCGAACTCGATGAGCGCAGCCGAGGCCAGCGAGGCGGCGCCGACCGGGGCCCAGGTGCGGGCGCGGGCGATCTCCTCGGCGACGACCGACGGTTCCAGCGGGTGCGCGTCGGGCCGCCCGCCGTACTCGGCGGGCCAGTCGATGCCGAGCAGCCCCGCCTCGTACAGCCGCGCGGTCCAGGCCCGGATCGCCGGCATCAGCTCCGGTTCGGGGGCACGTACCCCGGCGTGCGCCTTGACGCCCGGCGCGTGCTCGGCCACGAAGGCGCGCACCTTGCCCCGGAAGGCCTCCAGTTCGGGTGTGGGTTCCAGTCGCATCGCCGCCGGCTCCTCGGTCCTCACGCAAGCGATCTCGAAATGAGGGTACTCTAACCATGCCTTGGGGCTGGTTGCCAAGGGCCGGTACCGAAATCAGTGGCCCGATCTCGGCGTCGGGCGGCCGGTCCGGGGGTTCCTGTCCCGGTGCTGAATAGACTGGGGATCCGCAATGTTTCCGCAGAGGAGTTGGCCCATGGCGACTGCCGTCGACCGCGAGCCCGCCGACGGCGAGACCGACGCCCCGGTCGGCAAGCTGGCCGCGCAGACCGCGCAGCGCATCGAGGCGACCGTGATCCGCCGGGGCTGGCCCGTCGGTGAGTCGCTGGGCTCCGAGGTGGACCTGCGGGAGCAGCTCGGGGTGAGCCGGGCGGTGCTGCGCGAGGCGGTGCGCCTGGTCGAGCACCACCAGGTCGCGCGGATGCGGCGCGGCCCCGGCGGCGGCCTGCTCGTCTGCGCCCCCGACGCGGGCCCGGCGACCCGGGCCATGGTGATCTACCTCGAATACGTCGGTACCAGCGTCACCGACCTGCTCCAGGCCCGCCTGCTGCTCGAACCGATCGCCGCGGGCCTCGCCGCCGACCGCATCACCGAGGAGGGCATCGCCACCCTCCGCGCCACCCTCGACTCCGAACACGACCACTGGGACGACCCGTCGGTCCACTCGCAGGACCCCCTGCACCCGGTGCTCGGCCAGTTGTCGGGCAACCCGGTGCTGCACCTGTTCATCGACGTCCTCACCCGCCTCACCGCCCGCTACGCCCACACCTCGCGCCGGATCTCCAAGGCGGAGATGCACGCGGCGAAGGAGACCTCGCACCGCGAGCACCGCGCCGTCGTCGACGCCGTCGTCGCCGACGACGGGGCCCGCGCGCAGACCGAGCTGACGGCGCACCTGGAGTCGGTGGCCGGCTGGATCGAGAAGCACCGGGTGCGCCGCGGCGGACGGATCTCGGGGAACGTGGTCGAGCCCGAACTGGTCGAGGGCCCGCGCGCCAAGCTCGCCGAGGTGGTGGCCTCCCGGATCCACGACGACATCGCCGCGCGCGGCTGGCAGATCGGCATGGTCCTCGGTTCGGAGTCGGACCTGCTGGCCCGCTACGAGATCAGCCGGGCCGTCCTGCGCGAGGCCGTACGGCTCCTGGAGTACCACTCGGTCGCCCGGATGCGGCGCGGCCCCGGCGGCGGCCTGGTCGTCACCGAGCCCGAGCCGCAGGCCAGCATCGACACGATGGCCCTCTTCCTCGAATACCAGGGCGTCACCGCCGACGACCTGCGGATCGTCCGCAACGCGGTCGAACTCGGCATCGTCGCCCGGGTGACCGCCCGGCACGCCGGGGGCGACCCGGAGGTCGCCGACCGCCTGGGCAAGGCCGTCCGCTGGACCGTGGAGGGCCCGGCCGACGCCCCCCGCAAGGCCGACCTGTTCCACTCCGAACTGGCGGCCCTGGCCGACAATCCGGTGCTGTCGCTGTTCCTCGCCATCATCACCGAACTGTTCCGCCGCCACGCCTCCGGGCACGACCGGCAGCTGCCCGGCGACACGGCGGCCGACGAGGTCCAGCACGTCCACCAGCGCATCCTCGACGCGATCGTGCAGGGCGACGCCGGCGTGGCCCGCCACCGGATGCGCCGCCACCTGGACGCCCTCATCCCCTGGTGGCACTGATTTAGTGACACTGATTCCCGATGCCCCGTACGGATTCCTGCCGTACGGGGCTTTCCGCTGTGCCAGCGATGGGTAATTACGTATACTCAATAGATGGGTGGCCGGCATCTGCGGCGGAAGACCCTCGTCAGCACGTCCCTGGGCCTGTAGAGGAGACCCGAGTGAACATCGACGGATCCACGGCACTGGTCACCGGCGGCGCCTCCGGGCTGGGCCTCGCCACGGCACGCCGGGTCATCGACCGCGGCGGCCGGGTCGTCCTGGCCGACATCTCCGAGGAGCAGGGCGCCAAGGCGGTCGCCGAACTCGGCGAGGCCGCCCGCTTCGTCCGCGCCGACGTCACCGACGAGACCGCGGTGAACGCCGCCCTCGACACCGCGGAGCAACTCGGCCCGCTGCGCTTCGTCGTGCACTGCGCCGGGCGCGGCGGCGACCGCACCCGGATCATCGACCGCGCGCGCACCCCCGGCGAACTCGCCACCTTCGCCGAGGTGATCCGGGTCAACCTGGTCGGCACCTACAACGTGCTGCGCCTGGCCGCCGCCCGCCTCTCCGGCAACGAGGTGGCGGACGGCGACCGCGGGGCCGTCGTCCTGACCGCCTCCGTCGCCGCGTTCGACGGCCAGATCGGCCAGACCTCCTACACCGCCGCCAAGGCCGGGGTGCACGGCATGACCCTCGTCGCTGCCCGTGACCTGGCCAGCTGGCAGATCCGGGTGAACACCATCGCCCCCGGCATCATGGACACCCCCATGCTCGGCCGCCTCCGCGAGGACATCCGCGACGGCCTCGCCGCCTCCGTGCCGCACCCCAAACGCCTCGGTGAACCCGACGACTTCGCCCGCCTCGCCGTCGAGATGCTGGAGAACCCCTATCTCAACGGCCAGACCGTCCGCCTCGACGGCGCGATCCGCATGGCCCCGCGATGACCGGGGCGACGGCCGCGACCGAGACCGCGACCGAGACCGACGAGCAGTTCCGCGCCCGCCTGCGCGCCTTCCTGGCCGAACACCACCCCGGGCGCCGCCCCCAGGACCCCGCCGAACGCCTCGCGTGGCAGAAGCGGTGGCTGGCCACCCTGTACGACGGCGGCTACGCGGGCCCGGGCTGGCCGCGCGCGTACGGCGGCATGGACCTGCCCTTCGCCCGTCAGGTCCTCTACCAGGAGGAGTACGCGCGGGCCCGGGTCCCCGGCCCCCTCGGCACCGGACTCGGCATCGCCGCCCCCACCCTGATCCGGTACGCCACGCCCGAGCAGAAGGACCGCTACCTGCGCCCCATGCTGCGCGGCGACACGGTCTGGGCACAGGGGTACTCCGAACCCGACGCGGGCTCGGACCTCCCCGCGCTGCGCACCACGGCCCGCCGCGAGGGCGGCGGCCCCGACGACCCCCGGGCCGAGTACGTCGTCAACGGCCAGAAGGTGTGGAACAGTTCGGCCGACATCGCCGACGTCCTCTTCACCCTGGTCCGCACCGGACCCCCCGACTCCCGCCAGGACGGCATCAGTTACCTCCTGATCGACGCCCACGCCCCCGGCGTGACCGTCCGCCCGCTGCGGGACCTCACCGGCGACGCGCACTTCTGCGAGATCTTCTTCGACGACGTCCGGGTCCCGGCCGCCGACCGGATCGGCGCGGAGAACGGCGGCTGGCCCCTGGTCCGCACCAGCCTCGGCCACGAACGCGCCGCCGGGGCGATGAACCAGGCGGCCCTGTACCGGCGGGTCCTCGACGAGCTGATCGAGCTGGCCCGCGAACGCGGGGCGACCGACGACCCGTCGGTGTGCGACCGGCTCGCCGACTTCGAGATCCGGGTGACCGTCATGCGGCTCACCGGGATGCGGACCATCGCGGACATCATGGCGAAGGGCGAGCCCGGCCCCGCCTCCTCGACCGCACGGCTCTTCATCGTGACCTTCGAGCAGGAACTGCACGAGTTCGCCCTGGAGTTGCTGGGACCGTACGGGATCCTGGGCCGCCGCGACCCGCACGCCGTCCAGCGCGGGCGCTGGGTGTGGGGTTTCCTGCGCACCCGGGCCTCCACGATCGGTGCGGGCACCGCCGAGATCCAGCGCAACACCATCGCCGAACAGGTCCTGGGACTGCCCCGGGACCCGGCGATGCCGGCCACCGGGAGCACACGATGAGAGCCGCACGCTGTACCGACTACGGGCCCCCGGACGGCCTGGCCGTCGTCGAACTGGACGACCCCGTGCCCGGCCCGGGAGAGGTCCTGGTCCGGGTGCACGCCGCCGCGGTCAACTACCCGGACGTGCTGCTGGTGGCGAACCGCTACCAGGTGCCCGCGCCGCTGCCGTTCACCCCGGGCAGCGAGTTCGCCGGTGTGGTCGCCGCGCTGGGGCCCGGCGTGACCGGCCCCCCGGTGGGCTCGGCGGTGGCCGGAGCGGTGCTCACCGGCGCCTTCGCCGAACAGGTCGTGGTGCCGGTGACCGGCCTGCGCCCCGTACCCGAGGGCCTCGACCTGGTCCACGCCGCCGCGTTCCACGTCACCTACGCGACCGCCTACCACGCCCTGACCACCGTGGGGCAGGGCACGGCGGGGGAGTGGGCGACCGTGCTCGGCGCCGCCGGCGGCGTCGGCTCCGCCACCGTCGACGTCGCCACCCGGCTCGGCATGCGCGTCGTGGCGGCGGCGTCCGGCCCCGAGCGGCTCGCGGTGGCCCGGAAACTGGGCGCCGAGGGCGGCGTCGACTACGTCCGCGAGGACCTGAAGACGCGCGTCCGCGAACTGACCGGCGGCGAGGGCGCCCACCTGGTCGTCGACCCCGTGGGCGGCGACCACGCGGAGGCCGCCCTGCGCGCGCTGCGCCGGGGCGGCCGGTTCGTCACCGTGGGGTACGCCGACGGCAGGATCCCGCGGATCCCGCTCAACCTCGTGCTGCTCAAGGACGCGGTCGTCCGGGGCTTCGAGATCCGCATGCTGCGCCGGTACGCCCCGGACGCGGTGGCCGCGGGCGACCGGGCGCTGGCCCGGATGGTCCGGGACGGGATGTGCCCGCTCGTCTCCCGCGTCCACCCCCTCGCCGACGTGGCGACCGCACTGACCGACGTGGCCGGGCGGCGCACCACCGGCAAGGTCGTCATCGAGATGACGGCCTGACCGTCAGAACGCCGGCAGCTGCGGGCGCCGTTTGACGTAGCCGCCGGCGTCGACGCGCATCTGCATGCCGGTGACGTACTGCGACTCGTCCGACACCAGGAAGAGCACCATGTCGGCGATGTTCTCCGGCTCGACGAAGGGGACCCCGAACCCGGTCGTCGCGGGGAAGCCGGGCAGCGCGTCCTCGCGGGTCGGGCTCTCCAGGTCGGGCCGGAACGACCGGTACATGACGTCGCTGTTCAGCATGTCGGTGTTGACGTTCGTGGGGTGCACCGCGTTGACCCGGATCCGGCGGGACAGCAGGACCGTCGCCAGGTCGTGCACGAACGCGGCCACCTGGCGCTTGGCGAAGGAGTAGCCCAGCCCGCCGGGCCCGTTGGCCGGGTTGTCGACGGTCGCCGGTATCAGCCCCGCGATGGACCCGGTGGCCACGATCGAGGCACCGTCGGGCAGATGGGGCAGGGCCGCGTCGACCGCGTGCACCACCCCGTTGAAGTCGACGGTGACGGCGTCCAGGAAGGCCTGCGCGGTCTGCTCCGGCCCCAGCGGGCAGATCCCGGCCTGGGCGACCACGGCGTCGAGCCGCCCCAGCTCGGCCACCCCCTCGGCGACCGCCGCCTTCAGCGCGGCCGGATCCCGTACGTCGGCCCGGCGGGCCACGATGCGCCGGCCCAGCTTCTCGACCTGCCGGACCGTCTCCTCCAGGTCCGCCTCGGTGGCCAGCGGGTACCCGTTGGTGGCGATGTCCGCGCACAGGTCCACGGCGACGATGTCGGCGCCCTCCGCGGCGAGCCGGACCGCCTGCGCGCGGCCCTGGCCGCGCGCGGCTCCGGTGATGAAGACGGCCTTGTCCTGCACTCTCCCCATGGGGTCTCCTTCCGTAGAAGAAAAGAGTAGCCTGAATAGTGGTGGCGGAAGCTGATCGTTACCGGATGATCTCCGATCCATGCGGGAGTTGGTCGATCTTTCCCGCCCAGTGGGACTGGTTCAGTGCACACAATGTGCCCGGTGCTAGAGAGTCCCCGAGACCGAGGGAGCACACGATGCCGTTGCAGCCATGGATGAAGTTGCTGTCGACCGACGACCACCTGATCGAGCCCCCACACCTGTGGTCCGACCGGCTGCCGGCGAGGTACCGGGAGGCCGGGCCGCGCATCGTGGAGCAGCCGCGCGGTGCGGGACAGGCCCCCGCCGAGGTCTGGGTCTACGAGGACCGGATCTACCCCTACATCGGCCTCAACGCCGTCGCCGGCAAGCGGCCCGAGGAGTTCGGCCTCGAACCCACCCGCTACGACGAGATGATCCCGGGCTGCTACGACCCGAAGGCCCGGATCCGCGACATGGACCTGGACGGCGTCTGGGGCGCCCTGTGCTTCCCCTCCTTCCCCGGCTTCTCCGGCCATGTCTTCCTGGACGGCCAGGACCGCGAACTGGCCCTGCTCTGCGTGCAGGCGTGGAACGACTTCGTCCTCGACGAGTGGTGCGCCACCGCACCCGGCCGGCTCATCCCGCTGGTCATCATGCCGATGTGGGACGTCGACGCCTGCGTCGCCGAGATCCACCGCACCGCGGCCAAGGGCGCGAAGGCGATCTCCTTCCCGGAGAACCCCGCCCCGCGCGGCCTGCCCTCCTTCCACACCGACTACTGGGACCCCATGTTCTCGGCGGCGGAGGAGACCGACCTGCCCGTCTGCCTGCACTTCGGCACCTCGGGCAAGCCCCCGAAGACCGCCGAGGAGGCCCCCTTCGCGGTCACCATCACCCTGTTCGGCTGCAACGCCATGTTCGCCGCCGCCGACCTGCTCTTCTCCCCGGTGCTGCACAAGCACCCCAAGCTCAAGATCGGCCTCTCCGAGGGCGGCATCGGCTGGATCCCCTACCTTCTGGAACGCGCCGACGGCACCTGGGAGCGGCACCGCTTCTACCAGAACGTCAACCAGAGCGTGCGGCCCTCGGAGCTGTTCCACAAGCACTTCCACGGCTGCTTCATCGACGACCGGTTCGGCGTCGAGGTACGCCACCACGTCGGCGTCGACAAGATCACCTGGGAGTGCGACTACCCGCACTCCGACTCCTACTGGCCCAGGTCCCGCGCCTACGCGGCCGAGGTCCTGGCCGACGTACCCGACGACGAGGTGCACAGGATCGTGGAGCTGAACACCCGCCGCCTGTACAACCTCCCCGCATGAGCCGGCGACCGGAGTCCGAGCGGTCCGACTGGACCGACCTGGACCTGCTCACCCGCGAGGAGGCCCACGGCCGGCTCCTCGCGGAGATCGCCGAGACGGAGGCACGCCTCGCCGAACCCGGCACGTCCGACGGGGCCGAGGGCGAACTCCTCCAGTCCCGGCTGCGTGCCCTGCGCGAGGCCGCCGAGGACCTGCTCGACCAGCCGAAGGGGAAGTGAGGCGGCCATGGGCCGGATGGAGGGCAAGGTCGCGCTCATCACCGGAGGGGCGCGCGGCCAGGGCCGTTCGCACGCCGTGCGGCTGGCCGAGGAGGGCGCGGACATCGTCGTCACCGACGTCTGCCACGACATCAGCGCGGAACTGCCGTACCCGCTGGCGACGAAGGACGAGCTGGAGGAGACCGCCAAGCTGGTCAGGGAGACCGGGCGGCGGTGCGTCCCGGTCGAGGCCGACGTCCGCTCGGTCGACGAGATGCGGGCCGCGGTCGAGGCGACGCGCAAGGAGTTCGGGCGGCTCGACACCGTCGTCGCCAACGCCGGAGTGATGAGCATCGGGGCCGCCTGGGAGCTGTCCGAGGAGGCCTGGGACGTCACCGTGGACGTCAACCTCAAGGGCCCCTGGAACACGGTGCGCGCCGCGGTCCCCTGGATGATCGAGCAGGGGGAGGGCGGCTCGATCGTCCTCACCAGCTCCGCCGCCGGCATCCGCGGCCATGTGCCGTACGCCCACTACGTGGCCAGCAAGCACGGCGTCGTGGGCCTGATGAAGGCCCTGTCCAACGAACTCGCCCCGCACCGCATCCGGGTGAACACCGTCCACCCCACCGGGGTCAGCGACACGGGCATCACGGTGGGCGTGCCGATCGAGGAACTCGCCGCGCGCGAGCCGTTGTTCGCACTCGCCGCGATGAACCCCCTGGCCCCGTACGTCGAGCCCCGGGACGTGTCGAACGCCGTCCTCTTCCTCGCCTCGGACGAGGCGCGGTACGTCACCGGGCTGCAGTTCACCGTCGACGCGGGGTCGACCAACAAGCCGTAGAACGGAGTGGGTTGAATGAAGATCACCATCGAAACGGCGGCGTGCTCCGGGCACGCGCGGTGCGCGGCGGCGTCCCCGCAGCTCTTCCGCCTCGACGACGACGGCTATGCGCTGCCGTTCGACGGTGAGGTCCCGGCGGGCCTCGAACAGGCCGCCAGGGACGGTGCGGCGGCCTGCCCCGAGCGGGCCATCACCGTCCACTGACGGCGCCCTCCGCCGACAAGGACCTTCGCCGACAAGGACCTTCGGTGACAACGACATTCGGTGACAACGACCGAGCCCCACGGTCCGAGGACCGTGGGGCTCCCCCCCCCGTACCCGTCCGCTCAGCCGGCCGGCTGCGGCGGCGGGGTGAAGTGGTGGCCCCAGAACGCGCCGTCCGTGATCTCGTACACGGGGACCGGCTCGGGCACCTTCAGGCCGTTCCAGCCGAACTCGACGGCGTAGTTCTCCGGCGACCAGACGTAGAACGAGACCATGTGGTCGTTGGTGTGCTTGCCCAGCGAGTGCATCATCGGCACCTCGTACTTGCCGGCCCGGTCCAGGGCCCGCCCCACGTCGTCCAGGGTCGCCGCCTCGACCATGAAGTGCAGCAGCCGCCCCGGCCCCGGCATCGGCGTGACGCCCAGCGTGTGGTGGCGCGGGTTGCAGCCCATGAACCAGGTGGTGCCGCCCGGCGAGCGCATCGTGTTCCGCTCGATGAACCCGAGCACGTTGACGTAGAAGTCGAACGTCCCGCGCGCGTCCTCGGCGGAGACGATGGCGTGCCCGAAGCCCATGTCGTCCGTGACGAACTTCGAGACCAGCGGGGTCTGCACGGGCACGTGGTCGAGGGTCCGGCCGTAGAACAGCTCGACCGGGTTGCCGCCCGGGTCGCTGAACCTGACGAAGCCCGTCACCTTCCGCTCCGCCGCCTCGGCCTCGGTGCCGGCGGTCACCTTGATCCCGGCCTTCTCGACGTCCGCGGCCAGCCGCGCCAGCTCCCGCTCGTCGAGGACCTCGAAGCCCAGCGCCGTCATCGCGGGCTGGGCACCCGGCGCGACCACGATCCGGGACGGATGGTCGTCCATCCGGAAGGCGAGCGACCCGGAGTCGCCCTCGACGGGCATCAGGCCGAGGAAATCGGTCCCGAACGCCTTCCACCGGTCGAGGTCGTTGGACTCCAGACGCAGGTACCCGAGTGAGCGCACACCCATCAGGCCCTCCCCTCACATTGGTCAGGTCCCAGGCGGCCCGTCGGACCCCCGGTATCGGTACGTCCGCGACGGTAGAAGGCCGGGCCGCACCGCCGCCGGGACCGTCCCACTGATCGGGAGCCGTACGGCGACGGCCGCCGTACGGGTGCCACGGTGACCGTCATGACACTGAGCACACCCAGCACACTCGACTACGCGGACACCCTGCGCGAACTGCCCACCGACGACGGTGTCCTGCGCTACCACGAGGCCGGCGAAGGGCCGCCCCTGCTGATGCTGCACGGCTCGGGTCCCGGGGTGACCGGCTGGCGCAACTACCGGGGCAACCTGCCCGTGTTCGCCCGGCACTTCCGCTGCCTGGCGCTGGAGTTCCCCGGCTTCGGGGTGAGCGACCCGACCGCCGAGAACCCGATGGCCGCCGCACCCAAGGCCGTCCTGCGCTTCCTGGAAGGGCTCGGCCTGGACCGCGTCGACGTCATCGGCAACTCGATGGGCGGGTTCGTCGCCGTGGGGCTCGCGGTGGCCCACAAGGACCTGTTCCGCAGGGTCGTGACCATCGGCGGGGTCGGCCGCAACCTCCTCTCCCCGGGCCCCAGCGAAGGGCTCAACCTGCTGGTGGAGTTCGCCGAGAACCCCACCCGCGACAACCTCGTCCAATGGCTGCGCTCGATGGTCCACGACCCCGCGCTGCTCACCGAGGAACTGATCGAGGAACGCTGGGCGACCGCCACCGAACCGGCGACCCTGGAGGCGTCCCGCCGGATCTACGGCCGGCAGGCGATGGCCGCGATGCAGGCCGCGCAGTCCCAGTCGGACCAGCCGATCTGGGCCATGCTCCACAAGGTCGCCGCGCCCACGCTGCTGACCTGGGGCCGCGACGACCGGGTCACCCCGCTGGAGAGCGCGCTGCTGCCGATGCGGACCATCCCCAAGGCCGAGCTGCACGTGCTGCCCGACTGCGGGCACTGGGCGATGATCGAGCAGAAGGCGGCCTGGGAGAGCGCGGTCCTGGCCTTCCTGACCCGCCCGGAGGCCGGCTGAGTGCCGAGCGTGGGGGCGTCCGGCGACCCGGCGACCGACGACCTGACGATGGGCGACCCGGCGGTGGGTGATCCCGTGACGGACGACCGGGTGGGCCGGGCCGGGCCCCGCCGACCCGCCGCGCCGACGTCGAGCCGGCAGACCGACCGCCGCATCCGCATCCTGCGCGCCGCCGCGGACCTCGGCACGCGCGAGGGGCTGGCCTCCGTGCAGATGCACGACGTGGCCAGGGAGGCCGGGGTCGCGATCGCCACGCTGTACCGCTACTTCCCGTCCAAGCCGTATCTGTTCCTGTCGGTTCTGGAGTGGCACATCGAGCAGTTCCTGGGCAGTCGCGACGGCGGCCCGGTCCCCGACCGGGCGGCGGATCCCGTGACCGAGGTCGCCGACACGCTCGTCGCGCTGAGCGGCAAGCTGCTGGACAGCCGGCTGCTCGCCTCGGCGGTGGCGCTGTCGTCGTTCACCGAATACGCGAGCGCCGCCCGCAGCCGCATCGACATCGTGGAGAGCGCGCTGGGACAACGGCTGCTGCGGCTGCTCGGGGACCGGGCGGACGCGCGGACCGGGCACAGCCGGGTGCGGCTGCTCGTCTACGACTGGTGGGGGGTGTTCGTGGCCATGCTGACCCAGGAGATCTCCACCGCGCAGGGCGAGGCGGACCTGCGGCTGGCCGCGCGGCTGATCGCCGGGTCCTGAACCACGCGAAGGTGCCCGGGACACCCCGTGCCCCGGGCACCTGTCCGCTTCCCGCCGTCAGTCCGTCGCCCCGGCCATGTCCAGGACCGCCAGGTACCCGAACGCGAGACTCGAACCGATCGGGGTGCCGGCACCGGGGTAGACCCGGCCCGACATCGCCGCCGCCGTGTTGCCCGTCGCGTACAGGCCCTCGATCGGGGAGCCGTCCGGCCGCAGCACGCGCGCGTGCGGGTCGATCCGCAGCCCGCCCTTGGTGCCGATGTCCGACGGCACGATGGTCGCCACGTAGAACGGCGCCTGGTCGATGGGCAGCAGCAGGGGGTTCGGCCACTCCGGCGACGGCTTGGCGGGGAAGTTCTGCCGGGGGTCGGCCGGGAAGGGCACGATGTGCCGGAACATCTGGTCCCAGGGCGTCTCGCCCCGGTGGAACCTCTCGTCGACGCCGGTGGCCGCGTACCCGTTGAACTCCTTGACCGTGCGGTCCAGGGCGTCGAAGGGGACGTCGATCAGCCGCGCCAGCTCCTCCAGGGTGTCGGCCCTGCGCAGCGCGCCCGACGCCAGCCACTCCTCGACGGGCGGTGCGGCGGGCGGCCAGCCGATGCCGTCCCGGTCCAGCTGGCGCTGGTCGAACACCCAGTGGCAGGGGATGTGCCGTACGCCGCCGGCCCGGTGCCGGCGGAAGATCTCGTGCCCGGCCTGGTCGTAGGGGGACGTCTCGTTGACGAAGCGTTCGCCCGCGCCGTTGACCCAGATGCCGCCCCGGGTCCCGGTGTGGAAGACCGGCAGGCCGTCCGGGTGGACCAGCCCCGGCACGAACCAGGCCTCGTCGAGCAGGTCGGTGTCCGCGCCGACGGCGATGCCCGCCCGCAGCGCGTCACCGGTGTTCGCCGGGGCGCCGTCGGACCACTCCCCGGTGAGCGGGGACTGGTGCGCCTCGCGCAGCTCGCGGTCGCGCTCGAAGCCGCCGGCGGCCAGCAGCACGCCCCGGGCGGCCCGGATCCTGACCCGCTCGCCCTCGTGCACGGCCTCGATGCCGACGACCCTGCCGTCCTCGACGACCAGGCTCTCCAGCGCGGTGTTCAGCCGCAGTTCGCCGTTGCCCGTCTCAAGGAACGCCGACAGGGCGCGGCCGATCAGCGCCCGCCCGCCGCTGAGCACCGGGCCCTCGTCGAAGCCGAACCGCTCCGTCGGCAGCGAGTCACGCACCAGTGCCCGGCGCTCGCCGAGCTCCGCGACCTCGACCGGCGGCGGGAAGACGGTGTGCCCCGTGGGCGAGGACCCCGGGCTCGCCGCGTAGTAGTCCGGCACCGGCCCGTGCACGAAGGACTGGAACCAGGTGTTCTGCTCCAGCTCGTCGATCAGCCGGCGCCCGGCCGCCAGGTACGCGTCCTGCAGCCCCTCCCGGGACGGGTCGTCGACGACCGCGCGCAGATACGACCGCGCCTCCTCGACATCGGCGCCGAGGCCGGCCCGGCTCAGCGGCGCCGAGCCCGGGAACCACAGGCCCGCGCCGGAGTACGCGACCGTGCCGCCGACCCGGTCGGTCTTCTCGACGACGAGCGTGCGCAGGCCGCGCGCCGCCGCCACGTACGCCCCGACCAGACCGCCGCCCGACCCCACGACGATGACGTCGTAGGCATCTTCGTTGATGCTCATCCGAACCTCCTGATGGGTGCCGAACTCGTTGGTGGGGGGAACCGCGCCGACGGGTGGGGACCGTGCTCGTGGCGGGGGACCGTGGGGCGGGGCCGGAACGAGGGCGCCCTCGTACGGCCATGGAGGCGCGACGGGCCCGCGGCGCCCGGCCGCCCGGACGCTCCACGGCCCTGCGGACGACGGTAATGAGACAGCGTGAGGTCACTCCCGCGCCATCTCGCTCACCGAGACCCCGCCCGCCGTCCGCCTGCCGTTCGCCCGTCGGCTCCCGCGCGGTGCGTGCCGGCTCCCGCCCTCCGTCCCGGAGTCCCGGTGAGCGGAAATCGCCCGGCGCTCCCGTGGCGCGGCGGCCCAGGCTGGAGGCCGGAACGAGTCGAGGACGGCGATGACAGACGTGTGGGAACCGACGGCGGTCGCGGACCGTGAGACAGCCGTGGCCGAGGCGGCCGAGCGCCTCGCCCGGGCGGCGCGCGACCGCAGACCCTGTGCACCGGTCCGGGATCTGCTCGGTCCGGACGACATCGGCCTCGCGTACGCCGTCCAGCGGCGCGTCGTCGGCGCCCGGATCGCGGCCGGGGCCCGGGTCGTCGGCCGCAAGATCGGGCTGACCTCCCCGTCGGTGCAGCGCCAGGTGGGCGTCGACCGGCCCGACTTCGGCGTCCTGCTGGACGACATGGACGTCACCGCGCTGCCGGCCGTCCCCAGCGGCCGGCTGCTCCAGCCGAGGGCCGAGGCGGAGATCGCGTTCGTGCTCGCCGCCGACCTGGACACCGACGACCTGGACCTGGCGGTGGTCCGCTCGGCGGTCGGGTACGCCGTGGCCGCGCTGGAGATCGTGGACAGCCGGGTGGCGGGCTGGGACATCGCGATCACGGACACGGTCGCCGACAACGCCTCCAGCGGACTCTTCGTGCTCGGGCAACGGGCCGTCGGCCTGGACGAGTTCGAGCCGCGGGACGTGACCATGCGGCTGCACGCCGACGGGAAGCTCGCCTCCGAGGGCGACGGCACCGCCTGCCTGGGCGATCCGCTCGCCGCGCTGCTGTGGCTGGCGCGCACCGCCCGGGAGTTCGGCGATCCGCTGCGCGCCGGGCAGGTCGTGCTCTCCGGTGCCCTCGGCCCGCTCGTCCCCACCCCGCCGGGCACGACCGTACGGGCCGAGATGTCCGGCCTGGGCTCGGTGACCGCGGCCTTCACGCCCCAGGAGCCCTCCGAGACCCCGGAAGCCTCCGCAGCCGCCGACGCCCCGGAAGTCCGCGAAGCCCCTGAAGCCCTCGAAGCCCCCGAAGCCAAGGAACACGGATGACGAAGACCAAGGTGGCCGTAATCGGCTCCGGCAACATCGGGACCGATCTGATGATCAAGGTGCTGCGCCTCTCCGACACCCTGGAGATGGCCGCGCTGGTGGGCATCGACCCGGAGTCGGACGGCCTGGCGCGCGCCGCCCGGCTGAAGGTGCCCGTCACGCACGAGGGAGTGGACGGCCTGATCCGCATGGCCGGGTTCGACGACATCGGCATCGTCTTCGACGCCACCTCCGCCAGGGCCCACGTCGAGAACGCCAAGAAGCTGGCCCCGTACGGCAAACGCCTGATCGACCTCACCCCGGCCGCCCTCGGCCCGTACGTCGTCCCGCCGGTCAACCTGGACGAGCACCTCGCCAACGAGGTCGAGAACCTCAACCTCGTCACCTGCGGCGGCCAGGCGACCATCCCGATCGTCCACGCGGTCAGCCGCGTCACCCCCGTGCCCTACGCCGAGATCGTCGCCTCGATCGCCTCCAGGTCGGCCGGGCCCGGCACCCGGGCCAACATCGACGAGTTCACCGAGACCACGGCCGGCGCCATCGAGAAGGTGGGCGGTGCCCGCCGGGGCAAGGCGATCATCGTCCTCAACCCGGCCGATCCGCCGCTGATCATGCGGGACACCGTGTACTGCCTGACCGGCGACGCCGACCACG
The DNA here is from genome assembly GCF_040652195.1 of Streptomyces sp. NPDC048278. Lineage (NCBI taxonomy): Bacteria > Bacillati > Actinomycetota > Actinomycetes > Kitasatosporales > Streptomycetaceae > Streptomyces > Streptomyces sp. NPDC048278. Next base: position 55,847 of record NZ_JBEZLP010000028.1, read on the forward strand.
ACGCGATCCGCGCCTCCGTCGAGGAGATGGTCGCGGCGGTGGCCGAGTACGTGCCCGGCTACCGCCTCAAGCAGGAGGTCCAGTTCACGCCGGTCACGGCCGACGACCCGGTGCACACCCTCCTGCCCGAGGGCACCGACGGGCGGCCGACCACCAAGGTCACCGTCTTCCTGGAGGTCGAGGGCGCCGCGCACTACCTGCCCGCCTACGCCGGCAACCTCGACATCATGACCTCGGCCGCCCTGCGCGTCGCCGAACGCATCGCCCGCCGCACGACTTCCGAGGTGACCGAGTGACCCGCAGGCTCTACGTCCAGGACGTCACCCTCCGGGACGGCATGCACGCCGTCCGGCACCGCATCACCCCCGAGTTCGTGTCGAAGATCTCCGCCGCCCTCGACCGGGCCGGCGTGGACGCCATCGAGGTCGCCCACGGCGACGGACTGGCCGGCGGCAGCCTCAACTACGGTCCCGGCAGCAACACGGACTGGGAGTGGATCGAGGCGGCGGCCGACGCCGTCGAGAACGCCGTCCTGACCTCCCTCCTGCTGCCCGGCATCGGCACCGTCGCCGAACTCAAGCGCGCCTACGCCCTGGGAGTCCGCTCGGTGCGCATCGCCACCCACTGCACGGAGGCGGACGTCGCGGCCCAGCACATCGCCACCGCACGGGAGTTGGGCATGGACGTCGCGGGCTTCCTGATGATGGCCCACATGGCGCCCCCGCACGTCCTCGCCGAGCAGGCCCGGCTGATGGAGTCCTACGGCGCGCACTGCGTCTACGTCACCGACTCCGGCGGCCGGCTCACCATGGACGGCGTCCGCGACCGGATCCGCGCCTACCGGGACGTGCTCGACCCGCAGACGCAGATCGGCATCCACGCCCACGAGAACCTCTCCCTCTCGGTCGCCAACTCCGTGGTGGCGGTGGAGGAGGGCGTCACCCGGGTCGACGCGTCCCTGGCCGGACAGGGTGCCGGCGCCGGCAACTGCCCGATCGAGCCGTTCGTCGCCGTCGCCAACCTGTACGGCTGGAAGCACGGCTGCGACCTGCACGCCCTCCAGGACGCCGCCGAGGACCTGGTACGACCGCTGCAGGACCGTCCGGTGCGCGTCGACCGGGAGACCCTCACCCTCGGCTACGCCGGTGCCTACTCCAGCTTCCTGCGGCACGCCGAGGCCGCCGCCGAACGGTACGGCCTCGACGCCCGCACCATCCTGGAGGAGGTCGGCAGGCGCGGGCTGGTCGGCGGCCAGGAGGACATGATCGTGGACATCGCGCTGGACCTCACCCGGCACGGCTGACGTCCGACGGCACACGACCGCTCTCCGGGAACGCCTTCCCGGAGAGCGGTACGTTTTTCCCCGGGCAGTAAAATAGACCAATCGCTCCAATGAATCGGTGCACGACTCTTTCTCCGTGGCCGAGGGCATTGATAACTTGACGTCGGCGCCGAACTAGAATTGATTTCAGTTTGAGCAGAGAGGCACCGACGATGACGTCTGCCCTTCGCCTGAGCTCGCGTTCCGCCGAGGCCGACGGTCCCGCGCTGCCTCCGTCGATGATGGAGCGGGTCACGCTGATCATGGACCTCTTCGAACGTCCCCAGACCCATCTGACGCTCGAAGCGGTCTCCCGCCGGACCCAGCTGCCCCGGTCGACCACGCACCGGATCCTCGACCAGCTGGTCCGGCTGGACTGGCTGCGTCACACGGTGGCCGGCTACACCCTCGGGACGCGCGCGCTCGGCCTGGGAGGCCGCGAGATCGGCCACAGCGCGCTGCGTGCCGCCGCCGCGCCGCACCTGCTGGACCTGGCGGTCAGGACCAGGATGGTCGTCCACCTGGCCGTGCTCGACGGACCGGAGATCTACTACCTGGACAAGGTGGGGGGCCGGGCGGCGGTGGACATCCCCTCGAAGGTCGGCGGCCGGGCGGTCGCGCACTGCACCGGACTCGGCAAGGCCATGCTCGCCTGGCTGACCCCGGAGGAGATCGACGCGCGCTGCGCGCCGGTCATGGAGCGCCGCACCGCGCACAGCATCGGCCGCCTCGACCAGCTGCACCGCGAACTCGGCCTGGTACGGCGCCGCAACGGACTGGCGATCGACCGGGGCGAGTGCTTCCCCGACCTCGGGTGCGTCGGCCTCGCGCTGCGCGGCCCCGAGGGTCCGGTCGGGGCGATATCGGTGGTCGGGGACGGCCGCTCCCCGCTGGAACTCGTGGCCCCGCTGGTGGTCGACGCGGTCCGGGCGGTGTCCGACGAACTCTTCGAGACGGCACACGGGGCGGAAGCCGGGGTTGACCTCAAGTCCGGTTGAGTTTCTACGCTGGGCCGTGCCGATGCCGACCCGCCGGAGAGGAAACGACCATGAGGACGCTGGTACTCGGAAGGACGCCCGCCAGGGTGACGGCGGTGCTCGCCACACTGCACGCGGACGGCTTCGACGCGGAGGGGGTGAGCACCGACGAGGAGGCCCTGAAGCTCCTGGCGACCGAGGAGTTCGGCGTGCTGATCATCGGCGGCGGTGTGGGACCCGGCTCCCGCGCGGCGATCAAGGAGTTCGCTGCGGAACACCGGGTACGACACGTGATCGACGGCGCGCTCTCCGAGCCGTTCGACGTCTACGTGCGCCGGGAGTTCGAGCCGCGGATCCGCAGGGCCGCCGCCGGGACGGACGTCCTCTGACCACCGGGATCACCGGCGCCCGGCGGACCTGCGGAGTCACGGACTAGAGCGACCTGACCTGCTGTGCCTGCGGGCCCTTGGTGCCCTGCCCGATCTCGAACTCGACGCGCTGCCCCTCGTCCAGGCTCCGGTAGCCGTTGCCCTGGACCTCCGAGTAGTGCACGAACACGTCAGGGCCGCCGCCGTCCTGCTCGATGAACCCGAACCCCTTTTCCGCGTTGAACCACTTGACGCTGCCCTGAGCCATGCCTGTTTCCCTTGTCTCATCGCCACGACCCGAATCGTCGCGGACCGCGACGATTCATCCCCTCGTGCCGGGACGGGAAACCTCTGTGGGCCAGAACCACCCGGATGGCGGGAACCCCCGACGGCCGGAGCGTGTGTGCCGGCCGTCGGCCGGGCGGCCGGTTCACCAGGCCGTCCAGCCCCCGTCCACGGTGAGGGTGGTGCCGGTGACGAAGCGGGCGGCGTCCGAGGCGAGGAACACCGCGGCGCCGCCCAGTTCCGTGGCCTCGCCGACCCGGCCCAGCGGGGTCCCGCGGACGATCCGCTCGCCCCAGCGGCTGTCCAGCAGCCCGGAGCTGAGGTCGGTGTGGAAGTAGCCGGGGGCCAGGGTGTTGACCCGTACCCCGCGATCGGCCCACTCCACGGCCAGCGCCCGGGTCAGGGCCTCGACCCCGCCCTTGCTCGCGGCGTAGGCGGCGATGCGCTCGAAGCCGGTGGTGGCGTGCACGGACGAGACGTTGACGATCGATCCGGAGCGCTGCTCCAGCATCACCTTGCCGGCCTCGCGGCAGCAGTAGAAGGTGCCGGCCAGGTTCACGTCGACGACCTGCCGCCAGTCCTGGTCGGTGACCCGCTCGCTGCGGGTGAAGTGCGGGCTGATCCCGGCGCAGTTGACCAGCACGTCAAGCCGGCCCGTCCGTTCGGTGATGCGCTCGACCGTCTCGCGCACGGCGGCGGAGTCGGCGACCGATCCGGGCAGCGCCAGCACCTTGCCGCCGTGGCCGGTGAGTTCGGACTCCAGGGTGTCGAGATCGGAGGCGGTGCGCGCGGTCACGGCGACGGTGGCGCCGGCCTGGGAGAGGGCGACGGCGATGGCCCGGCCCAGCCCCTTCCCGGCGCCCGTGACCCACGCGGTCCTGCCGTCCAGGCGCAGTTCGGTGGTGACGTCGGCCATGGCTCAGCCCTCCGCGGGGACGTCGCGCAGGGTCCGCTTGAGGACCTTGCCCGAGGGGGTACGGGGCAGTTCGGCGACGAAGTCGAAGCGGGCCGGGACCTTGAACCTGGCCAGCCGGGCCCGGCAGAACTCCCGGAGCTCCTCGGCCCCTGCCTTCGCGTCCGGCCGCAGCACCACGAACGCGCGCGGGACCTCGCCCCAGCGGGGATGCGTCAGGCCGACCACGGCCGCCTCCAGGACCGCCGGGTGCTCGTACAGCACCCGTTCCACCTCGGGCGTGGCGATGTTCTCGCCGCCGGAGACGATCATGTCCTTCTTGCGGTCGTCGATGTAGAGGAAGCCGTCCTCGTCGAGGTGGCCGATGTCCCCGGTGTGGAACCAGCCGTTGCGCAGGGCGGCGGCGGTGGCCTGCTCGTCCCGCCAGTAACCGGCGAACACCTTCGGGCCGCGCAGGGTGATCTCGCCGAGTTCGCCGGCCGGCGCCTCCCTGCCCTCGTCGTCGACGATCCTGACCCGGGTGTGCGGCACCGGGCGGCCCACCGAGCCCAGTTTCGACAGGGCGTGCTCGCGGTCGAGGAAGGTGTCGCCGGAGACCGTCTCGGTCAGCCCGTAGGCGTCGGCGTACCAGGCGTTGGGGAACGCGGTCATGATCCGGCGCAGCACCGGCTCGGGGGTCTTCTCGCCGCCGCCCAGGACGAAGCGGACCGAGGCGGTGTCGTAGCCGTCGCGGCCGGGGACCTCCAGGACGGCGTTGACCATGGCGGGCGCCAGCCACAGGTTGGTGACGCGGTGCCTCGGGATCGCCTCCAGGACCCCCACCGGGTCGAACCTGCGCTGGAGCACCACGGCGCCGCCCGCGTAGAGGGTCGCGAGGCCGGGCATGTCGAGACCGCCCACGTGGTAGAGCGGGCCGCACACCAGGGTGGTGTCGGCCGCGGTGAGCCCGAAGTGCACGATGTGCGCGAGGTTCTTGGCCTGGAGGTTCCCGTAGGTGATGCGCACGCCCTTGGGCCGTGAGGTGGTGCCGGAGGTGTACATCAGGCGTTGCAGGTCCTCGGTGCCGACGTCCACCGGATCCACCAAGGCGCCCCGGTGGCCGTCGAGCAGCGCCTCGTACCCCTGCCACGACCCCTCGGGCGTGCCGCCGACCAGGATCCGGTGCTCCAGGTCCGTCAGACAGCCGGCACTGCGCTCCATCGCCGGCACGAACTCCGGCTCGGCGATGACGGCCCTGGCCTGGGCGTGGCCCAGGATGTACTGCCACTCCTCCTCGGAGAGCCGGTAGTTGAGCGGCAGGAACACGGCGCCGATCCGGCTCGCCGCGTAGACCAGTTCCAGGAACTCCGGCCGGTTGTAGAGGAGCAGGGCGACGACGTCGCCGCGCCCGATCCCCAGTTCGGTCAGCCCGGCGGCCAACTGGTTGACCCGCTCATGCAGCTGACGAACCGTCAGTGCCTGATCCTCCTGTGCGACCGCCACGGCGTCGGGCCGCTGGGTCAGGTGGTAGTCGAGGATGCTCGCGAAATTGTGCACGGCTCACTCTCACTGTGTGGTGTTCGACGACGACCTCGGCCGCCCCGGCTCAAGGGCAACCCGGATCCCGACCGGTCGGTTGCCCGCACCGAAGATTTAGTGTACCCCTTGGTCTATAAAACTTGTTTCCGCACTTTACGACGGCATGAAGGCCTCGACAAGCGCTCTCGCGCCTGCCGCCGCCGAAGCCGCCGGAATGTGCCGGAGAAGCCGACGAGGAGGTGCCCGTGCCACGCATCCGCTTCGACCTCGACGGGCCGGTCGTCACGGTCCGCCTGGACAACCCGCCGATGAACGCCTTCGACTCCGCCCAGCGGGCGGAGCTCTCCGCCTGCGTCCGCGAACTCGCCGACACCCCCGGTGTGCGGGCCGTGGTGCTCTACGGCGGAGAACGGCTGTTCGCGGCCGGCGCGGACGTGAAGGCACTGGCCGCGATGGGCCCCGAGGAGGTGCGGGGCTGGAACCGCGCCCTGCAGCGGACCTTCGACGAGGTCGCACGCCTGCCGATGCCGGTCGTCGCCGCCCTCACCGGCTACGCCCTGGGCGGCGGCCTGGAGCTGGCCCTCGCCGCCGACTACCGGGTGGCGGCCGACGACGCGCTCCTCGGCCAGCCCGAGGTCCAGCTCGGCATCATGCCGGGCTCCGGCGGCACCCAGCGCCTCACCCGCCTCGTCGGCCCGTCCCGCGCGAAGAACCTGCTGATGACCGGCCGCCGGGTGGGCGCCGACGAGGCCCTGCGCCTCGGCCTCGTCGACGAGGTCGTCCCGCCCGCACGCGTCCTCGACACCGCCCTCGCCTACGCCCGCCGCCTCGCCGAGGGCCCGGCCGCGGCCCTGGAAGCGATCAAGGAAGCGGTCGACCACGGCGCCGACACAGGCCTGACCACCGGCCTCGCCCTCGAACGCGCCTTGTTCACCGGCGTCTTCGGCACCACGGACGCCGACACCGGCATCCAGTCCTTCCTGGAACACGGCCCGGGGCGGGCCCGCTTCGGAGAAACGGCACAGGAGCGCCCCTGAAGGGGCGCGGGGCTGAATCGAATTGCGGCTCCGCCGCGGGGCGCGACCAGCCCCCCACGGCGCCGCAGCCGAACCACAACGCACGACGACACGAAAGGGGCGCCCCCATGAAGGCACTGCGCTGGCACGGCGCACAGGACCTCCGCCTCGAAGAGGTCCCCGACCCTCCCGAGCCCGCCCCGCACGAGGCGGTCGTGGAGGTCTCCTGGTGCGGGGTCTGCGGCACCGACCTGCACGAGTTCCTCGAGGGCCCGCACATGATCCGCACCGGCCCGCACCCGCTCACCGGCGCCGAGCCGCCCCTCGCCCTCGGCCACGAACTGAGCGGCACCGTCGTCGCCCTCGGCACCGCCGTCCCCGGCATCGCGGTCGGCGACCGTGTCACCGCCGACCCGGTCTGGCGCTGCGGCGTCTGCTTCTGGTGCGCGCGCGGCGAGTACCACATCTGCCCCAGCAGCGGCTCCGTCGGCCTGGCCTCGCCCGGCGGTTTCGCCGACCGCGTCACCGTGCCGATCGCCGGCCTGACCCGGCTGCCCGACAACGTCACCGACGAGATGGCGGCGGTCGCCGAACCGCTGGCCGTCGGCCTGCACGCGGTGACCCGCGCCGGGATACGGCCCGGCGACAACGTCCTGGTCGTCGGCGGCGGACCCATCGGCGTCGCCGTCGTCCTCGCGGCCCGGATCGCCGGCGCGGCCGGCCTCTACGTGAGCGAGCCCCTCAAGGAGCGCCGGGAGATGCTGCTCGGCCTCGGCGTCACCGAGGCCTTCGACCCGGCGGAGACCGACGTGCGCCGCGAGGTGTTCCTGCGCACCGGCCGGATCGGCCCGGACGCCGTCATCGACGCGACCGGCATACCCCGGCTCGCCGCCCAGGCCGTCGCCACCGTACGGCGCGGCGGCCGGGTCGTGCTCGCCGGAGTCGGCCACGGCAGCGTCGAGTTCGACATGGGGCAGCTCGTCTTCTACGAGCGTTCCGTGCTCGGCACGCTCGGCTACAACTTCGACATTCCCCGCGTGATCGACCTGATGAGCACCGGGCGCCTGGACGCCTCGGCGCTGGTCACCGGACGTTTCCCGCTCTCCGCGGGAGCCGGGGTCTTCGCGGACCTGGCCGCCGACCGGGCCCGCCACCTCAAGGTTCTGCTGACCCCGAAGGGATGACCGACATGGATTTCGACCTGCCCGAGGAGACTCTCGCCCTCAAGGAGATGGTCCGTGAGTTCGCGGCGAAAGAGATCACCCCGCACGCGGCCCAGTGGTCGGAGAACGAGGAGTTCCCGACCCAGGTCTTCACCAAGCTCGGTGAACTCGGCCTGATGGGCATGCTGGTGCCCGAGGAGTACGGCGGTGCCGGCTCCGACATGGTCACCTATGTGGCGGTGATGGAGGAACTCGGCGCCGCCGACCAGTCGGTGGCCTCCTCCTGGAACGCCCACTCGACCATCGCCACGCTGCCGCTGCTCGCCTACGGCACCGAGGAGCAGAAGCACCGCTGGCTGGCCCCGCTGGCGGCCGGCGAGGCCATCGGCGCCTTCGGCCTGACCGAGCCGGAGGCCGGCTCCGACGCGGCCGGCATCGCCACCACCGCCCGCCGGGCGGACGGAGGCTGGGTGATCAACGGCACCAAGATGTTCATCACCAACGCCGGGACCGACATCAGCCAGGGCGTCACCATCCTCGCCGTGACCGGCCGCGGCGACGAGGGCCGCAAGCGGTACGCGACGTTCTACGTCCCGACCGGCACCCCCGGCTACACCGTCGGCCACAAGCTGAAGAAGCTCGGCTGGCACGCCATGGACACCCGGGAACTGGTCTTCGACGGGTGCTTCGTGCCCGACGACCACCTGATCGGCGAGGAGGGCGGCGGCCTGCGCCAGTTCCTCTCCGTCCTCGACAAGGGCCGGATCAGCGTCGCCGCGCTCGGCCTGTCCCTGGCGAAGGCGGCGCTCGGCCTCGCGGTCAAGCACGCCACCGAGCGGCACCAGTTCGGCCGTCCGCTGTCGGACTTCCAGGCCGTCGGGCACAAGATCGCCGACATGGGCACCGAGGTGGAGGCCGCACGCTGCCTGGTCTACCGGGCCGCCTGGCTCGCCGACCAGGGGCGCCCGCACAGCACCGCGTCCGCCATGGCCAAGCTCTACGCCTCCGAGGTCGCCAACCGGGCCGCGTCGCAGGCCGTCCAGATCCACGGCGGGTACGGCTATGTCCGGGAGTCGGAGATCTCCCGCTTCTACGCCGACGCCAAGATCCTGGAGATCGGCGAGGGCACCAACGAGATCCAGCGCAATGTCATCGCCAGGGCGCTGGTCGCCGAGGCGTGAGCGGGTTCCCGCGGTGTGCGTAGGTACACCGCGGGACCGTCGTCCGTCAGCCGGCGGCGGGCACCTGCTCCCACTCGGCCTCCGGGTCGAGCGGAAGGCCGGGCCGCTCGCGCTTGAACGCCTCGGCCTGCTCCTCGACCCGCGGCAGGGCGTGGTCCGGCGCGCCGAACCCGCGGAACAGGGTCGCGCAGTACTCCCGGGACAGGAACGGCGCGTCCCACTGCCCCTCCGGCCGCACCCATTGGTAGGTGTGGTTGTGCAGGTTCAGGAACTGCAGGGTGGCCAGGCGCGGCGAGGTCTTCCGGAAGACGCCCTGTTCCATCGCCTCCGAGAGCAGCCCGGAGATCAGCTCCTCGAAGTCGGAGCGCTGCCCGAGCAGGGTCTTGAGCTCGTCGCCGCTGAGAGAGCGGTAGTCGTGCTCGTAGACCCAGATGTGGTCGAGCCGCCGGAAGATGATCGTCAGCAGCGACTCCGACAGGAGCCTGAGCCGCAGCAGGGGCTCCTCGTCGAGGTCCGCGATCTGGCGGGCGCGGGCGAGCAGCGGCCCCATCACCCGGGACTGGATCTCGACCAGCAGGTTCTCCTTGGAGCCGATGTAGTAGTACAGCGCTCCCTTGGCGAGCCCGACCGCGCGACCCAGGTCGTTGATGGAGGTCGCCGCGTACCCCTGCTGTGCGAACAGCGAGGCCGCGATGTCGATGATCTTCTGGCGTCTGACCTCGAAACCCGGTCCATGGCCCGGCGGACGTGGCATGGATTCCTCTCCCCGCGTGATGTGACGACGTGTCGATTGAAACAGGCTCCCGGGCCCGCGTCGAACAGCCTTCGGCACATCCGGGGGAAGCGGACTCCAGGGTGTCGTTCCAGTTTGCTAGACCAAACGGTACATTAAAACACGGAATACAGACGGCCCGGCCGTCTGTGTGAGCATTGCGAGGACGCGCATGACGCAGGTACCGCAGCACACCGGCTCCGCTCCGGCGGACGACCTCCTGGAAATGTACCGCCGTATGCGGCGCATCCGGCGCTTCGAGGAACGGGCGTCCGAACTGTACAAGGCGACGGAGATACCCGGCTTCCTGCATCTGTCCATCGGGCAGGAGGCCAGCGCCGTCGGCGCCTGCTGGCCGCTCACCGAGCGCGACGGCATCACCTCCACCCACCGCGGCCACGGCCACGTCCTCGCCAAGGGCCTGGACGCCGCCCCGATGATGGCCGAGCTGATGGGCAAGGACGCCGGCACCAACCGGGGCCGCGGCGGCTCGATGCACATCGCCGACCCCGGCCTCGGCATCTACGGCGCCAACGGCATCGTCGCCGCCGGACTGCCGATCGCCGGAGGCGTCGCCACGGCCGCCAAGCTGCGCGGCCGGGGCGACGTGGTGGTGGCGTTCTTCGGCGACGGCGCGGTCGCCCAGGGCATGTTCCACGAGGCCGTCAACCTGGCCGCGGTATGGGACCTGCCGGTCGTCTTCCTCTGCGAGAACAACCACTACTCCGAGTTCTCGCCCGCCGCCGAACAGCACCGCGCCACCCTCGCCGCCCGCGCCGCCGGCTACGGCATCGGCTACGAGCACGTCGACGGCAACGACGTGCTCGCGGTGAAGACGCTCATGACGGACGTGGTGGGGCGCCTGCGCGCGGGCGGCGGACCCGTCCTGGTGGAGGCCGAGACCTACCGCTGGCACGGCCACTACGAGGGCGACCCGGAACGCTACCGCCCGGCCGAGGAGGTCGCGGCGGCCAAGGAGCGCGACCCCCTGGTCATCGCGCGCCGGCACCTGGCGGCGGCCGGGGTGGCGACGGCCCTCGTGGACGCCGTCGACGAGGAGATCGGCAAGGAGATCGAGGCGGCCGTGGAGTGGGCCCGCGGCCTGCCCGAGCCGGCCGCCGAGACGCTGTACGACTTCGTCTCCGCCCCGCGTCCCGCCGTACCGGAGCCCGCCCCCGCCCAGGGGGAGATCTTCCGCACGATGGACGCCGTACGCCTCGCCCTGGAGCACGAACTCACCGCCGACCCGGACGTGTTCGTCGCCGGCATCGACGTCGGCGCGGGCGGCAACGTCTTCGGGCTCACCCGGGGCCTGGCGCAGGCCTTCCCGGGCCGGGTCCGGGACACCCCGATCAGCGAGAGCGCGATCATCGGCGCGGCGGTGGGGGCGGCCATGGCCGGGATGAAGCCGGTCGTCGAGATCATGTACATGGACTTCATCGGCGTCTGCCTGGACATGCTCCTCAACCAGGCCGCCAAGCTGCGCTTCATGACCGGCGGCCGGGCGAGCATGCCCCTGGTCGTGCGCACCCAGTTCGGCGCGGGCCGCTCCTCCGGCAGCCAGCACTCCCAGTCCCTGGAGGCGCTGCTCGCGCACATCCCGGGCCTGACCGTGGTGATGCCGTCCAACCCGGCCGACACCTACGGACTGCTGCGGGCCGCCATCCAGGACCCCAACCCGGTGGTCTTCGTGGAGAACCGCCTCCAGTACGGCCTCAAGGGGCCCCGCCCGCCGGCCGACCACCTCGTCCCGCTGGGCCGGGCCAAGGTCGTCAGGGAGGGCACCGACGTCACCCTGGTCTCCTGGTCGCGGATGGTCCAGGACTCCCTGGCCGCAGCCGAACTGCTCGCCGCCGAGGGCGTGAGCGTCGAGGTGGTCGACCTGCGCACGATCGCCCCGCTGGACCGCGAGACCGTCCTCGCTTCCCTCGCCAAGACCAACCGGCTGGTCATCGCCCACGAGGCGGTACGGGACTTCGGCGTCGGCGCGGAACTGTCGGCCCTCGCCGTCGACGAGGGCTTCTGGCACCTGGACGCGCCCGTCACCCGGGTCGCCCCGCCGCCGATGCCGGCCCCCTACACCCCCGCGCTGGAACGGCTCTGGCTGCCCTCGCGCGACACCATCGCCGACACGCTGCGGCGGATCGCGGCGGTGTGACCCACGGGCCGCCCGACGCATGACGAAGGGGTGCCCCCGGGATCCGGTCCCGGGGGCACCCCTTCGTCATGGTGTGTGCTTCGTGGTGTCCGCCGCCGGCCCGACTTCGTCGGCAGGACAAGGGAGGGGCCGGCGGCGGTCCGGCCGTGACCGTGGATCAGACGGTCGCGACCGGGGTCAGCGGACTGCCCTGGGTGCCGGGCAGGTTCAGCGGGGGAGCGGTGAGCAGGAAGCGGCTGCGGTTGTGCTCGCGCAGCCACGCCGCCAGGTCGTGCAGGTACCACAGCTCGCCGAGCGGGACGCCCAGCTTGAACAGGCACAGGTGGTGGATCGGGAGCAGGGTGTGCCGGCCCTGGGCCTGGGTGACGCCCACGCCCTCGACCGCGTAGTTGTCGGAGATCAGCGCCGACATCTGCGAGTCGGCGATCCACTTGAGGATGTCCGGGTCGTCCGCGTCGAGGTACGCGGCGGTCTGGTGGATCGCCACCGGGTCCGGGTTCTTCTCCCAGGCGAGGATCTGGGTGGCGAAACCGGTGTGCAGCAGGACCATGTCGCCGGGCTCCACGGTCACGTTGTCCGCGGCCATGATCTCCTGGAGCTGCTTGTAGCTGACGGCCTGGTAGCCGGTGCCCAGGTGGTGCGCGATGTCGATGAGGACGCCGCGGCCCTGGACGCCGTGCTCCGCCATCTTCTCCAGGCCGAGGTGACGGGCGAAGCTGACGCTCCCGCTGCCGTCGCCCTTGGCGTCCTCCTGCGGCCCCACCAGGTCGGTGCCGGGGCGGAAGCCGTTGTAGTAGACCGGCTCGGCCTCGCCGTCGCCGTCGGCGTCGAACTCGGCGCCCTGGTGCGCGAGGGAGTCCCACTGGGTCGAGTACTGCAGCCAGAGGGTCACCACGTCGTCGGACCACACGTCGATCAGGGAGGGATCGATCTGGTCGCGCGCGACGACGTTGTAGAAGACGTCCTGGTTGTGCGCGAGGTCCTCGGTGGGCTTCAGGATCGGCGGGTAACGCCGCTGGTTGAGCGAGGTCCCGCCCGGGTAGTCCAGCGGCAGGCTCAGGCTGAAGGTGACCCCGTGCTCCACCTCGCGCACGCCCTGGAGCACCTTCTCCGCGGTGAGCAGGTTGATGCGCCCGAGTTCGTCGTCCTCGCCGAAATCGCCCCACGTCGATCCCGCCGGCCGCTGCTTCCAACGCTTCGTCACGATAAAAACGCCTCCTTAGACGACGGTCCCCGTCGACGGTCGTGGCCGCATGCTATTTCTAATGTACCGAGTGGTCAACTAGTGCGACGGCTTGGAATTTGGGCTTCATATTGCCTGCGTGGATCAATAGACTGACTGGTCGAAACGACTAGCACTTGGAGCTGCAATGAGCGAATCCACACCGGCGTGGGTCGCGGCCGGGGTCCGTGCCGTGATCGGCGCGCACACCCAGGCCCAGGACACCGGCCGCACCGACGACATCGTCGCGCTGTACGCGCCCGACGGGATCCTGGAGCTGCCGGGCATGGACCCGGTGCAGGGGCACGACGCCCTGCGCGAGGCCTTCAAGGGCTGGGCTCCCACGCAGCCGCAGCTGCACCTCGTGGGCAACACCGTCGTCACCGCCTCCGGGCCCGACGAGGCGACCGCGGCCAGCGACGTGGTCTTCCACCTGCGGGGCGAGTCGGGCTGGGCGCCGCAGGTCGTCGGCCACTACGAGGACACCCTGCGGCACGTCGACGGCACCTGGCTGATCCAGCGGCGCGTGACCGTCTTCCAGGCGTAGTCCGCCCCCGTCCGCCCCTCGTCCGCTCCATCCCCTTCCGCGACTGCTGAGAGAAAGAAGACACATGACCATCTCCGCCGAAGAAGCCCTGGCGGGCGTGCAGTCCGTCATCGCGGCCTACGCGCACGCCATCGACGCGGGCGACGCCGGCAGCGTCGCCGACCTGTTCACGGAGGACGGCGTCTCCGAGATCGCCGGCCAGGGCACCTTCGAGGGCCGCGCGGCGATCCGCGAGGCCTACGGCGCCTTCAAGCCGCAGGCCCCGCAGCTGCACCTCGTCGGGAACACCGTCCTCACGTCGCCGCCCGGCGAGGAGGTGACGGCCACCAGCAACCTGGTGTTCTACGCACGCGGCGAGCAGGGCTGGGCCGTCCAGCTCGTCGGGGACTACGAGGACACGGTGGCCCTCGTGGACGGGGCGTGGCAGTTCCGCAAGCGGGTCACGTCCTTCAGGTAACCGGCACGGCCGAGCGCCCGTGCCGCCGATCCCGCCCCGTGACGGGACCGGCGGCACGGGCGCCGCTGTGTTCAGCCCTGCTTCTCCGCCTTGGCGAACGAGAACGCGGGGAGGTCGTTCTCCACGGACTCGTTGATCAGCTCCTGGAGCTTCCACCGGCCGGTCGGGTTGAGCAGCTGCTTGATCGCCTTGCCGGGGATGTTCGCCCCGTAGAAGTAGCTGCTCTTGAGGAAGGAGGACTGGCCCTCGCTGTCGTTGACCAGGTTCGTCCACTCCTCCTCCGCGGCGGCGGTGACCGCGACGACGTCGTGACCGTGGTTGCGGGCGTGCGCGAGCACGTCCATCACGTAGTCGACCTGGTCGCCGGAGTAGCGCGGGTTGTTGCCGAGCGCGCCGTGCGGTCCGCCCGGGAAGAAGAAGTTCGGGAAGCCGGCGGTCGCGACGCCCAGGTACGTCGACGGGCCGTCCGCCCAGTAGTCCTTCAGTGCGAGCCCGTCGCGGCCCTGCACGCCCAGCCGGTTCAGGGCGCCGGTGCCGAAGTCGTAGCCGGTGGCCCAGATGATGATGTCGACCTCGTGCACGCCCTCCGCGGTCTCGATGCCGGTCTCCGTGATCCGGATGATCGGCGTCTCGTTGATGTCGACGAGGTGGACGTTCGGCTTGTTGTACGCCTCGTAGTAGCCGGTGCCGAACGGGGGCCGCCGGCCGCCGTAGCCGTGCCCCTTCGGGATCAGCTTCTCCGCCGTCGCCGGGTCCGTGACGATGGAGCGGATCTTGGCGGCGATGAAGTCGCAGAACTCCTCGTTGACCGTGGGGTTGGTGGTCATGTCGTAGTAGTGCTCGGAGAGCTTGGTGAAGCCGGGACTGTTCCACTTCTGCTCGTAGAACTCCTGCCGCTGCTCCGGGGTGTCCTCCAGGCCCGAGCGCATCGTGATCTGGTGCAGGAAGCCGCTCACCGAGGTGTTCAGCGTGTCGCGGATGGACTCGAAGTTCGCCTTGAGGTCCGACTGCTCCTCGGCCGTGATCGGCCGGTTGTTCAGCGGCGTGAGCCAGTCGGCGACCTTCTGGTACACCGTGACGGAGGCCACCTCGTCGGCGATCGCCGGGACGATCTGGACCCCGCTGGAGCCGGTGCCGATCTGGGCCACCCGCTTGCCGGCGAAGTCCACCGGCTCCTTCGGCCACCGGCCGGTGTGGTGCTGCTCGCCGCGGAAGTCCGCACGGCCGGGGATCTCCGGGATGAACGGCACCGAGAGGATGCCGGTCGCCGCGACCACGAACCGCGCCCGGCGCTCCGTGCCGTCGTCCGTCCGCACCGTCCAGGTGCCCGTCGGCTCGTCCCAGACGGCCGAGGTCACCTTGGTGCCGAAGGAGATGTGGCGGCGCAGGTCGAACCGGTCGACCACGTGGTTGAAGTACCGCTCGATCTCCGGCTGGCCGGCGAAGTGCTCCGACCACTCCCACTCCTCCCACAGCTCCTTGGAGAAGAGGTAGCCGTAGGTGTAGCTCTCGGAGTCGAAGCGGGCCTGGGGGTAGCGGTTCCAGTACCAGGTGCCGCCCACCCCGGTGCCGGCCTCGATCAGCTGCGCCGAGAAGCCGGCCTCGCGGGCCCGGTAGAGCTGGTAGATGCCGGTGACACCGGCGCCGATCACCAGCACGTCGACCACGCCCTGCTCCGGTGCCTGGGCGCCGGTCGCTGCCTCCGGCACCTTCGTCGATTCGCTCATCTGCCCTCCAACGTGACAGGGGCCGCTGCTCCCGCGTGCGCCTTGAATGATGTTTCGACCAGTCGGTCGAATATTCAGGCCGAGCGTAGGGGAGGGGATGGGCCCGATCAATGGTCCGGGGGTGCGGGTTTTGGGCTTCCCTCGGAGATCTCGCCGCACGGCGGGCTCGGTCCGCGGTGCGGACGGCCGGATCGGCGCGATGGATTGATTGTACCGACCGTTTGAATTAACTTTCGCTCAGGCGAACCGCACAATGTCGTGGCAGAGGAGTCGCACATGACGACCGAGGACGTCCCGGAACCCATCACCGCGGGGTCCGGGACCACCGCCGATCTGCGAGCCGACGGCTGGAAGGCCATGCGCGCGGCCCTGCCCGGGGTCTTCCCGGAGGGGGAGGTCGACCTCCGCGACGGCCGTCTCGGGGAGGAGCTGGTCGACATCGGCCTGACCAGCGTCTGGGGTGCGATCTGGGCCCGCGAGGGACTCGCGCCCCGGGACCGCAGCCTGGTCACGCTCGGCCTCCTGATCGCGCTGGGCGCCGAGACCGAGCTGAAGACGCACGTCCGGGTCGCGCTGACCAACGGACTGACCAAGGACGAGATCGCCGAGGTCATCTACCACTCCGCCGGATACGCGGGCTTCCCCCGCGCGGTGGGGGCCCGTACCGCGGCGCGCGAGGCGCTGGGCGAGTGACGGGGGCCGTAAGGCACCACCCGTCCCCGGCACACCGCACGCACCACGCAAACAAGGAGCACGCATGACACTGCAGGGAAAGGTCGCGGTCGTCACCGGCGGCGCCCGCGGAATCGGACGGGCGATCGCGGTCGTCCTCGCCTCGCGCGGCGCGGCGGTCGCCGTCTGGGACCTGAACGCCGAAGGCGCGGAGAAGACCGTGGCCGAGATCCAGGAGGCGGGCGGTACCGCGATCGCCGTGGCCGGCGACGCCGCCGACGCCGCGGCCGTCGCCGCCGCGGCGGCCCGGACCCGCGAGGAACTGGGCGCCGTCACGATCCTCGTCAACAACGCGGGCACCACCGCCTACGTCCCCTTCACCGGCATCAGCGAGGCCGCCTGGGACCGGATGATCGGCATCAACCTCAAGGGGCCGTTCCTGGTCACCAAGGAACTGGTGCCGGACATGCTGGCGGCCGGCTGGGGGCGGATCGTCAACATCTCGTCCTCGTCCGCGCAGACCGGCGCCCCCGCCATGGCCCACTACGCGGCCTCCAAGGGCGGCGTGATCGGCCTCACCCGGGCCCTCGCGATCGAGTACGCCGACAAGGGCATCACCGTCAACCACGTCCCGCCGGGCTTCATCGACACCCCGCTGGTGCGCGAGGGGCCGGTCGACGTCGAGGCGGCTGCGGCGACCATGCCCATGAAGCGGGCCGGGCAGCCCGAGGACATCGCCTACGCGGTGGCCTACCTCGCCTCCGAGGAGGCCGGTTACGTGACCGGCCAGAGCCTCAGCGCCAACGGCGGGCGCTACCTCGTCTGAGCCCCGCAACCGTACGACCGGCACCTTCGCGGTGTTCGTCGGGCCTCGCGGGACGGGTTCCGCCCTTCGTGCGAGGCGCCGGCCGGCGTCCGGGCCGCGTCCATATCCGGACCTTTATGCGGACCGAATTGATTCTTCCGACCGGTCGGTCTATTTTTCAGAGACGGACACCGCACCACAGACCCAAACGGAGCCACGCATGACGATCGACGACATCACCAGGGGGAACACGGCCGGCGAGGTGCTCGCATGACGGCCCCCGGCCGCGTGCTGGTGGTGGGGGCCTCCGCGTCCGGACTGACCACCGCGGAGGCGCTGCGGCGCAAGGGGTACACCGGCGCCCTCACGGTGCTCGGCGACGAGCCGCACACGCCGTACGACCGCCCCCCGCTGTCCAAGCAGGTACTCGCCGGAGAGTGGGAACCCGAACGGGCGGCGCTGCGCACCGAGGACGTCCTGTCCGCGCTGGACGCCGAGTTCCTGCTCGGCGACCCGGCCGTCGCACTGGACCCGGCGACCCGCACCGTGCGCACGGAGTCCGGCCGCGAGCTGTCCGCCGACGCCGTGGTGATCGCCACCGGCGTACGCGCACGGCGGCTGCCCGGCCAGGACGCGCTCGCCGGGGTGCACGTGCTGCGCACCCTCGACGACGCCCTGGCCCTGCGCAAGGACCTGCTCGCGGGCCGGCGCCTCGTGGTCGTCGGCGAAGGCGTCCTCGGCTCCGAGATCGCGGCCACCGCGTGCAAGCTCGGCCTGGACGTCACCCTGACCGGCCCCCTCGACGCGCCCATGGCGCTCCAGGTGGGCCCGCTGGTCTCCGGCGTCCTCGCCGACCTGCACACCGAGCGCGGCGTCCGGCTGCGCCTGGGCAACGGCGTCACCGGGCTCACCGACGACGGCGCGGGCCGGGTGGCGGGCGTCCGGCTCGGCAGCGGCGAGACGCTGCCGGCCGACGTGGTGGTCGTCGCGATCGGCGCCGTCCCGGCCACGGACTGGCTCGCCGACAGCGGGCTGCGGCTGGACAACGGCGTGCTCTGCGACACCCGCTGCCGGGCCGCGGACGGCGTCTACGCCGTCGGCGACGTGGCCCGCTGGCACCACGAGCGGCTCGGCCGCCAGGTCCGCCTGGAGAACCGCACGAACGCCACCGAACAGGCCATGGCGGTGGCCGCGGCGATCCTCGGCGACGACCGGCCGTACGCGCCGGTCCCGTACTTCTGGACGGACCAGTTCGACGCCAAGCTCCAGGTGCACGGCTTCCTGCCGCCCGAGGCCGAAGTGGACGTCGTTGAGGGCGATCTGATGGCCCGTCGCTTCGTCGCCCGCTACCGGCTGGACGGCGTCGTCACCGGCGTCCTCGGCTGGAACATGCCCAAGCAGGCCCGGATGCGCCGACAGGAGATCGTCGACGCCTTCCGTACCCCCACCCCCACCCCCTGAACGAGCTGGAGAGATCCCATGAAGGTTGTCGTCGACGAGGAGAAGTGCGTCGCGGCCGGACAGTGCGTGGCCGCCGCCATGGACGTGTTCGACCAGCGCGAGGACGACGGCATCGTCGTCGTGCTCAACGAGAACCCGCCCGCGGAACTGGCCGACGAGGTCCGCAACGCGGCTGCGGTCTGCCCGGCGCTCGCCATCCGCATCGAGGAATAGCCCCGCCCGGGCTCGCTCCTTCCCCCCACCCCATCACCGTAGGAGAACTCATGGCCGAGGCAGAGGTCCGAACCGCCCCCGACGAGCAGGTCTACCACTACCAGGACGACCGGGACGCGAAGTGCCCCTTCGCCCCGCCGCCCGGGCTGCGCGCCCTGAACGAGACGGGCCCGGTGAGCCGGGGCCGGATCTGGGACGGCAGCACTCCCTGGCTCGTCACGGGCCACGCCGCACAGCGCGCCATCCTGTCCGACCCCCGGGTCAGCTCGGACGACAAGCAGGCCGGCTTCCCCTACCCGAACCGGGCCATGGCGGAGACCGCGCACCTGCACCCGCTCACCATCTTCAACGCGGACGGCGCCGACCACACCCGGATCCGCCGCATGATGACCCGGCCCTTCACCCGCCCCCGGATGGAGGCGCTGCGCCCGGAGATCCAGCGGATCACCGACGACCTCATCGACAAGATGCTGGCCGGCCCCAAGCCCGTGGACCTGGTGCACGCGCTGTCGCTCCCGCTGCCCTCGCTGATGATCTGCGCGCTGCTCGGAGTGCCGTACGACGACCACGAGTTCTTCCACGAGCATGCGTCCTTCGCCACCCGCAGCGACAAGACCACCGAGGAGCAGAACCAGGCCAACGAGGCGCTCGGCGGCTACCTGGCGGCGCTGCTCCAGACGAAGATGGAGAAGCCGGGCGAGGACGTGCTCTCGGACTTCGCCGCGCGCATCAAGGACGGCGACCTCACCCTCCCCGAGGCCACCCTGCTCGCCATGATCCTGCTGATCGCCGGTCACGAGACCAGCGCGACCATGATCACGGTGGGCACGGCGCTGCTCATGGACAACCCCGAACAGCTGGCCAGGCTGCGCCAGATCGAGGACACCAAGGACGCGGCGCCCGCCGTCGAGGAGATCCTGCGCTATCTGACCGTCGCCCAGTTCGGCCAGCGCCGGATCGCCGCCGAGGACTTCGAGTTCGAGGGCGCCGAGATCAGCGCCGGGGACGGCATAGTCGTCCCGCTGCCTGCGGGCAACTGGGACCCGCAGGCGTTCCCCGACCCGGAGAAGCTCGATCTCACCCGGGACTCGCGCCACCACCACGCCTTCGGCTGGGGCATCCACCAGTGCCTCGGCCAGCAGCTCGCCCGGATCGAACTCCAGGTCGTCTACGGCACGTTGTACCGGCGCATCCCGACCCTGCGCCTCGCCGTCGACCGGGACGACCTCGTCTTCCGGCCGTCCGACGCGCTCGCCTTCGGCATCAGCGAGCTGCCGGTCACCTGGTAGCCGGAGCGGCTTCAAGGCCTCGCACCAACCGCCGGTTCCGGCCCGCCCGGACGGGACCGGCGTTCCGTATCCCGCACCCAACCGCCGCACAACAGGAGTCAGGCATGAGCAAGTTGAGCTTCGAAGGACGCGTCGCCGTGGTCACCGGCGCGGGTCGTGGCATCGGCCGGGCCCATGCCCGTCTCCTGGCGGCGCGCGGGGCGAAGGTCGTCGTCAACGACCTGGGCGGCTCCATGGAGGGCGACGGCTCGGACGCCGGTCCCGCGCAGAAGGTCGTGGACGAGATCGCCGCGGCGGGCGGCGAGGCCGTCGCGGACACCCACGACGTCTCCACGCCGGCCGGCGGCCAGGCCATCGTGGACACCGCGATCGAGCACTTCGGCCGCATCGACATCCTGGTCAACAACGCCGGGATCATCCGGTACGCGGGCTTGCCCGACATCGACGCGGAGAACCTTGAGCGCCACCTCGCCGTGCACCTCGTCGGCTCGTTCAACACGATGCGCGCCGCCTGGCCGCACTTCGTGGACCAGCGCTACGGCCGGGTCGTCCTGACCACCTCCAGCGGCATGTTCGGCATGGACAACAACCTGTCGTACGCCGCCGCCAAGGCCGGCACCGTCGGCATGGCCCGCAGCGCGAAGCTGGCGGGGGAGCCGCACAACATCAAGGTCAACCTGATCGCGCCGGCCGCCATGACCCGGATGGGCGGCGGCCCCGAGGAGGAGCCCGCCGAGGCCGCCCCGGGCATGCCGTACATGCCGTCCGACGCCGTCGCGCCCATGGTCGCCTACCTCGCGCACGAGAGCTGCCCGGTCAACGGCGAGATCTACACCGCCGGGGCGGGCCGCTTCGCGCGCGTTTTCCTCGCCTCCACGGAGGGCTATGCCCACGAGGGCGGCCCGGCCTCGATCGAGGACGTGGCCGCGAACTGGGAGGCCATCAACGACGAGAAGGGGTACTACGTCCCCACCGACCTGATGGCCTGGACCGGGTCCTTCCTCAAGCACCAGCTCGGACAGCTCGGGACGGGGGCCGCGTCGTCCTGACCCGTACGGCCAGGATCTGACGCCCTGTTCTCTCTGTCTTCCTGTCTTCCTGTCTTCCCTGTGTTCTTTCGATGCCGCGCGAATTGTTCCATTCGCGCGGCATTTTTCTGTTGGTGGGGAAGTGGCCGTGCTCGTCGGAAATTATCCTGTCCGAAGGATTGATTGTACCGACCGTTAGGTCTACGTTACGTGCGAAGCCGGGCCCGCTCCGCATCCCGGTCTTCGTACGGGCCGACGAGCTACGTCGGCGTTCCGGATCGGCCGGCTCATCCCTGTGCCCGACCGATCTCCCCTCCGGCAAGGCGCTTCAGGCCGTGTCTGTCCGCGGCGGCTTCCCGCGCCCCCGACCGTCCACGGAAGGCCCCCATGTCCCAGACGCAGACCGTTCCGCCACAGGCGGACGACAGATCCCGCTCCACCACACGCAACGTGCTCGTCGTCGTCGCGCTGTTGTGGACGGTCCAGCTCGTGTCGCTCGTCGCCGCGCTGTCCGGCATCGCCCAGGCCGACGTCGCGATCCACTTCCAGACCACCCAGATCGCCTGGTTCACCCTGATGACCCTGCTGACCGGCACCTTCTTCCTGCCGTTCATGGTCAAGGGCGCCGCCCTGTTCGGAAAGAAGCGCGTCCTGCTCGTCGCCACCGGGCTCGGGTTCGCCGGCGACCTGCTCGCCGCCGTCGCCACCGACTACCGCACCCTGCTCATCGGGCGCGGTCTCGCCGGTGTCTACGCGGCCACGATGCCCATCGGGTACGCCATCACCCGCGACATCTTCCCGCGCCGCTGGGTCGGCATCGCCAGCGGCATCCTCGCCGGCGGCGTCGGCCTGGTCGCCTTCGGCGGACCGTTCCTGGCCGGCTGGCTGCTCGACGACTACGGCTTCCGCGGCGTGCTGTGGTTCATGGCCGTCAGCACCGCGGTGAGCTTCGCGATGGTCGCCCTCTTCGTCCCGGAGAGCCCGGTCCGGCAGAGCGCGGGCCGCATGGACTGGACCGGCGGACTCCTCCTCGGCGCCGGGGTCACCGGACTCGTGTACGCGGTGGGCGAGGGGGCCGACTGGGGCTGGGGCAGCGGGAAGTTCATCGGCTTCGTCGCGGGCGCGGTGGTCGTGCTGATCGCCTTCCTGCTCGTCGAGCGCCGGGTGGCCGAGCCGCTGTTCCCGCCGGCCATGACCCGGCGCCGGCCCGTGTGGACCGTGCTGCTGGCCACGTCCGTGGCGGCGGGCTCGCTCAGCGCCGTCGGCGTGGTCATCCAGCTGCTCGTGCTGATGCCGAACATCCCGCACGTCTCCGAGGGCCTCGGCTGGTCCGGTACCCACAACGCCATCGTCACCAGCCCGATCAGCGCGATGATCATCGTCGGGGCCGTGGGCACCGGCTGGATCGCCCGCCGTGTGGACGCCCGGATCCTGCTGGCCATCGGCTCGGTGTGCACGGTCATCGGCTACGGCATCGGCACCCACCTGCACCACAGCGGCCCCCAGATCGTGGCCTGGGGCGTGCTCGCGGGCCTCGGCACCGGCATGGTCGTCGCCGTCGTCCCCATCATGATCATCGAGGTGGTCTCGCCCGCCGAACAGGCCCTCGCCAACGGCGCCCAGACCCTCGCCCAGGGCGTCGCCCAGATCATCGTCTCCCAGCTGGCCTTCGTGGTCATGGCCCAGCACGGGGTGGTCCTCAAGGGCACGCAGTTCTACCTCGACCAGGGCTTCACCAACGGTCTCTGGCTCGTCGTCGGATGCTGTGCCCTCGGGACGGTGCTGGTCGCGCTCGTACCGCGGAGCAGGCGGCTCGGCGAGGCCGAGACCCCGGTCCCGCAGACGGTCTGACGTACGCACCCACGGGGTGGAGCGGGCTACACCCGGGATCCGGGAGCCCGCTCCATCGTCGCGTCGGGCGGGGGACGGGATCGTGGTCGGCAGAGTTCGAGAGCACCTGGCTCTCGTGCCGAGGAATTCCGCCGGTGGCCGCGAGCGCGCCGCCGTCAGAAGGGACCGACCCCATGGCCGTCGACCGACGCCGCCGTTTCACCGTCCTCGCCACCACCGCAGCCGCCGTCGCCCTGACCGCCGCCCTCGCCACCGGATGCGACCCCGACGACTCGCTGGACTGCCTCACCAACGCCGACTCGATCGCGGACAGCATCACCGCCATCAACAAGGCCGGCGCCGGCGCGATCCAGGACCCGACGCGGACCGAGGAGTCCATCACCGTCATCGAGAAGAACCTGGACAAGATCAACGACAAGACGGACGACAACGCCGACCACGGCAAGGTCGACAAGGCGGTCGACGACCTCAACAAGGCGATCAAGGACTACAACAAGGCGATCCTGAACGGCGACACCCATCCCGACTCCAGCAGGATCGACGCCGCGGCCGACCGGCTCAAGAGCGTGTGCACCTCCTGACGCGGTCTCCGGGCCCCGCCGGAGCCCGGAAGCCGCCACCCGAGAGACACTCGTCCTGTGACGAGTGTCTCTAGTGAGGAGTGGCGCATGACCACGGTAGGTATTGCCACCGGTGCCGGTCGCGGGACGGGGCAGGCATGCGCGAGCCGCCTGGCCGACATGGTGGACGTGCTGTTGCTCGTCGACCGTGACGAGGCCGCCGTGGCCGCGTTCGCGAAGGACCTGTCGGGCCACGGCGGGCGGGCCGTCGCCGAACCGTTCGCGGGCGACACCGCCGACCGCGACGACATGGCCCGGCTGGCCGCGCGGGCCGGGGAACTCGGCACGCTCCGGGCCGTCGCGCACGCCGAGGGCGTCACTCCCGAGGAGGCCGACTGGCGGGGCATGCTCCAGGCCGACTTCGTCGCGACCGCGCTGGTCGCCGAGGCGCTGCGTCCGCTGGCCGGTGCCGGAACGGCGTTCGTGTACCTGGCCTCCGTGTCCCCGCTGATCGCCCACGTCGACCCCGACCCGGCGGTCGCGGCGGTCCTCGACGACCCGTTGCAGGAGGACTTCCTCGACCGGGTCCGCGAGGCGGTGGGCCCGGCCGTCGAGGATCCCGCCTGGGCGTACCCGTGGGCCACCTACGGCGTGCACCGCTTCGTCCGCGCCGAGGCGGTGCGGCTCGGACCGGTGGGCGCCCGGGTGTGCTCGGTGTCGCCCGGCGCGATCGACACCCCGCAGACGCGGTTCGAGATGGCGCGGCACGCGTCGGTTCGGGAGCTCGTCGAGAGTACGCCGCTGGGGCGTGTCGGCCGGTGCGAGGAGGTCGCGGCCGTCGCCGCGTTCCTGCTGTCGGACGAGGCGAGCTTCGTGACGGGCGTGGATGTCGCCGTGGACGGGGGGTTGTGCGCGGCGGTGGGGGAGGAGTGAGGCCGTGCGCTCCGCGGGGGGCGTCGGGGGGCGTGGGAGGGTGCGCGGTTGCGGGCGCGTGGGGGCTGGTCGCGCCCACGCGGCGGAGCCGCACATGTCTCCGCCCCGCGCCCCTTTCGGGGCGCTTCAGCACCGCCACTTGCAGAGGGTAGGGTAATTCTCGCTCGCGGTATTGGCATTCTCTTTTTGTGCAAGTAGCGTATCCGGGCGATGGATGACTTCGTGCAGACCTCGTCCGGCATCCCGCTGAAGCCGGTCTACGGACCGGCGGACCGGGGTGCCGAGCCGCCCGTGCCGGGTGCGTTCCCGTTCACGCGCGGCAACTACGCGTCCGGGTACCGGGGGCGGCTGTGGACGCTGAGGCAGTACTCGGGGTTCGGCACCGCCGAGGAGTCGAACCGGCGTTACCACTACCTGCTGGAACAGGGCGGGACGGGCCTCTCCGTGGCGCTCGACCTGCCCACCCAGTGCGGTTACGACTCCGACGACCCGGAGGTGAGCGAGGAGGTCGGCCGGGTCGGGGTCGCCGTCGACACGCTGGCCGACGCCGAGGTGCTGTTCGAGGGCATCCCGCTGGACCGGATCAGCACCAGCTTCACCATCAACGGCACGGCGGCGATCCTGCTCGCGTTCTACGTGGCCGCCGCCGAGCGCCGGGGAGTCCCCCGGGCGAAGCTCACCGGCACCATCCAGAACGACATTCTCAAGGAGTACGCCTCCCGCGGCACCTGGATCTGGCCGCCCGAGCCGTCGCTCAGGCTGATCGCCGACACCATCGAGTTCTGCGCCGCCGAGGTGCCGAGGTTCAACGCGATCTCCGTGGCCGGGGCGCACTTCCGGGACGCGGGCGCCAACGCCGTGCAGGAGATGGCGTTCACGCTCGCGGACGGGGTGACGTACTGCGACACCGTGCTGGAGCGCGGGCGGATGACGATCGACCAGTTCGCCCCGCAAGTCTCCTTCTTCTTCTACACGCACGGCGATTTCTTCGAGGAGATCGCCAAGTACCGTGCCGGACGCAGGCGTTGGGCGACCATCGTGCGGGAGCGGTACGGCGCCGCGTCCGACAAGGCGGCCATGTTCCGCTTCGGCTGCGTGGCCGGCGGCGCCTCGCTGTACGCCCCGCAGGCCCGCAACAACACGGTCCGGGTCGCCTACGAGGCGCTCGCGTCCGTCCTCGGCGGGGTCCAGTCGATGTTCACCGCCGCCTGGGACGAGCCGTTCGCCCTGCCCAGCGAGGAGTCGGCGACCCTCGCCCTGCGCACCCAGCAGATCCTCGCCCACGAGACCGGCGTCGCCCGGGTCGCCGACCCGCTCGGCGGCTCCTACTTCGTCGAGGCCCTCACCGACGCCACCGAGGAGCGGATCGTCGAGATCATGGCCGATCTGGAGGCGCACGGCGGCATGGTCCGGGCCATCGAGGACGGCTATCTGCAAGGGCTCATCGCCGACGAGGCCTACCGGATCCACCAGGAGGTCGAGGCCGGCACCCGCCCGGTCGTCGGCGTCAACCGGTACGTCGACGCGGACGAACCCGCCCCGGAGATCGCCACCTACGAACTCGACGCGCGGGGCCGCGAGACCCAGCTCAAACGCCTCGCCCGCGTCCGGGCCGAACGCGACCCGGCCGACGTCCGAGCCCGGCTGGCCGCCCTCTCCCGGGCTGCCGAGGGCACCGACAACCTGATGGGCCCCCTGATCGACTGCGCCAACGCCTACTGCACGGTCGGCGAGATGGTCACGGCGCTGAAGAACGTGTGGGGCGAGTTCCGGCAACCGGTGGTGTTCTGATGGGGATCCGCGTGCTCATCGCCAAGCCCGGCCTGGACGGCCACGACCGGGGCGCCAAGATCGTGGCGCGGGCCCTGCGCGACGCGGGCTTCGAGGTCGTCTTCACCGGCATCCGGCAGCGCGTCGACGACATCGTGGCCACCGCCGTCCAGGAGGACGTGGCGATGGTCGGCCTCAGCATGCTCTCCGGCGCGCATCTGGCGCTGACGGCGAAGACGGTCGAGGCCCTGCGGGCCGCGGACGCCGGGGACATCGCGGTCGTCGTCGGCGGCACGATCCCGCCCGCGGACGTGCCGCGGCTCAAGGCCGCGGGCGCGGCGGGGGTGTTCCCCACCGGCACCCCGCTGGACGTCGTGGTCGCCGAGGTGCGCGCCCTCACGGCGTCCCCCTGAATCCCCTCTGAATCCCCTGACTTTCCCCGGCTCCTCGCAGGAGCGGGGCCCGCACCCGGACAACTGGAGGGAACGTGCGGATCGGTGTCATGATCGGGCCCGAGCGGGGCGACTCCACCCGCAAGGTGGCGCGGATGCTCACGGACGTGGAGTGGGCCGAGTCGGCGGACCTGGACACCGCCTGGATCCCGCAGATCCCCACGGACTTCGACGCGTTGACCGCCGTCGCGCTGATGGGCGCGCGCACCTCGCGGATCGAGCTGGGCACGGCCGTCGTACCGCTCCAGGCCCAGCACCCCGTTGCGCTCGCCCGCCAGGCCCTGTCCACGCAGGCGGCCACCGGCGGACGGCTCGCGCTGGGCGTGGGCCCCTCGCACCACTGGATCGTCCAGGACATGCTCGGCCTGCCCTACGAGCGCCCGGCCGGGCTCACCCGCGACTACCTCGACATCCTGGACGCGGCCCGCCGCGGCCCCGGCCCCATCGACGTCGAGAACGCCACCTACACCGTGCACAACCCGCTCGACCTCGGCCCCGTGGCACCCCTGCCGGTCCTGCTCGCTGCCCTCGGCCCGGTCATGCTGGCCCTCGCGGGCGAGCGGGCCGACGGGACCGTGCTGTGGATGGCCGACGAGCGGGCCGTCGCCGAACACGTCGTCCCCCGCATCACCAAGGCCACCGAGGCCGCCGGACGTCCGGCGCCGAGGGTCGTCGCGGGCATCCCGGTCTGCCTGTGCCGCCCCTCCGAGGTCGACGCGGCGCGGGAACGCGCGAACCGGATTCTCGGCGAGGCGGAGATCTCGCCCAACTACCAGCGACTGCTGGAGTACGGCGACGCCAAGGACGTCGGCGACCTGTGCACGGCCGGCGACGAGGCGGCCGTCGCCGCCCGGTTCCGGCGGTTCGCGGACGCGGGCGTCACCGACCTGTCCGTACGCCTGCTGCCCCTCGGCGACGGCCGCGAGGAACTGGTCGCCTCCAAACGCCGTACCCGGGAGATGATCGCCGGTCTCGCGGCGGAGTTCCGGTGAACCCCGGACCGCTGGCCGGGCTGCGGATCCTGGAGGTCGGCCACATCCTCGCGGGTCCCTTCGCCACCATGCTGCTCGCCGACCTCGGCGCCGAGGTCACCAAGATCGAGCCGCCCGGCGGCGACCTCTCCCGGCAGGTCGGCGACGCCTACTTCGCCAGCATCAACCGCAACAAGCGCAGCATCCGCCTCGACCTCACGACCGGGCAAGGGCAGGCCAGGCTCGGCGAGTTGGCCGCCGACGCGGACGCACTGCTGGTGAACCTCAAGCCGTCGGTGATCCGGCGCCTGGGTCTCACCTACGACGCTCTGCGCCGCTTCAACGAACGGATCGTCTGCGTGGCCGTGACCGGCTACGGGCTGGACGCGGGCGACGATCCGGCCTTCGACTACGTCATCCAGGCCGCGACCGGCGTCGCCGCGCTCACGGGGGACCCCGACGGTCCGCCGACCCTGCCCGGCTACTCCTCCGCCGACAACTCGGCCGCCCTGACCGCCGCGTTGGGGCTGCTCGCGCAGATCGTGTCCGGGCGCGGCGGCCAAGTGGAGGTCGCCCTGCGGGACGTGATGCTCGCCCAGCTCAACTACCGCGCCGCCGCCTACCTCAACGACGGCGTCGAACCCCGCCGCATGCCCCACGGTGCCCACTCCTACTACGTACCGGCCCAGCTCTTCCCCACGGGCGACGGGTACCTGGCGCTGTTCGTCACGCACGACGGCTTCTGGCGGGCCTTCGCCGCCGAGGCCGGGATCGACGGCTTCCCGACGATGGCCGAGCGGGCCGCCCGCCGCGACGAGGTCCTCGCCGCCGTCACCCGGGCCCTGGCCGCCGACACGGCCAAGGGCTGGGAGGCGCGCCTGCGCCCGCTCGGCGTCCCGGCGGCAGCCGTGCGCACCCTGCCCGAGGCATTGGACGCCACCCCGGAGATGATCGTGCGGGCGGGCGGCTTCCGGCTGGTCGGCAGCCCGGTCCGGGTCGCCGGATACCAGCCCGAGTTCCGGCCGCCGCCCCGCCTCGGCGAACACGGCTCACTCGTAGTGGACGGTGACTGACCCCTCGTCCGGCACGCCCTGACAGGTGAGCACGTATCCCTCGGCGACCTCCTCCTCGGTGAGGACGTCGTTCACCCGCATCGTCACGCTGCCCTCCGTCACCCTGGCCATGCAGGTGGCGCAGTTGCCCGCCTCGCAGGAGAACGGCGGGGTGAGACCGGCCCGGCGGGCGCTCTGCAGGAGGGTCTCGTTCGGGTGCTTGGGCACCGAGACGCGGGCGCCGCCCAGCAGGACGGTGACGGTCCCGGTGTCCTCCGGCGCCTTGGTGCCGTTGACCGCGGGTACGGCCGCACCGCCGCCGAAACGCTCGCTGAAGACCCGCCCCGGACCGGGCAGCGCCGCCTCCACCAGCTCCATGAAGGGCTCCGGCCCGCACACGTACGCGTCCGCGTCGGTGTCCGCCCCGACGAACTCCCGTATGCCGTCAGGGTCCAGGAACCCACGCTCGGCATCGAGGTGCCGTACGACCGTCAGCCTCCCCGGGTACCGGGCGGACAGCTCCTCCAGCACCGAGCGGAAGATCGCCGCGTCCCGGTCGCGGTCGGCGCAGAGCAGCCGGACGCTCCGCCCGGTGCCGGCGAGGGTGCTCTTGGCCAGGGAGAGGATCGGGGTGACACCGCTGCCGCCGCTGAAGCCGAGAAGCGGTGTCCCGGCCGGGCGCAGGCAGAACTTGCCGCGGGGCTCGGTCAGTTCGAGCTCGTCGCCCTCACTGACGCGGTCGAGGAGCCAGTTGGAGACCCTGCCTCCCGGGACGCGCTTGACCGTCGTCGTCAGCTCGGCGTCGGACTCCGGAGCGCTCGACATCGAGTACGAACGCAGCAGGTCCCGCCCGTCGACCCGGACCCGGAACACGCAGAACTGCCCGGCCAGATAGGTGAACGGGCCGTCGTGCGGGTCCAGCACGAAGGTCCGGGCGTCGGCGGTCTCCTGGACGATCTTGACGACGGTCGCACGCCGGAACAGGGCCGGGCTCGCCATGGACGCCCTCCTCAAGCTCTGGTATCAAGGTTCTGTCCCAATGAGAATACTATTCTCACCTGATGAAGGGGACCCTCTCAACGGGCGGGAGCGAGAGATGACCGAACGGGCCGCGCTGGTCTTCGAGGACCGGGAGTACAGCCGAGCCGAGCTGACCGCGCTCGCGGACGGGCTGGCCGGGACACTGGCCCGGCGGGGGCTGCGGGCGGGGGAGCGGGTGGCGCTGATGTCGTCCAACCGGCCCGAGTTCGTGATCGCCGTACAGGCCGTCTGGCGGCTGGGCGCGGCGGTGGTCCTGCTCAGCCCGGCCTGGAAGCGGGGCGAGGTGGAGCACGCCCTGGCCGTCACCGAACCGGACCAAGCCGTAGGCGACCACCCGGTGCTCGACGGCCTGATGCCTATGCTGCACCTGGACGAGCCGATCGTGCCGGGACGGGCGGACGAGGTGCCCGTCGACCAGGACGCCGACGCGGTGCTGGTGTTCAGCTCGGGCACCACCGGGATGCCCAAGGCCGTCCGTCACACCCACGGCTCGCTGGCCGCCGCCGTCCGCCACTGGCGGGACGCCCTCGGCCTGACCGCCCGCGACCGCTTGCAGATCGCCACCCCGCCCTCGCACATCCTGGGCCTGCTCAACATCGTCACGGCCCTCGAAACCGGCGCCCGGCTGCGGCTGCACCGCCGCTTCGACCTGGACCGGCTGCTGCACCACATCGAACTGGACCGCATCACCGTGGAGATGGCCGTCGCCCCGATCGCGCTCGCCCTCGCCTCCCACCCGAAACTGGAGTCATACGACCTGTCCTCGCTGCGGTACATCATGTGGGGCGCCACGCCGGTGACCCCGAGCATCGCCGAGACGGTGACCCGGCGGACGGGCGTCGCCTGGGTGCCCGCCTACGGGGCGAGCGAGCTGCCCGTCATCGCCTGCAACCCGCTCGACGGAGCCCGGCTGGACACGCCCGGGCGTCCCGTCCCCGGGGTGCGCCTGCGGGTCGTCTCGCTGGACACCGGGGAGCCGGTCGGCCCGGGCGAGACCGGGGAGGTCGAGGTGCGCTCCGCGTCCCTGATGGCCGGCTACCTGCCGGCCGAGGCCACGGCCGACGCCCTGCACGACGGCTGGTACCGCACCGGTGACGTCGGCAGCGTCGACGCGGACGGCTGGGTGTACCTCACCGACCGCTCGAAGGAGATGATCAAGGTGCGGGCCTTCCAGGTGGCCCCAGCCGAGGTCGAGGCCGTCCTGCACGGTCATCCGGCGGTCGCCGACTGTGCGGTGTTCGGCGTCCCCGACGGCGCCGACGGGGAGGCGGTCGTGGCGGCGGTACGGCGGGCCGCGCCCGTCGAGGCAGCCGAACTCGTCGACCTGGTCGGCAGCCGGCTGGCCTCCTACAAACGGCCGCGCCGCGTGGAGTTCGTGACCGAGATCCCGCGCCTGCCCTCGGGGAAGGTGCTGCGGCGAGTGCTCAAGGAGCAGGTTCTCAAGGAGCAGGCATTCAAGGAGCAGGCATTCAAGGAACGGCTGGTCAAGGAAGAGCTTCCCAAGGAAGAGCTTCCCAAGGCAGGGCATCTCAAGGAGCGCGATGGACGTACGGCTGACAGCTGAGCAACGCCAACTCCGGGACGCGGCAGCTCGCCTGGCTGATGACCTGGGCCCCGGCTCGGTCCTCGCACTGGACGACGCCGACCGGGTCGCCCGGCTGGAGAAGGCGGTCGAGGCCACCGGCTGGCGGGCGTTGCGCTCGGACGGCGCCTCCGGTGTCGAAGTGGCCCTGGTGGTGGAGGAGTTCGGGCGCGGACTGGTCGACGTACCGTTCCTCGGGCCGGTGCTCGCCGACGGCCTGGCCCCCGAGCTCTCCTCGGCGACCGTGGCCGTGGCCGTGCCCGGCTCGGCGACCGGTTCCGTGACCGGACGGGCCTGGGACACGCGTGGCATGCGGCACGCCCTGGCCCTCGTGGGCAACGGGGTGCTGTCCGCCGACATCGGCCCCCTAGCCGCCGGCGCCGACCTGACCCGCCGCACCGCCGAACTGCGCGGGGCTCCCGAGGAGATCGGCACGGTCACCGCCGAAGCGGCCCACCGCTGGCGGGCGTTGGCCCTGGTCGCCACCTCCGCCGACCTCGTCGGCGCGGCCCGCGGCGCGCACACCCTCGCCTGCGACTACGCCAGGATCCGCGAACAGTACGGCCGGACGATCGGCTCCTACCAGGCCGTCGCCCATCTCCTCGCCGAAGGACTGGCCCTGATCGAGGGCTCGGTCAGCGTCCTGCGGCACGCGGCCTGGGCCGTCGACGAACTGCCGCCCGCCGAGGCCCTCAGGGCCGCCCGGATCGCCAAGCTCTACTGCGCCCGCGCCGCCCGCACCGTCTGCGAGACCGCCGTCCAGGTGCACGGCGGCATCGGCAACACCTGGGAGTGTCTCGCCCATGTCCATCTGCGCCGGGCGCTGACGTCCGCCGACCTGTTCCCCGTGCGCCTGGAGGAGATCGACCGTGGACTTTCGTGACGCTCCCGAGGAGGCCGCCTTCCGCGACCGCCTGCGCACCTGGCTGGCCGAGCACGCCGGCGCCTTCCCCACCTCCGGCGACGCGTACTGGGCCCGCCAGGGCGACTGGCACCGCGCCCTGCACGCGGCCGGATTCTTCGGCCTCTCCTGGCCCGAGCGGTACGGTGGCCACGACCTCCCGCCGGTCTACGACGTCATCCTCGACGAGGAGTTGGTCCGCGCCGGCGCCCCGGCCCGACCCAGCCTCGGCTACCTCGTCCAGGGCCTCGGCCGGCACGGCAGCGAGGAACTGCGCCGCCGCTTCCTGCCCGGCATGATCGACGGCACCGAGCGCTGGTGCCAGGGCTTCAGCGAACCCGGCGCCGGCTCCGACCTCGCCTCCCTCACCACCCGCGCCACCCGAGACGGCGACACCTATGTGGTGAACGGCCACAAGATCTGGACCAGTTACTCCGACGTCGCCGACTGGTGCCTGCTCCTCGCCCGCACCGACCCGGACGCACCCCGCCACCGGGGCATCTCCGCGTTCGTCGTCGCCATGGACCAACCCGGCGTGGAACAGCGCCCGTTGAAGATGATGAGCGGGGTGACCAAGGAGTTCGGGCAGGTCCTGTTCGACGGCGCGACCGTGCCCGCGGACCAGATGGTCGGCGCGCCGGGGGAGGGCTGGGCGCTGGCCATGACCGTCGTCGGACACGAGCGCGAACCCTCCACCCTCGGTTTCTCGGCCCGTTACGGGAAGATCGTCGGCGACCTCGTGGCCCGCACCCCTGGCCCCCCGCCGCCCGAGCTCGCCTGGGCGGTCGTGGAGACGGAGATGCTGCGCCTGCATGTGCGCCGCAGGCTCTCCGAGCAGCTCGACGGCGTCTCCCACGGCCCCGAGGGCTCCCTGGACAAGCTCCTCATGACCTGGACCGAACAGACGGTGGGCCACGCGGCCCTGGCCGTCGGCGGCACCGACGACCCGGAACTTCTGCACACCTACCTCTACAGCCGCGCGCAGAGCGTCATGGGCGGCACCTCGCAGATCCAGAAGAACATCATCGCCTCGCGGATCCTCGGACTGGGAGCCTGACATGACGGACGGTCAGCACATGTACGACATGCCTGCGGAGATCGAGGTCCGCGCGGACGGGCCGTTGCGGATCATCACCCTCAACCGGCCCGACGCGCTCAACGCCGTCAACGACCCGCTGCACACCGGCCTCGCCCGGCTCTGGCCCCGGCTCGCCGACGACCGGGACGCGCGGGCCGCCGTACTCACCGGGGCGGGAACGGCGTTCTCGGCGGGCGGTGACTTCGGCTACCTCGACGAGATCCGACAGGATCCCGACCTGCGGGCCAGGACCATCGCCCACGGCCGGGACCTGGTGCTGGGGATGGTCCGCTGCCGGGTCCCCGTCGTCGCCGCGGTCAACGGCCCCGCCGTGGGCCTCGGTTGCAGCCTGGTCGCGCTCAGCGACATCGTCTACATGGCCGAGTCCGCCTACCTCGCCGACCCGCACGTCCAGGTCGGCCTGGTCGCGGCCGACGGCGGCCCGCTCACCTGGCCCCTGCACACCAGCCTGCTGCTCGCCAAGGAGTACGCGCTCACCGGCGCCCGTATCCCGGCCGAGAAGGCCGTCGCCCTCGGCCTGGCCAACCACGTCGTGGCCGATCCGCTCGCCGAGGCGACCGCCTGCGCCAAGCGGATCGCGGGACTGCCCCGGCAGGCGGCGGAGAGCACCAAACGCATCCTCAACCTGCACCTGGAACGCGCGGTCCTGGCCACCCTCGACTACGCCACGACCGCCGAGGAACAGTCCTTCCAGACCGACGACTTCAGGGACACCCTCGCCCGCCTCACGAACCGGGAGAAGTGAGGCGGGCGCCCCAGGGCAGGGTTCACTTCGGCGGGAAGCGCAGCGCCCCGTCCAGGCGGATCACCTCGCCGTTGAGATAGTCGTTCTCGCAGATGTGCTGGACGAGGGCCGCGTACTCGGGGGAGCGGCCCATCCGCCGGGGGTGCGGGACCTGCGGCCCCCAGTACTCCTCCAGCTGGTCGCCGGCCTTGCCGTAGGCGGGCGTCAGGAACGTGCCCGGCGCGACCGTGACCACCCGGATGCCGAGCGGGGACAGGTCGCGGGCGGCCACCAGGGTCATGGCCGCGACCCCGCCCTTGGCCGCCGCGTACGGCAGCTGCCCGATCTGGCCCTCGTAGGCCGCGATCGACGCGGTGTTGACGACGACCCCCCGGCCGCCGTCCTCGTCCACGGGTTCCTGCCGGGCCATCGCGGCGGCGGCCAGCCGCAGGACGTTGAAGACGCCGGTCAGGTAGATGTCGACGGTCCGCCGGAACCCGGCGAGGTCGAGGGGCTCGCCGTCCCTGCCGACCAGCCGGCCGCCGCTCGCCGGACCGCCGTGCACGTCCACCGAG
Organism: Streptomyces sp. NPDC048278; assembly: GCF_040652195.1. NCBI lineage: Bacteria > Bacillati > Actinomycetota > Actinomycetes > Kitasatosporales > Streptomycetaceae > Streptomyces > Streptomyces sp. NPDC048278. Next base: position 90,451 of record NZ_JBEZLP010000028.1, read on the forward strand.
ATCCGCAGCGGGCCCAGCGACTCCGCCTCCCCGAGCGCCGCAAGGACGTGGCTCTCGTCGGTGGCGTCCGTGCGCACGTACCGGACCCCCAGCTCCTCCTCCAGGGCCTTGCCCTTCTCGTCGGCGAGGTCGGCGACGACCACGGACGCTCCCGCCGCGTGCAGCCGGCGGACGGTCGCCTCGCCCAGACCTCCGGCCCCGCCCACCACGACCGCTGACGCCCCTTGAACCCGCATCGCGACTCCCCTCCCAGGGATACATGGTTCTAGTATGAGGAGAGTAGCATTCTCGCAGTGTGCTGAGATCCCTGTCCGGCCCGCCGAGTTGGAGACCTCCATGCCCGAGGCAGTCATCGTGTCCGCCCTGCGCACCCCCGTCGGCACCGCCCGCAAGGGGACCCTGCGCGACACCACCGCCTTCGAACTGGCCCACCACATCGTCGGGGCCGCCGCGGCCGGGCTCGACCCGGACGGCGTCGACGACGTCATCCTCGGCGAGGGCCTCTACGGCGGCGGCGTCCTCGCCCGGCACGCCGCCCTGACCACCGGGCTCACCGGGATCCCGGGGGTGGCCGTCAACCGGCACTGCGCCGCCGGTCTGGCCGCCGTCGCCGACGCCGCCGCGAGCATCCGCGCCGGGATGGACGAACTGGTGATCGCGGGAGGCGTCAACTCCGCCTCCACGGCCCCGAAGTCGGCCTTCCGTGTCGACGGAGCCTGGGTCGAGCCCTGGATGCCGCCCACCCACCCCGACCGCCCGGACGCCCCCAACAGCGACATGTCGATCACCATCGGCTGGAACGTCGCCCAGCGGGCCGGCGTCAGCCGCGAGGAGATGGACGCCTGGGCGCTGCGCTCGCACCGCAACGCCGTACGCGCCATCGACGAGGGCCGGTTCGACGCCGAGACCGTCCCCGTCGACACGCCGCACGGCCGCTTCTCGGTCGACGAACACCCGCGCCGTGACACCTCGTTGGAGAAGCTCGCCGCCCTCAAGCCGCTGCACCCGGAGATCGACGGCTTCAGCATCACCGCGGGCAACGCCTGCGGGGGCAACGACGGGGCCGCGGCCCTGGTCGTCGCGAGCGAGGCGACGGCAACCGCGCAGGGCCTGACCGCGCTGGCGACCGTACGGTCCTGGGCGTCGGTGGGCGTGGACCCCGCGGAGACCGGGCTCTCACCCGTCAAGGTCATCCCGAAGGCGCTCGCCCGCGCCGGACTCACCACCGCGGACGTCGACCTCTACGAGATCAACGAGGCCTTCGCCTCGGTGACCGTGGCCGCCGTCCGCCTCCTCGGCCTCGACCCCGACCGGGTCAACGTCAACGGCAGCGGCTGCTCCCTCGGCCACCCCGTCGCCGCCACCGGCGCCCGCATGCTCGTCACGCTCGTGCACGAACTGCGCCGCCGGGGCGGCGGGATCGGCGTCGCGTCGATGTGCGCCGGGGGCGGGATGGGGTCGGCGATGGTGGTGGAGGTACCGGCGCCCTGACGCCGGCCATGGGGGCCGCGCGGCTCCGGCGGGTTACGCCGGAGCCGCCGTGATCTGCGGCAGATCGAGCGTCGTACGGATCCCCGGTGCCGCCTCGCACACCACCGGCACGGCGTTGACCGCACGGTTGGCCGTGTACGCCGGTGACACCTCGGCCATCCGGTCGAGCGGCACCGGCAACCGGATGCCGACCTCCAGCGGGGCGTCGCCCTCGACCGAGAGATGCCAGCCCGTGTCCCCCAGGTCCCAGGCCGGATCGAGGTCCCTGGTGCAGTACCAGGTGGCCCGGAAACGCAGCAGTGGACGGCCTGCCCGCACCCCGGTCACCACGAGCCGCTGGGCCGCGACCGTACCGGCGGCCAACTCGCCCGCGGCGATGCGGACCGGGCGGCGCGCGGTCGCCAACTCGCCCGATGCCTCAAGGGAGTCGAGAGGCATCCCCAGCGCGTCCGCGACCAGCCGCAGCGACGGACCGAAGCTGGTACGGGCCCCGGACAGCCGCCGCTCGTCGAACTCCGCCGGTGCCACGCCGAAGCCCATCACCCCGAACAGCAGCTCGGGGGAGGGGCGTCGGGACAGGTCGGCGTACTCGTCGATGGTCAGGCTGTCGAGGCGCCGCGCCAGGGACGTCAGCACGAGCGGCACCGCCTCGGTGATGAACCCGGGGCTGCTGCCCGTGCTGTGGATCGAGCTGCCACCCCGTGCGCACGCCTCCTCGACCCGGGCGCGTACGTCGGGATCCATGCTCCCCGGATGGTGGAACTCGCCCCGCGTGGTCACCACGTTGGCCCCCGAGGCCAGCAGCCGGCACACCTCGTCGACATCGCAGGTGAGTGGCGCGTAGAGCACGCAGTCGGCGCCCAGGGACAGGATGTTCCCGACGTCGCGGGTCGCGGTGACCCCGGTCGGTCCTGTCCCGCACAACTCGCCCGCGTCGCGGCCCGCCTTGGCCGGGGTGTGGACGTACACGCCGGCCAGCGTGAGGCCGGGGTGCCCGATGATCCCGCGCAGAGAGCGGGCGCCGATCGTGCCGGTGGCCCACTGGACGACCCGGTACGGCCTCATGCCGGCTCCCCGGTGAAGCGCAGCAGGGCCTCCTGGGCGTAGGACGCGACGAGGGAGCCGTCCTCGGTGAGGACGTCGCCCCGGCCGAAGCAGCGGCCGTGCGCGAGGACCGGGCTGTGCTGGCGCAGCAGCAGCCAGCCGTCGGCGCCGAACGGGCGGTGGAACCAGACCGTGTGCGAGGTGACGGCGGAGGCGAACGCCGTGCCGGAGTCGTGCTGGGTGATACCGGCCAGGGGGCGCAGGGCGGTGCCGATGAGGGTCAGGTCGGTGGCGTAGGCGGTGAGCGCCGGGGCCAGTTCCGCCGCCCCGTCGGCCGGGAGGCGCATCCACACGTCGTACTCGGGCGGTTCGGCGACCGGGGTGTCCAGGTCGGTGGCGGCCCGCGTCTCCCAGGGGATCGGGTGGAGATCCGTGCGGTGTTCGGGGCCGGGCGGTGCGGGCACGGCCGGGACCGTCTGCCGGGCCGGGCCGTCCTCCGGGATGTGCAGGGACACCGAAGCGGTGGCCACCACGCCCTTCGCCTGCCGGGCGACGATGGTCAGTGCGGCGAAGGAACCGCCGTCGTGGTGGCGCTCCACCTCGTAGCGGACGGGCTCCTCCGGCCGGCCCGCCCGCGCGAACAGGGCGTGCAGGGACTTGACGCCCTTGCCCGGGCAGCTCAGTTGAGCCGCCCGGACGAACTGGGCCAGCAACTGCCCGCCGAACAGGCGGTGGTAGCCGAGTCGTTGGTTGCCCGCCTCGTAGACGGGGCCGGTCTTCTCGTCGTGCCCCCGGAGGTCGAGGCAGTGCAGAAGGTCGTCCCAGAGTTCACTCACGGCAAGTGGCATGCCCGTGAGGGTAGTCCCACTATCCAGATATGAGAACGGCGCTCTCGCCTGGCGCTCTCGCCTGGCTCAGTCGCTGGTGATCCCGTTGGCGCAGTAGTCCCAGATCTCGTCCGCGGTCAGCGGGTGGGCCGCGTCCTGGCCGCTCGACTGGGCGTTGAACATGACGGTCTGCATGGTCAGCGCCGCCACCCGCTTGGGCTTGAAGCCCTCGCGGAGCAGGTGCGCGTCCTCCAGCTCCTGCATCAGGTCGGTGAACAGCGTCAGCAGGGGCGCGTTCGCCACCCGCATCTCGGCCGGGTGTGAGACCAGCAGGCGCAGCGCGAAGTCGCTGAACAGCGGACGCTGCCGGCCGGTCAGGTCGGGGCGCGAGCTCTCGAACAGCTCCTGGACGACCACCCTGAGCCGGTCCAGCGGGGCGGACTGCTCCGCCGCGATCGCCCGCAACTGGTCGGCGGACTTGCTCATCGCGTCCTCGAACAGGGCGAGCAGCAGCTCGTGCTTGCCGTCGAAGTGCTGGTAGAAGCTGCGCAGCGACTGCTTGGACCGGTCGACGACCTCCTGCACGGTGAAGTCGGTCGTGCCCTTCTCCGCCATGATCGCCTGGGCCGCGTCGAGGAACCGCTCCACCCTCTGCTCCGCCCGGCGTTTCGCCGCCTGGGTGGAACGCTCGACCGCGCGCTGCTTCCAGGCCGGTTCCTCGGTCGGTGTGCTCACGGGCTGCTCCGCCTTCTGTGCCATGAGGAGAACATTACTGCAGCCCACCGACAAGCATCTGTATCCAGTCTGGACACCGTCGGAGATCTGGAGGAGACTTCGAATTCCACCTGAGGAGAATCGCATTCTCGCCGATCGTCGTCGATCCTCGTCGATTCTCACCGATTCTCGCCGCGGGAGGCCGTCGGGATGCTGTTCGAGTTCGACGCCGAGCAACGGCTGTGGCAGGACACCGTGCACAAGGCCGTCCTCAAGGAGTGCCCGCCCGCCCTGGTGCGGGCCGTCGTGGACGACGGCGCCGACCCGGCCCCGCTGTGGCGCGCGTACGCGGACCTCGGCTGGACCGAGCTGACCGACCCGGCCGACGCGGTCGAACTGGCGATCGTCCTGGAGGAGCTGGGCCGGGCCACCGACCCCACCCCCTACCTGGCGACGCTCACCCGATTCGCCCCGCTCGCCCCCGGGTTCGGCGACCCCGGCCAGTCCGGCACGGCCGTCTACGAAGGCGTCACCGCGCGGCCCACCGACGGCGGCTGGGTCCTCGACGGCACCGCCCGCCACGTACTGGACGGCGACCGGGCCGACCACTTCGCCGTGGTCACCGACGCGGGCGTCTTCGTCGTACCGGCCGGCGCGGCGAGCGCCGTACGCACCCCGGTCCTCGACCCCGTCCTGCACCTCGCCGACGTCACCTTCGAGCGGGTCGGGGTGGGCGGAAGCGACCGTGGCGGGGCGGATCCGGACAGCGCCCGGGACATCGCGCTCACCGGCATGGCCCTGACCATGGTCGGCGCCTGCCGCCGCGCCCTGGACCTGGTGCTCGACCATGTGCGCGGCCGACGGCAGTTCGACGCGCCCATCGGTTCCTTCCAGGCCGTCCAGCACAAGGCGGCCGACATGCACGTGGCCGTCGAACGGGCCCGCGCCCTCGCCTACTTCGCCGCCCTCACCATTGCCGAGGACGACCCGCGCCGCCGCCTGGCCGCCTCGATGGCCAAGGCGTCGGCGGGGGAGTGCCAGGCCCTGGTGTTCCGCAACGCCGTGCAGCTCTTCGGCGCGATGGGACACACCTGGGAGAACGACCTGCAGTTCGCGGTCAAACGGGCCAAGGCGGGCGAGCTGATGCTGGGCGGGGCCGCCGAACACCGGGCGTTCATCGCCGAGCACTCGATCGCCGGGGAGGTCGTATGAGACTGTCCTTCGACGCCGAAGTGGAGGCCTTCCGGGCCGAGTTCGTGGCCTTCCTGGAGGCGAACCTGCCGGCCGAGGCCGAGGCCGCCGAACGCTCCCGCTCCACCGCGCACCTGCCCGAGTGGGCCAGGCGCTGGCAGCGCCTCCAGTTCGACGAGGGCTGGCTGCTGCCCGGCAACCCGCCCGAGTTCGGCGGTCGCAACGCCACCGTCGTCCAGCAGTACGTCCACCGCGAGGAGCTGTCCCGGCGCCGGATCTGCCACAGCTTCAACCCGCAGGGCGTCGGCATCATCGCCGCCTCCCTGCTCACCTTCGGGACCGAGGAGCAGAAGCGGCGCTGGGCCGTGCCCATCCTGCGCGCCGAGTTCACCGCCGCGCTCGGCATGAGCGAGCCCGGCGCCGGATCCGACCTCGCCTCCCTGCGCACCCGCGCCGACCTCGACGGCGACCACTTCACCGTCAACGGCCAGAAGGTCTGGACGTCCGGCGCCCACGACGCCGACGTACTCCTTGCCTTCGTCCGCACCGACCCGGACGCCCCCAAGCACAAGGGCATCAGCGTCCTGCTGATCCCCACCGACACCCCCGGCGTGACCCGCCGCCCCTTCGCCTCCTACACCAGCCCCGACGACCGGGACTTCAACGAGGTCTACTTCGACGACGTCCGGGTCCCCGCCGAGAACCTCGTCGGCCCCCTCAACCAGGGCTGGCGGGTCGCGAACGGCTCCCTCGGGCACGAGCGCACCCTGATGTGGCTCGGTGAGGCGGAGCGACTGGAGGCCGTCGTACGGGACTTCCGGCCCACCGACGCCCTACAGCGGGACTGGTACGCCACCCTGGTCATGGACCTCCAGGCGCTACGACTGCTCGGCTCGGCCGCGCTCGCCCGCGCCGCCCGGGGCGAGCAGGACGTGCCCGCGCTGTCCGTGCTGAAGGTGTTCGGCTCCGAGGCCGCCCAGCACGCCCTGGAGCACGTCCTGGAGGCGTCAGGACCGGACGGCCTTGACCACCCGGCACGGACCGCGCCCTACTTCCACATGAGCTTCGACGACGACTCCGCCAGCTGGTTCAACCGCTTCGCCCGCAGCTTCGGCGGCACCATCGCCGGCGGTACGTCCGAGATCCAGCGCACGATCATCGCCGAGCGCGTGCTCGGTCTGCCCCGACGCTGAGGAGACGTCCGTGCACATCCTGTACGAGGTGAAGGACTCCATCGCCACCCTCACCCTCAACCGGCCCGAGGTCGCCAACGCCCAGAACGCCGCGCTCCTCGACGAACTCGACGCGGCCTGGACCCGGGCCGCCGAGGACCCGGACGTGAAGGTGGTCGTGGTGCGCGCCGAGGGGAAGCACTTCTCCGCCGGGCACGACCTCAAGGACCGCTGGCCCGGCCCCGACGAGATCACCCTGGAGTGGATCTACCGCGCCGAGAACCGCCGCTACCTGGAGTACACCCTGCGCTGGCGGAACGTCCCCAAGCCGTCGATCGCCGCCGTGCAGGGCCGCTGCATCGCCGGCGGGCTGATGCTGTGCTGGCCCTGCGACCTGATCGTGGCCGCCGAGGACGCCCTCTTCTCCGACCCGGTCGTCACCATGGGCATCGGTGGCGTCGAATACCACGGCCACACCTGGGAGTTGGGCCCCCGCAAGGCCAAGGAGATCCTGTTCACCGGCCGCCCGCTGACCGCCGAGGAGGCGGAGCGGGTCGGCATGGTCAACCGGGTCGTCCCGCGCGCGGAGTTGGACACGGCCACCCGGGAACTCGCCGAGCGGATCGCCGCGATGCCCGCCTTCGGCCTGCGCCAGGCCAAACGCGCCGTCAACCAGACCCTGGACGTCCAGGGCTTCTACGCCGCGATCCAGTCCGTCTTCGACATCCACCAGACCGGCCACGGCAACGCGCTGAGCGTCAGCGGCTATCCGATCCTGGCGAAGCTGGACGAGATGAAGGAGAAGCTGCGGTAGCCGTGCCGACGAGTTCAGAAAGGCCGATCGGCGATCATCTCGGCCGCCTTTTCGGCGATCATGATCGTGGGCGCGTTGGTGTTGCCGCTGGTGAGGGTCGGCATGACCGAGGCGTCCACGACACGGAGTCCCTCGACTCCGTGGACCTCCAGCTCCGGACCGACTACGGAGTCGGGTCCGGTTCCCATGGCGCAGGTGCCCACGGGGTGGTACGCCGTGGCACTCCAGCTGCGGACGTGCTCTTCGAGAGCCGCGTCGCTCAGGTCGTCGAGACGGTCCAGGTCGTCACCGGCCGGGAGGTACGACCGCGCCAGGTGTTCGGCGAACGGTGCGCAGTGGGCGATGCCCAGGACCGCCCTGAGTCCGGCGACCATGACCGACGTGTCCGCGGGCACGTCGAAGTACCGGGGATCGATCAGCGGCGGGGCCTGCGGATCCGCCGACGCGAGACGGACGGTGCCGCGGGCCCGCGGGTGCAGGGGCACGCAGTTCACCGTGAACACCGGCCGGTCGGTTCCTTCCTCACCGCTGAGGATGAGTGCCGTGGCCCCTCCCATCAGCTGGACGTCAGGACCGTCCTGGCCGTCCGTGACGTCGAGGAACGCGCCGACCTCGCCGTAGTTGGAGGCGAACGGGCCGTCGCCGTGGGCCCGCCACCGTTCCAGGTTGTCCGGGGTGAGCAGGTCCCGGACGAGGTCGGTGGAGTTCCGGGTCTCCCACACCACGGGAGTCATCAAGTGGTCCTGGAGGTTGCGCCCGACCCCGGGCAGGGGGACCCGTACGTCTATCCCCACCTCGTGCAGCTCGGCGGGATCGCCGATGCCCGAAAGGAGTAGCAACTGGGGCGAGTTGACGGATCCGCCGCTGAGCAGAACCTCCCTGTCGGCGTGGGCCGTCCGCTCCTGTCCGTCGTGGAGATAGGTGATGCCGGTCGCGTGTGGTCCGTCGAGCGTGATCCTTGTTGCCAGGGCACCGGTGCGTACCGTGAGGTTGGGCCGGCCGAGGGCCGGGCGCAGATAGGCGTCGGCGGTCGACCAGCGTCGCCCGTGATGGCAGGTCACCTGGTACAGGCCGGCGCCGGTGGGAGACGTACCCGCGAAGTCGTCGTTGCGGTCCAGTCCCCACGTCACGGCCGCGTCCAGCCAGGACTGTGAGAGTTCGTGGGTGTAGGCGCGGTCCTCGACGTGCAGGGGGCCGTCTGCACCGTGGTAGGGCTCGCCGAGGCGGCTGTTCGACTCGGACTTCTTGAAGTAGGGCAGGACGTCGTCGTAGCCCCAGCCCTTCGCTCCGTGCTCGTCACGCCAGCCGTCGTAGTCGCGCCGGTTGCCCCGGGCATAGATCATGACGTTGGTGGAGGACGAGCCGCCCAGTGTCCTGCCCCGGGGCCAGGAGAACGTGCGTTCCGGCCGGGTCTGCTCGACCGTCCGGTAGCTCCAGTCGCTCTGCGATCCGAAGAGCATGCCGAGCGCGGCCGGGATGTGGAGGAGCTCGTCGGTGTCGGGGCCGCCCGCTTCGAGGAGCAGCACGCGGACGCGGTCGTCGCGGCTCAGGCGGTCGGCGAGTACGCAACCGGCGCTGCCGGCGCCCACGACGACGTAGTCGAACCCTTCGATTCCGGTGGAATTCATGGTGGTTCCCGCACCCCGTGAGCATCAGGGGTGGTAGATCGACTGGAATTGCTGGTAGGCGTGCAGCCCCTCGGGACCCAGTTCGCTGCCGAGTCCGCTGGCCTTCCTGCCCCCGTAGGGAGAGGCGAGGTCGGGAAGATAGCCGTTGAGCCCGACGGTGCCGGTCCGCAGCCGCCGGGCCACCCGGGCTCCGTGGTCCAGGTCCGAGGTCCATACGGTGCCGGCGAGGCCGTACTCCGACGCGTTCGCCAGGCGCACGGCCTCGTCCTCGCCGTCGTAGGGCGTGACCGTGAGGACCGGGCCGAAGATCTCCTCCTGCGCGACGGTCGACGCGTTGTCGACATCGGCGAACACGGTGGGTTCGACGAACCAGCCCCGGTCGAGGCCGGGCGGCCGGCCGCCTCCGGTGGTGAGCCGGGCCCCTTCGTCGAGGCCGGTCTTGATGTAGCGCAGGACCCGTTCGCGCTGGCGTTCGCTGACGAGCGGGCCGATCTCCGTGCCGGGGTCGAGGGCGTCACCGACAACGGCGTCACGGGCCATCGCCGTACAGAACTCGACCACTTCACGATACCGGCTGCGGGGGGCCAGGATCCTGGTGCTCGCGTAACAGGTCTGACCGTTGTTGAGCAGAGTGGCCATGAAGAACTGCTGCGCGTTCGCGGCGAGATCGGCGTCGTCGAGGACGACGGCGGCGGACTTGCCGCCCAGTTCCAATGTCACCGGCCGCAGCAACTCGGCACATGCGGCGGCCACGTGGCGACCCGCTCTGGTGGATCCGGTGAACGACACCTTGTCGACGCCGGGATGGGAGACCAGACACGCGCCGGTGTCACGGCCGCCCGGAACGATGTTGATCACGCCGTCGGGGATGCCCGCTTCCTCGACCGCCTCCGCCAGCAGCACCGAGTCGAGGACCGTCTCCGGCGCCGGCTTGAGGACGACCGCGCACCCGGCCGCCAGCGCCGGGGCCAGCTTGAAGAAGGCGATGGTCTGCGGGAAGTTCCAGGTCATGATGGCGGCCACGACGCCTGAGGGTTCCCGGCGGACCAGCGTGGTGCCCCGGGGCAGTCCGGTGCGCAGTTCCTCGGGCGTCATGCTGTCGGCCAGACCCGCGTAGTAGCGCAGCAGGGCCGACGGCACCACACCCTCGAAGGACCGGGCGACAGTGATCGGCATGCCGTTCTGCACACTGACGGCCGCGGACGTCGCCTCCGCCCTGGCGTCGAGCGCGTCCGCGAGACGGATCATGGCCGTCGCGCGTTGCCCGGAGCCCCAGGAGGCCCAGCCGGCCGGTGCGTCGAACGCGGCCCGAGCGGCTGCGACCGCCCGGTCGATGTCGTCCTGGGAACCGTCCGGCACGGCACCGAGATGATCGCCCGTACTCGCGGACGCGACGTTGATGTGACGGTCGCCGGACGCCTGTACCCAGCGTCCGCCGATGAAGAGATGGTGGGGATCCATGGCGATATCCGTGGTGGTGGAAACGAATCTGAATAAAAGCGACATTACACCCATCTGGGGTAATCTGTCACCAGATGGAGAGGTGGCATCTCATGAGGACATACGGCGGAGCCACGGGGGAGGAGCGCGCCGCGCTCCGCCGTCGGCGCCTGATGGAAAGCGGCCTCGAACTCTTCGCCGGCCAGGGATACGCCCACACCTCCATGCGCGCGGTACTCCGCCACGCCGGGGTGAAGGACAGGTACTTCGCGGAGAGCTTCACGTCCCTCGACGATCTGATGGCTGCGCTCATGAGGGACATCTACGAGGAGCAGATCACCCGGTGCGCCGAGGCCATCGCCACGGACCAGCCACTGCGCGACCGGGCCCGGAACGTGATCGACGCCGTCGTCGGACTTTCTCTGGAGGACCCGAGAAAAGGGCGCGTCAAACTCGCGGAATCCCTGGGGGCCGGACCTCTCACGGCGCGCGAACGGCGTCTTGGCCTGCACCGCATGAGCGGTCTCGTGGACTCCCTCCTGAGGGAAGGGCTCCATGATTCCCGGATCGACCCCGCCACCCTGTCCGTGGCCGTCGTCGGCGCGGTCAGCGAAATGCTGCTGAGCTGGTTCAACGGAGAGCTGGCGATCTCACGGGAGGAACTGGTGGACCAGGGCCTCTACCTTTTCGAGGCCGTCACCGCACATGCCTCGGCAACGGCAGGGGAATGACAGGGCAGCCAGCGGTACTCCACCGCCGAGCGGGGTCGCCCGTCAGCTCAGCAGCGATCGGGGTCGTGCGGCCAGGATCGCCTCGGCCTCGTCACCGATCGTCCGGACCACCTCCGCGGCGGGACGGACGGCATCGACGAAGACGGCCGACTGCCCGTAGAGAACCGCGCTCGTGTCGGGGTCGGGCGGACTCTCGACGGGACTGACGTCCTTCGGGGGCGCGAACTCCTCTCTCCGTTCCCGCAGTGTCGCCTCACGCTCCGACCACTCGTCGGTGAACCGGTTGCGGCGGACTCGTTCACCGATGCCCGCCGGCCACGGCAGCCCCGACACGATGTCGTACGCCCGCGTCCAAACGGTGTCACCGCCGTCGCTCTCGACGATCAGGCGCTTGTGGGCCTCGTGCACTTCGATCGCCTCGGGCGTGGCGAGGAACGCCGTGCCCAGCCAGGCGCCGTCCGCCCCGGCGGTGAGGACGGCCGCGAGTGTCCGGCCGTCGCCGATCCCTCCTGCGGCCAGCACCGGAACCTCGGGGTAGCGCCGCACGAGCCCGGCGAGGAACGGCAGGAGGCCCATCGTCCCGGTGTGGCCACCGGCCTCGGCGCCCTGCGCCACGAGGACGTCGGTACCCGCGGCGACGGCGGCCCGCGCGTCGTCGTAGTTCTGCACCTGGCACATCACCCGGGCGCCCGCGGCCTTGGCGCGGGCGAGCCACGGCTGGGGATCGGCGAACGACAGCGCAATGACCTCCGGCCGCGCTTCCAGGGCGGCCTCGAAAAGCGGTTCGGTGAAGGGAAGGAACGGCGTGATGAAACCGACGCCGAACGGGCGGTCGGTCGTGGCGCGGACGGTCGCGATCTCCGCGCGGATCCAGTCAGGTCCTTTCCAGGGGTGTGTACCCCCGAAGGAGCCGAGCCCGCCGGCCGCGGAGACAGCGGCGGCGAGTGTCCCGCCGCTGTGCAAGCCCATCGGGGCCGCCATCACCGGATAGGTGATACCGAACATTTCGGTGAATCTCGTATGCAGCATGAGTGGACGTTAGCGAACACAGAGCCGGGGAGCGCCTAGGCGCCGGCGCCGGGCAGCTTCTGGGAGAGTTCGATCATGTTGCCCCACGGGTCGCGGAAGAACGCCAGCCGACGGCTGATGTCCTCGATCTCGAAAGGTTCGCCGACCAGGTCCACACCACGGCGGGCGAGCTCTGCGCGGACTGTGTCGACATCGTCGACGTGGACGCAGATGTGCTGGTAGCCGCCGTGCTGGAGGCTGACTCCGAGGTCGTCGAGGACGTCGTTCGGGAAGGGCACCGGTCCGGCGAGGAGTTCCACGTGGAAGGTGTCGTCGTCGGGCGGGCAGAGGTACGCGAGCTTCAGCTCGCCGTAGGGCCACTCCTGGAGCACGCGGAAGTCCAGCTTCTCCGTGTACCAGGCCTTCGCCGCGTCGTAGTCGGGGACGCGGATACCCACATGGTGGCCGCCGAAGGACGCGAAGGGGCTCGACGGGTTCTTCGGAGGGTGGGGCGGCATGGGCATCGCGATCACTCCTGTTCTGCTGAACCGTCAGGGGCCGGCCGCCAGGCTCTGGGTGCCGAATACCGAGATCAGCGCCAGTTTCTCGGCGTCCTCGGTGCCGGGCTCGGCCGAGTACACGAGGATGTGCAGGTCGTGATCCTCCACCCGGAGCTGGTCGCAGTCCAGGGTGAGCAGCCCCACCTGCGGATGCTCGATCGTCTTGCGCGAGGCCTTGAGCCGGCCGACGACCCCCGCGTCCCACAGCTCGGCGAACCGCTCGCTGCCGGAACGCAACTCGGCGATCAGCCGCCGCAGTTGACGGTCCCCGGGATAGCGGGCCGCCGTGGCCCGCAGCTCGGCGACCATGCCGGTCTCGAAGGCGCGCCGCTCCTGCGGGGTGTGCCGCACCCGGGTCGGCCAGCCCAGGAAGTTCCGCCAGGCGCCGTTGCGCTGGAAGCCGCGCAGCTGGGACGGGTCACCCATCAGCGCCCCGTACATCGGGTTGGCCACCAGCAGCGTCATGGCCGCGTCGGAGACCGCCACCGGAGTGCCGGACAGCCGGTCGAGGAGCCGCTGCACGCTGGGCGTGATGTACCCGGGCACCATCTCAGGCCCCGGCGGCACCAGCCCCGCCACCCCGAAGAGGTAGGTCCGCTCGTCGGCGGAGAGCCGCAGCGCCCGGGCCAGTGCCTCGACGACCTGCACGGACGGATTGGCCGCCCGGCCCTGTTCGAGACGCGTCACGTAGTCGACTGAGATCCCGGCCAGCAGCGCCAGCTCCTCGCGCCGCAGCCCGGCCGCACGCCGCTGCCCGCCGGCCGGCAGCCCCGCCGCGTCCGGGGCGACGCGGTCCCGCCAGCGCCGCAGCGCCTGCCCGAGTTCTGTCGCCGTCATGCCCCCAGTCAACACCGCCGGCCGTCGCCGTGCCTGGTACCGGCAGTCATAGGCTGGCGGGTCCGCCACACCACCTTTACCCTGGTCAGCGAGTTAAATTGCTCTGTGCGCGCTTACTGGGTCGAATCGGGGTCGAATTGGGTGGGTAGGTCGTTCCACGGACCTTCTCACCCTTACGCCGCGGTGGTTAGCCTTAAGCTGTTTCTGAGTTTTGCACACGAAGGCGACCACGAGGCGCCTGCTGGCCGAGCACGGTGTCCCCTCGGCGCTGTCGTACCTCGTCGAGGACCCGGACCAGGCGGTGAAGATCGCCGACAAGCTGGGCTACCCCGTCGTCGTCAAACCGAGGGGGCACGCCGGAAGCGCCGGCGTCCTGCGGGCCGACAGCGACGAAGACGTCCGCGCCGCCGTCGGCCGGGCCCTGACGGACAGCGTGCTCGGCCTCGAAGGCTGGGCCGTGCCCGGCGTCCTGGTCGAGGAGTACATACCCGGCCCGAAATCAGCGTCGAGGCCGTCGTCCTCGACAACCCCGAACACGTCCGGATCGCCGCGGTGACCCGCAAGTCCCCGGGCCCCGAACCGCAGTTCCAGGAAGTAGCGCACAGCGTCGACGCGGCCGACCCGCTCCTCACCGACCCGGTCCTCGCCTTCGTCGTCACCGCCGCCGTACGCGCCCTGGGCGCCACCCGGGCCGTCCTGCACATCGAACTCCGGCTCAGCCCCGACGGACCCCGCATCATCGAGGTCAACGGCCGCCGCGCCGGCGAACCCTGCGCGAACAGGTCTGGCTGGAACGGTTCGTGTGGACGCGCGCCACCGGCACCCACGTGTCCGCACCGCCCCACGCCGGCATCGACGACCGCATCGCGCACTGGATCGTCACCGGCCCCACCGCCGAAGCCTGCACCCGCCGCCGCGCCCTGGTCACCGACCACGTCTCGGTACACATCTCCCGCCCCGCCCACACCACGACCTGCACCACGTGACGACCGCCTCCGCCGTCCCGGGCAGGCCCCTGCCCGCACCGTCGGCACCCGCTCCGGTCATCGCCCCTCAGGCCGGCTCCCGGCACGCCCACGCCCTCCACGACCGCCATCTGACCGCCATCGCGGTCAACCCGCTCACCGCCGCAACACCGCCCTCCCACCGCGGCGTTGCAGCGGGCGATGGCTACGCCTCCGTCCTCACCCACGACGGTGACCTGCACCGTACGCTCACCACGTTGCGAGCGGCCGGAGCGGGGACGGTCCTGGCGGCAAGCCCGGCCGGCGTCGAACTCGCCGAACGGATCGCCTGGCACCTCCACCTCCCCGGCACCGGCGCCCCCGCCTCGACCAGCCTGCGCACCGACCTCGGCGCCCAGGCCAAGGCCCTGGCCCGAACGGGAATCGTGACCCCCTACGCCCTGCGCACGGCCCGCCTCGCCGAAGCCCTCTCCTGGGCAGGCTGCGTCCCCTCCCGGGCGTTCCGGCTCATGCCCGCCGCCTTCGGCACGGGCGCCGAAGTGGCCCACTGCCACAGCCACGGCCAGATCGCCCGTGCCTGGCCACGGATCCAGCACGCCGCCGTCCACCACACCGGTACGACAACCCTCGTCCTCCAGGAACTGGTACACGGCCACGAGTACCTGGTCGACTCCGTCACCCACCCCGGCCCCGGCGGCCCCACCCACACCGTCACCAGCATCTGGACATACCACCCGGCCGCGCCCGGCCGACCGCACCGGCACAAACTGCCTGAGGACGATGTCCTCGGTCGGCGGGGCGATGAAGGGCGCCGCGCGGTGGCTCCCTCTCAATCCGTGCGGACGGGCTTGCGGCGTGTTCCGGATGTCGCAGCCCTCTTCCACCTTCATGGGTGACAAAACCGGCGATGTTCTCGGACCAATCCCTCCGGGGTTCAGGATCGGATTACGTCCGGAGATATCCCGTTCACGAAGGATCCTTGTGAAAGAAGCCATCAGTATCGGTCCAAGTCCGTCGGCGAAGCCAGATCTGCAGGAGTTGATGGGCCAGGTCGCTCTGGGCGATGAAGAGGCGTTCGCTGCGGTCTACGACGCCGTGGCGGGGCCGGTGCTGGGAGTCGCCCGTGCCGTGCTGCGCGATCACGCGCATTCGGAGGAGGTCACCCAGGAGGTGCTGGTGGAGGTGTGGCGGACGGCGCCCCGCTACCGCTCCGACCGCGGCACGGCCATCAACTGGATCCTCACCCTGGCACACCGCCGGGCCATCGACCGGGTGCGTTCGGTGGACGCGGCGGCGGTCCGGGACCACAAGGCGGCGCTCATGGACCGGATCCCCGAGTACGACGAGGTGGCCGAGCACGTCGAGGCCCGCCTGGAGCGGGAACAGGTACTGCGCTGTCTGCGCACCCTGACCGAGCTCCAGCGGCAGGCCGTCACCCTCGCCTACTACCGGGGGCTGACCTACCGCGAGGTCGCCGAGGCGCTCGCGCTTCCGCTCGGAACCGTCAAGACCCGGTTGAGGGACGGCCTCATCCGACTCCGCGACTGCCTGGGAGTGACAGCGTGATCACCGACGACCTGCACCGGCTCACCGGTGCCTACGCCCTGCACGCGCTGTCCGAGGAGGAGCGCGAGATGTTCGTGCGGCATCTCGCGGACTGCCAGGCATGCGCCGAGGAGACCGCCGAGCTGTCCGCCACTGCGGTCCGGTTGGGGCTCGCTGTGTCCGTGCAGCCCGATCCGGAGATGCGCGGGCGGGTGCTGCACCGCATCACCGCGGTCCGCCAGGAGACGCCGGGCGAGAGGCCGGTGCCGCGTGCCGGCCGCGGGGCGGTGCGGGCACGCCTGCTGTCGCGGTGGGCGCTGGCCGCTTGTCTGGCTGCTGCCGGCGCGCTCGGCGGGGCCGCTGTGTGGCAGCACCGGCGGGCGGAGAGCGCGCGCGCCCAAGCGCATCGGGTCGAACAGAGAACGGAACAGGTCAGTGCTGTGCTTGCCGCGCCTGATGCCCGGGCACGGGCCGTGACGCTGTCTGGGACTGCCACCGGCACCGTGGTTGTCTCGCACCAGCGGGATCAAGCGGTCTTCGTGGTTTCTGGGATGGCCCAGGCGCCGGCCGGGAAGGTCTACCAGCTCTGGTTCGACGATGGTGGGACGATGCGGTCTGCCGGGCTGATGGACTCTGGCGGCGGCGCCCAGGCGGTCCTGCTGGACGGCACCGTCGATGGTGCGTCGGGCATGGGGATCACTGTCGAACCTTCCGGCGGTTCGAAACAGCCCACGTCCGCGCCGATTGCTATGACGCGGTTTCCGGCCTGAGCGGACCCGGCTCTCCGGTCCGGCGGGGCCGAGTCCGCAGTCGTGCGACGTTCGACCTGTCGGCCCGGACCGTGTGGCCCGGTGGCTGCGCCGGTCGCCCTGCCGGTCGGAGGAAGTCTTGGAATTCACGCGGCCCCGGTGACCGCGCGGACGGTGAGGCCGAGACCGGCGGCGACGACCAGCAGGGCTGTTGCGGTGGGGCCGACGCAGGACGGCAGGCGTACGGCGCGGTGGTGGCGGGGCAAGGGGCGGGTGGCGCGCTTCGAGTTGTCCTCACTGGTGAATGAGGAGCAGAGCGGTGAGGGCCGGAGGGGGCTGGGGAGGAAGCCATCGGGGCTTGGCGGATTGCCGGTCGGCACCGCAACGGACGAAGTCGCAGTGACCAGAACGGCAGAAAGGCAACGGGGACTGCCGGCCCGGAGGCACCACCACGCAGTATTGCGCGAGCGGAAGAAAGGCATGCCTGTAGCCGGACCGGTGACGGATTTGTTCCATGGTCCGAGCTGAATTGGATTCCTCGACAGCCAATTCGCGGACGGGTGCAGGGTTTTCCGGGCCGTCATTTGGTGGAGAGTCCGGTTGCGACACGATGCTGCCAACTGGGTCAAACGGTGAAAGTCCCTGCGCGGAAACCGAGATGGTCTGCTTGCGAAGGTGCTGCGGGTGGCGGCGCCGAAGCCGCCACCCGCGCGGACCCCTCGCTCCTGCCGCTCCCGACACGGTGACAGGTCACCTGGTCGCGGCGGGGGGATCGTCCGGTCCGCGCCGCCCCGTTAGCGACTGCGGACCGGAGACGTGGACTTCGTCCAGTCCCACTGCCGTGGACACACGGCTCG
The DNA here is from genome assembly GCF_040652195.1 of Streptomyces sp. NPDC048278. Classification (NCBI taxonomy): domain Bacteria; kingdom Bacillati; phylum Actinomycetota; class Actinomycetes; order Kitasatosporales; family Streptomycetaceae; genus Streptomyces; species Streptomyces sp. NPDC048278. Next base: position 108,024 of record NZ_JBEZLP010000028.1, read on the forward strand.
TGCCCGCGGTCGGGAGCCGCTGCCGCAGGACCTCACTCGTCACTCCGGAAGGTCAGGCATGGCGGCCTGACCGGAAGGCTGTGCTTCACCCGATCGCATGGCGGATGGTCCTCAGCCCGGCTTGGCGGGCAAGTGTCCGCAGTCAGGTGGTGCCTCGCGGCGGGTCGGCCCGCACGTGTCGCCCGGATCACCTTCATGGGTCTGAAGCGGACGGGTGCGGAACCAGGATTTTCCGCCGGGCCTCAATACCGGCCGCCCTTTCATCCGTAGCCGGTCGCGCCGTGGATTGGTCCGGAAAAAAGATTCATCCGATCGGGCAAACGGCCAATCCGCCGGGCCGCCGGGACCGGATTCCCCACGTGACCGACGAAGAGAAAGAACCGCGAACCATCGGGAAGTCACCCGTCGTTCAGCGGTTCACTCCAGTCGGCCGACAGACCTCGAACATCCATTCATCATTCCCGTCCACAGATGCCACGTATCGCAACAGCCACAGGAGATACACCATGACTACTCGTATTCGTCGTACCGCAGTCGTCCTCGCTGCCGCGGCAGTCCTTCCGCTGGCGTTGAGCGCCTGTTCAAGCGGCAGCGACTCCGAGAAGTCCGACGCCTCCACCAAGGCGTCCGCCTCCGCGGCGGCGTCCGACGACAGCATGCCCGGCGCCGGTGCCACGACCTCCGACCAGCCCTTCGGCACGGCCTGCTCCGGTGTGCCGAAGACCGGTGCCGGCTCCTTCGACGGCATGGCCAAGGACCCGGTGGCCACCGCCGCCTCCAACAACCCGGCCCTGTCCACGCTGGTGGCCGCGGTGAAGCAGGCCGGGCTCGTCGACACCCTCAACAACGCCCAGGGCATCACCGTGTTCGCGCCGACCAACGACGCCTTCGCGAAGATCCCGAAGGCCACGCTCGACAAGGTCCTGGCCGACAAGGCGCAGTTGACGAAGATCCTCACCTATCACGTGGTGGGTCAGCAGCTCACGCCCAAGGACCTGGAAAAGGGCTCCTTCGACACGCTGGAGAAGTCGAAGCTGACGACGTCCGGCTCCGGCGCGTCCTACACCGTCAACGACTCCGCGAAGGTCGTCTGCGGCAACGTCAAGACCGCCAACGCCAACGTCTACATCATCGACACCGTCCTGATGCCCACCAGCTGACGGACCACCAGCAGGACTGGGCACCCCGACCTCGTGGTGCCCGGCCGCAGGCCTTCTGTGACGGGGAGATGGGTGAGGGGCGGGGCACAAGCTCCGCCCCTCACCGCTGCGCCGACACGAGGCTTCACGACGCCGAGGGCTCGGCCGTCGCCCGGGAGGCACGCATCCCGTCGCTGAGGCCGCACCGCCCGGGGAAACAGCGGGCCCGGGCGAAGCGACTCGCGAGCGGTCCGCTCACGCGTACCAGTCGTGCGGCGTCGCAGCGATTCCCGCGCTCCCTCCAGGGGCCGGCCGTACGCTCAGGATCTGGTCGACTCCCATCCGCCGCTCCTCGAACGCCAGGGCCCCGCCGACCAGATACAGCCGCCACACTCGTGCCGCCTCCTCCCCGACGAGCCGCACGCACTCGTCCCACCGGTCTTCAAGGGTGCGGTGCCAGGCCGTGATCGTACGGACGTAGTGCTCGCGCAGCGACTCCACCGAGCGCACCTCCAGACCGGCCTCCTCCAGCAGGGTGACGGTCTCGCCGAGCGGACGCATGTGCATGTCGGGCGCGATGTACGCCTCGATGAACGTGCCGCCGCCGGGCGCCTTCGCGCCGCGGGACATCTGCTGCACCAGCACGCGCCCGCGCGGGCGGACGAAGCGGTGCAGGGCGGCGGTGAACGCCGGATACTCCGCGTCCCCGACGTGTTCGCCCATCTCGATCGTGGAGACGGCGTCGTAGCCGCCGCCCGAGATGTCGCGGTAGTCCTGGCACACCACCTCGACCAGGTTCTCCAGACCGCGCTCGGCGACCTGCTCGCGGACGTGGGCCGCCTGCTCCCTGGACAGGGTGACGGCGGTGACCTGCGCCTTGTGCCGTTCCGCCGCGTACAGGGTGAGCGAACCCCAGCCGCACCCGATGTCCAGCAGCCGTGCGCCGGGCCGCAGGGCGAGCTTGCGGCAGATCAGCTCCAGCTTGGCGCGCTGGGCGTCGGCCGGGGTGAAGTCCGCCTCGTCGCTGGTCCAGTACCCACACGAGTAGGCCATGGTCTCGTCGAGGAGGAGGCGGTAGAAGTCGTTGCTGAGGTCGTAGTGATGGCTGATGGCCGCCCGGTCCCGGCTCCTGCTGTGCAGGCCGCCGCGCAGTCGCGCCTGCGACGCGGGAGCGGGTGGACGCGGCCCGGCCGCGCCCAGGAGCACCGCAGCCCCGGTGGCACGGGCCAGCTCGGCGATGCCGAGCCGGGGCGCGTGCAGCCGGCGTTCGCGGACTGCGGCCCACATGGTGCGCAGCCCTTGTGCCAGGTCCCCTACGACGTCGATCTCACCGGTGACATACGCCTGGGCCAGGCCCAGTTCGCCAGGCTGCCACAGCAGGCGCCGCAGTGCGCGCCGGGAGCGGAGCACGACGACGGGTCCTTCGGCCGGGCCCGCCTCGCTCCCGTCCCAGGCGCGCAGCCGCAGCGGGAGGGGACCGCCGAGCGCGGTCTCGGCGAGCGAGGCGAGCCGGTGGGCGACACCGGGCCGGGTGGTCTGGGTGGTACTCATCGCGCGGGGTTCTCCTTGGTGAACGAGTACTGCTGCATGCCGAGGTGTTCACAACTCCGTCCGGGTGCGCAGCGGGCGAGAGGGAAGGCCGCACACGATCGGCCCCTCACGGCGAGGTTCGACCGCATGCCGTCGCCACGGCCGCCCAGCTGTCCGCGAACACCATGTCGCGCGTAATCCGAAGCCGCCGCGGCGACGGATTGGGCAGAGCCGACGGCAGGGCCGTAACCCCGGTGCCGAAGCGCGCGGGGGCCTCACGTATCCGGCCGGCCGGGCTGCTCCGCGGCTGTCTTCCAACCACGTGAGGGGCCCCGGGCTGGCCCACTGCAGGCAAGGACTGTTCACGGGCCGCCGACCGCCCCAGGCACGAAGACGTCTTGGAACGGCCGACGGCCGAACCGGACGGGGGTCATCCGAAGGTGAAGGAGTACGCCTGGATACCGGGTGTGACACGGAGTTCAAGACGCGTGGTGCGGGCCGACTTCTCGTCGACCAGGCGGTACAGGGTGGGTGTCCCGGAAACCGGGACCGTCTTCACCGTCTTACCGTCGACCAGGACGGTCACTGTGCCCGTGCCTCCGAGGACGAGGTTGACGTTCTTCGCCCGGTAGGTGAAGGCGAGGCGGGCGTTGTCACCTGCGGTGAAGTACTGGTAGCCGGCCGTCCATGTCCCCTCCAGGGAGAGGCTATTGACCGGGATGTCGGCGGCGAAGCGGTACGTCGTTGCCTTGTCGGACTGGAGCGGGTCGCCGACGTAGCCGCTGATGCGCTGGTTGCTCAGATAGGTCTCCGGGGTGCGGTCCTTGGTGAGCTGATCGTCCTTCTGCCCCGTCTTGGGCGGCAGTTGGATGTTCGGGTTCGCCTGCTTGAGGAGCGTGCGGATCAGGTCCTCGGTCTGCGCGTACTGGCCTTCGCCGAACTTGAAGTAGCGCACGGTGCCGTGGGCGTCGATCAGGTACTTGGCGGGCCAGAACCGGTTGCGGTAGTTGTCCCAGGTCGTCAGCTTGTTGTCGAGGGCCACCGGGTAGGCGACGCCGAGCTTGCGTGCCTGGCTCGCTACGTTGGAGGCGTTCTTCTCGAACGCGAACTCCGGGGAATGCACCCCGATGATCTCCAGCCCGGAACTCTTGTACGTGCGGTTCCACGCCTCGATGTACGGCAGGCTCCGCTGGCAGTTGATGCACGAATAGGTCCAGAAATCGATCAGGACGACCTTGCCGCGCTCCTGCTTCAGATCGATGGGCTGCCCGCCGGGCGTATTCAGCCACTTCGCGATCCCGGCGATCGGCGGCGCCTGCCCGCAGGAGCGCAGTTCATCCACGCCGTCCTCGCAGCGCGAGAGTTCCTTGTTGGAACTGTCGTACAGACCCGACAGCTTCTGCCGGGCCACGTCACTGTCCTCGATCTTCTGCTGCGCCGCCGACGTGTAGTCCGGCAGCGCCCGCTGGATCACGTCGGTGACATTGAAGGCCAGGGCGAGCGCGAGCGCCATCATCAGACAGCCCGCCACGATCCGAAGCTTCCTGGCCCGCTTGCGGAACGCACCGATCCGCTCGGCCACCCGGCGCCCCGCCAGCGCGAACACCAGCAGCGGCAGCGCCGTACCCACCGCGAACGACACCGTCAACGCCACAATGCCCAGGCTCAGTTCACCCCGCGCACCCGCCACCGTGATCGCCGCCAGCACCGGGCCCGCGCACGGGACGTAGAGCAGGCCCAGACCAAGACCCAGGACGAACGCGCTGCCCTCCTTGTTGACCTGCCGTTGCGGGATCCGCGCGAACGGCTTCTCCAGCAGCCGCTCCACCGGCGGGAACACCAGCCCCAGACCGATCATGACCAGCAGCGCCAGACCGACGTAGCGCAGGATGTCGTCCGGCAGACCGAGCGCGGAGATGATCGTCACCCCGAGCAGAGTGAAGAAGCTGAAACTCAGCACCAGGCCCACGACCACGGCATACGGCCGCCGATTACGCACCGGCACCGCAGGCGGCGAATCGGCGACCAGGACATCACCCGCCACCGCCGTAGCTCCGTCACCCTTTCGCGCATCCATACGCGCCCCCGCGTCACCGGGAGGGCCCGCCCCCGCCGGACCTCCTGGTCCTCCCGCCAGGAACACCACCGGAAGCACCGGCAGGATGCACGGCGACACGGCCGTGATCAGTCCTCCCAGCAGCCCGATCAGAACCAAAGTGACCATGCGATTCAGCCTCCGGAAAAGGCGCCGGCCCACCCGGCGCGCTCACTCCTGATCCGAGACTGCTCGCCCGCACGGATTGGTCCAGGACGTACCTGGCCCTGCGGATTCACAAGTGCAGCCGTGCGAGAGCCGTGGAGACGCAACGCTCCACCGGGGCTTGTACGCCGTCTTTGGAGGGCGTGCTCGCGAGGGTGGTGTGGCAGTCGATGACGGAGTCGAGGCCGACGAGTTTGATGACGGACGCGACGGCGTCGGCGGCGCCGGCCGGGCGCAGCCATCCGCCCACGGCGTTGAGGGCGTGGTAGCAGTTGATGAAGGTGTTGATGCCGGAAGAGTCCAGGAACGTCACGCCTCGCATGTCCAGGACGATGCTGGGCCCCGTGTGTGTCGGCAGCAGCGGCCAACGGCCGCCCACGTGCCGCCAGTGCTTCGGGGCCGGCAGGGCGGCGCTTCTTCGGTGAAGCCCGTACCCGGGTGGGTGGGCTCCTCCATCGTCGGAGTGGTGGGGATTACGGGGGTTGAAGGGGCGGGGGACGGGGTGCCGTTCACGCAGGTAGCGGCGGTGTTCGACGACCGGACCCGGGACGCGTGCGTGGTGGTGCCCGGGATCATGGGCAGCGTCCTGGAGGACGTGGTGACGGGCCGCCCGCTGTGGGGCGTTGACCTGGCGATGCTCACCAACTCGCTGACCGGCCGGGGCCTGCTCGGCATCCTGCGCGCGGACGAGCGGGCGCGGGCCGCCGACGCGGAGACGGCCCGGCGGGCGCCGCTGAACCGCATCCGTGCCACCGCGTTGCTGGCCAAGCCGTGGTGGTTGCCCGTCTTCGAAGGCCTCGACCCCTACAGCGACGTCCACAAGGCGCTGACGGGCGTGGTCCTGGCGCCGGAAGCGGTGGCGCCGTTTCCCTACGACTGACGTCTGGCCGTCGCCTACAACGGCGCGCTGCCGGCCCGCGCGGCGCGAACCCACCTGGAGCGGTGGCGGGAGCGGGTCCGCACAAGCGCTGCATGATGCCTTGGGACTCCAACGGGCACGGGTAACAGCCCTTTCCCTGAGAGCCGAGGATCTGACGACCGATCGGCTCTCCGGTCAGCAGCTCACCTTCGACCGGCAGACGGAAAGTGCCCGGCGCCTTGAACCGGTCCTCGATCGTATTGCCGCAAGATGGCCTGGCTCTGTGGGGCCGGCAACCCTCGTGCGCCCTTGACCGCTGAGCGCCGCCGGACCCGCCTCCGCAGGTGACCGCGGCGATGTTCACGGCGGTAGCCGTCTCACCTCCGGCGGGCCACAGAGCCAGAGATCCATGGAGACGTGAGGCTTGATGGTGTTCCGCGGCTGGGCCATGCGATGTCGTCAACGGCGAGAAACGGCTCGCCTGCCATGGTCGCGGGGGTTGCCCCGGTGAACGCCATGACGTCCCGATGCAGGTGGGACTGGTCGGCGTAGCCGGCGTCGGCCGCGACTCGGGCCGCGCCTTCACCCGCGACCAGGCGGTGGACGGCATGGTCGAAGCGGACCAGCTTCACGGCGCGCTTGGGCGGCAGGCCGAGCTGCGATCGGAACCGGGACCACAGGCGCTTACGGCTCCATCCGACCTCGGTTGCGAGCCCGTCGACCCGGGCCAGGCCACGGCTGTCGACGATGCGGTGCCAGGCCCAGGCCACCTCCGGGTCTACCGGCGGACCCGCTTCATACCGACGGGCGAGCAGCGCGTCCGTCAACGCGAAGCGACCCTGCCACGACGGGACATCGCCGAGTTGCTCGCGGATCCGGGACGCCTCCCGGCCCCATAGGTCGCTCAGGGGCACGACGGCGTCGTCGAGGTCGGCGGGGGAGGCGCCCAGAACCGCGCGTGCGATCACCGGGGACAGGCGCACCTGCACGCACTCGACGTTCTTTCCCTGCGCCCGGACCGCGCCGCCGGTCCCAAGCCCGGGCCCCGCGACGAGGCTTCCCCGCTGCTGACGCCCAGCGGCACAGTCAAGGACGGGCGAGCCGGCGCCGAACTCCAGGAGTAGCGTCACGGCTGGGTGCGGGACCATCCGGAGCGCGTCCAGGTCACGGACGCGGAACCCGGCCATGGTGAGACCGGCCACCCTGCTGGGCCGCTGCGGGCATGCGACGTCCCACACAGCTGCACCGTGCATGAAAGTCCGCACCGTCCCATGCTAGTCGAGTCGGCTGAGGGGAACATTTATCCAATCCGCCGACGGGGACCGGCAGCGACAGTGGGCTCATGACTGTTTCTGACGGCGGACCGTACGTGAACGGCGACGCCGAGGCCACCGAGAGTTCGACCCTGTCGCTGGACGACGGTGACATCCACGTGTGTCAGGACGGCCCCCGCGACGCCCCCGTACTCCTGCTCATCCACGGGTCCGCATCCTCGACCCGCTCGTGGGACCCGCTGGTTCCGCTGCTGACCGGATCTCACCGCGTCATGCGGATCGACCTGCTCGGGCACGGCCGGTCGGCCAAACCGGCCGACCGCAGCTATGCGCCCCCGGACCAGGCACGTCGGGTCGGCGTGACACTGGACCGGCTCGGCGTCGAGCACGCCGTGGTCGTAGGCCATTCCAGCGGCGGCGTGGTCGCCACCGCCCTCGCCGAACAGCGACCCGACCTGGTGACCGCGCTCGTGCTCATCAACACCGGCCCCAGCCTGGACGCCTTCATCGCACCGCAGTCCGTCCCCATCGGGCTTTCGCAGTGGCCACCGACCGACGAGCAGATCCGCGGGTTCGCGAGCACCGGTTTCAGCCGCGCGGGCTACCAGATCCCACCGGAGCTCCTGGACGACGTGCGCCGCATGACCCACCACACGCTCACCACAACGATGCAGACCACCCGCGACTACCTGGAGCAGCGCGCGCTCCCGGACCGGCTGACGGCCCTCGGCAAGCCGCTACTGGTGATCTTCGGCGAGGACGACCGCAGGTGGCGATCCTCATCCGCCGCCGACTACCACGCTGTTCCAGGCACGAAAGTCCAGTTGCTGCCCGGTCTCGGACACTCACCCATACTCGAGGATCCCCCACGGACCGCCACCCCCCTGCTGGCCTTCACCACGGTCCACGCCGTACGGGTGACTGAATGACAAGGAGGGGTGCCATGCGGATTCTCGTCTCGGGCGCCAGCGTCGCCGGTCCGGTGCTGGCGTACTGGCTCACCAGGCACGGCTTCCATGTCACCGTCGTCGAGCGCGCGCCGACTCCGCGCAAGACCGGCGGCCACGCCGTCGACCTGTTCCGGCCCGCGGTGAACATCTCGGAGAAGATGGGCGTGTTTGCGCGCATCGAGGAGCGGGCCACCGGCACCAACCGGATGACCGTCCACCAGGAGGGCGCACGACGTTCCGTCCGGGTGGACCTCTCCAAGATCTTCAGCGCCACCTCCGACCGGCATCTTGAGATCATGCGCGACGACCTGAGCGAGATCTACCACGACGCCGCGCGCGACGACGTCGAGTACGTCTTCGACGACTCGATCACCGCGATCTCGCCCGACGGCGAGGTGCGGTTCGAGAACGCCGCACCGCGCCGCTTCGACCTCGTCGTCGGCGCCGACGGGCTGCACTCCAACGTGCGCCGCCTCACCTTCGGCGACGAGTCCCGCTTCAGCGCCTTCACCGGGGCGTACCTCGGGGTACTGACCCTGCCGAACGTCACCGCGCTCGACGGCGAGCTCCTCATCCACGTCGGCGTCGGCCGAACCGCCGGCATGTACGGCGCGCGGCACCTCGGCGACGCGCGGGTGTTGTTCCTGTTCCGGAGCGAGCGCGAGCTCGACTACCACCACCACGACGTGCCCCGGCAGAAGGAACTGCTGCGCGGTGCGTTCGACGGCATGCACCCCGACGTGGACCGCTGGCTGGACGAGCTCGACCGCACCCCGGCGTTCTACTTCGACTCGATCACCCAGCTCCGCATGGACACCTGGTCGCGGGGGAGGGTGACGCTCGTCGGCGACGCGGGCTACTGCCCCGGCCCGGCCGTCGGCGGCAGCACCAGCCTGGCCGTCGTCGGCGCGTACGTCCTCGCAGGAGAGTTGGCGCGGGCGGCCGGTGACCACCAGCGCGCCTTCCCCGCCTACGAACGCGCGATGGCAGAGCACGTGCGCGGCAGCCACGAGGCCGCGCTCAGCGCGGCGAAGACCCTGATCCCCACCTCACGCCTCGGCGTTCTGGGACTGGCCCAGGGCGCCCGCCTGATCTCCGCCCTGCCCGCGCGGCCCAGCCGCGCCCTCCTCCGCCTCACCACCAAGAGCGCACGCCTCCACAACTCCATGACCATCGACGACTACCCGCCGTCGCCCACTGCATCACGAGGCCGGGTCGGCCTCGCGGGCGACCCCGGAGGCGGGCTGGGGGTGGAGTGAGGAGTGCTCGCCGCCCTGCTGCCGACCCGGCTCGCGAAACTCAGTGGCTGCTGCGCAGGCCCGCGTCCCAAAGATCGCTGCACAGAGCCGAGGGTCGGTGAAGGTACGGCTCCAGCCTGCGTCGGGCACGCGATGGGACACAGGCCCCACACACCCGCCACGCCAACTTGCCTGGCCGCCAGCCGGGTTAGGCAAGGAGCAGGGTTGCTTGGACGTGTGGCAGAGCCCTGATCAGGGACGAGGTAGGAAAGAAGGGATCCCGAGGTCGGCAGAGCGGCCCGGTTGCTCAGACCTCAGAGCCTGCTTCCGTTTCTCGCGCAGGAACTGCTTTGTGAGGTCGATGCCTTCGATCTCACCCAGCTGGCTTCGACACTTTTCGATGGCCCCGGACGACAGCGTGACTTGGCCCCACCTCGGCGAGCGGGCGAGGCTGGATCCGGCGGGTTGTGGGAGTTGGGTGTCTGTGCAGCGGTTGGCACTGTTTGATTTGGATGACACCCTGGTCGACCGGCAACTCGCATTTTCTGCGTGGGCCTCGGAGTTCGCTGACGAGCACGACCTCGGAGACACGGCGCCGCGTTGGCTGATCGCCGCGGACAGGCTGGGAGCCGGGCCCCGGGATCAGTTCTTTCGCGACGTGCGGGAACACTTCGCACTGACGCAGGCGGCTGAGGAGCTGTGGGCTGCCTTCCGCGTCCGGATGCCGGATCTTGTCCGGTGTGACCCGCAGGTGCTTGAAGGTGTGTCGCAGTTGCGGGCGTCGGGCTGGCGGGTGGGCATCGTCAGCAACGGCATGGCCGACAACCAGCTCATGAAGATCGAGCGGACCGGGCTGGGCGAGCGGGTTGACGCCTGCTGTGTCTCCGGCGACGTCGGCATCCGCAAACCGGATGTCCGGATCTTCCGACTGGCCGCTGAACGGTGTGGTCGGGACCTGGCCGACGGCGGATGGATGATCGGCGACAATCCCGACCACGACATCGCGGGCGGCCGGGCGACTGGATTGCGGACTAACCCGAGCTAGCAGGTCACAGCCGATTCGGCCTCAGTAAGCCCAGGTCAGGGAGGTGCGTCGGTGGTACCGGCAGTCCCAGGAAGAAGGATCTGCTGGCTGACCCGGCGGCCGGGGCGCAGGGTGGAGACATGACGACAACACTGATCACCGGAGCCAACAAGGGCATCGGCTACGAGACCGCCCGCCAGCTCATCGCCGCAGGTCACACCGTGTACGTGGGAGCCCGGGACGCCGAGCGCGGACGCCGGGCCGCGGAGGAGCTGGGCGCCCGGTTCGTCCTGCTCGACGTCACCGACGACGCCTCCGTCGAGGCCGCGGCCAAGACCGTCGCGGCCGACGGCGGACTCGACGTCCTGATCAACAACGCCGGGATCGAGAGCAGGACCCCGGACAACAGCGTGCCCACGGCCGAGACCGTCACCGCCGACCAGATGCGCACCACCTTCGAGACCAACGTCTTCGGTGTGGTCCGCGTCCTGCACGCCTTCCTGCCCCTGCTCCAGCACTCGGCCGCGCCGGTCGTGGTCAACGTCAGCAGCGGTCTGGCCTCGCTGACGGCCCTGTCCGACCCCGACCACCCCGCGCACTTCTACCCCGGCATCGCCTACCCGACGTCCAAGACGGCCGTCAACATGCTCACTGTGCAGTTCGCGAAGGCGTTCCCGGCCCTGCGGATCAACTCCGTCGAGCCCGGCTTCACCAAGACGGACCTGAACGGCAACACGGGTACCCAGACCGTCGAGCAGGGCGCCGAGGTCATCGTGCGGATGGCGCAGATCGGCCCGGACGGCCCGACCGGCGGCTACTTCGACGTCAACGGACGACTGCCCTGGTGAACCGCGACCGACGGGGCGGCCGATGCGGTGACGTGCGTCCGGCCGGGGCGCCTGCTTCGGTGAACCGCGACCGGCCCGGGCCGACGCCCCGGTGAGTCACAGCTGGACCAGCCGGGGCGCGGTGCCGCGCGAGCGCACCAGCGCCCCGGCCTCACGCGTCAACTCCCGGGCGCTGCCCAGGAGTCCGTCCAGGACGACGGCCCGGCGGACGTGCCGGTGGAGCGGGTGCTCGGCGGTGAACCCGATCCCGCCCAGCACCTGCTGGCAGTGCCGGGCCGCGGTCAGCGCCGCCTGCCCGGCCGCAGCCTTGGCCAGCAGCGCGCCCAGGTCGTCCTCGGCCGCCGCGAGGACGGCCTCGGCGCCCTCCAGCGCCACCAGGGTCTCCGCGAGCCGGTGCCGTACCGCCTGGAACGCGGCGAGCGGGCGGCCGAACTGGACCCGGTCCAAGGCGTGCCCCCGGGTGAGCGCCAGCATGGCGTGGCCGGTGCCGAGCAGCCACCAGCCGACCGCCCGCCGACCGACGGCGAGCGGGACGGGATCGCCGGTGGGCGCTGTGACCGGCCGCAGGGGGAGTTCCTCGTCCAGTCCGGCGTCTGCCGTACCGGCTCCGTACTCCCACACCACCCACCGGCCGCCTGCGTACGGCAGCGTCGCCGAGCCCACCACGTCCGTGAGCGCCGAGGCATGCGCCCCCGTCTCGCCCAGCAGCCGGAACACCGTCGCGACGGCCGGACCCGGGAACTCGGCCAGCAGCTCGCGCCAGCCCAGCCCGGCCAGCGCCGTGTCCAGGGCGGGGCCTGGGGCGGTGGTCGTCATCGTCTTGCGGAGCGTCTGCGTCAGCAGCTCCAGCTCGGCGGGGTCCACGGTCACTCCCTCCCCAGGTCGAGCAGCCGGCGAGCGATGATGTTGCGCTGGATCTCGGCGGTGCCGCCGTACAGGGTGGCCGCCTTCGCGTAGAGGTACTCCGACCGCCAGGGCGAGTCGGTCAGTTCCAGGACCCCGGGCAGCAAGTCCCGTACCGTCTCGAAAAGTTGCTGCTCGGCGGTGGCCAGCAGCACCTTGTCGACCGAGGTCTCCGGGCCGAGCCGGGCGCCCGCGGCGAGCCGCTGCTGGGTGGCGTGGGAGCGGCAGCGGACGGTGTGCAGGCCCAGGTAGGCGGCGCCCAGGGCCGAGTCGTCCGCGTCGTCCGTCGCGTCGGTCTCGGCCAGGAGGCGGTCGAGGCGGGTGTAGAGGTGGGCGACCCGGTGCCAGAAGCAGGTGGAACGCTCGTGCGGGAGCAGGTCCATCGCGAGCCGCCAGCCGTCGCCGGGGCGGCCCAGCATCCGGTCGGCGGGCACGACGACCTCGTCGAAGAAGACCTCGGCGAACTCGTCGACGCCGTGCATCGTGCGCAACGGCCGCACGGTGATGCCGGGGGTGTTCATGTCGACGAAGAACGCGGTGATGCCGTCGTGGCCGGGGGCCGTGCGGGTGAGCAGGACGCACCGTGCCGCGTACTGGGCGAGGCTCGTCCACACCTTCTGCCCGCTGATCACCCAGACGTCGTCCCGGGGCACGGCCCGGGTGGTCAGCGAGGCCAGGTCGCTGCCCGAGCCCGGCTCGGAGAAGCCCTGGCACCACTGCTCCCGGCCGCTCAGCAGCAACGGAACCATGTCCGCGGCCAGTTCGGGGCGGGCGTAGGAGACGAGGGTGGGGGTGAGGACCTCGACCATCGAGTAGATACCGGGCTCGGCGAGGCCGCGGGTGGCGACCTCCTCGCCCAGCACCGCCCGCAGGACCGCCGGTCCGCCGAGGCCGCCGACCTCCTCCGGCCAGCCGTACCGCATCCAGCCCGCGTCGAACAGGGCCCGGCGGACCCGCGCCAGCTGGGCGACCTGCGCGTCCAGGGAGTGGTCGGGGCCGGGCGTGAGGTCGTGCTCGTCCAGCCAGGCGCGCAGGGCGGTGCGGAACTCCGCCGCCGTGGTGAACGCGCTCATACCGCCGGGCGCCCGAACGCGTGCGGGCGCCCCGAGTCGTGGGCGCCGCTGCGCCGGATGAAGGTCATGGCCCGGGTGCGCAGCCGCCAGCCGTCGGCGGTGCGGACATAGGTGTCGTTGTAGTAGCCGATGCGCATCTCGTGCGTGGTCTGCTCGACGAAGCAGAGCGGCTGGGTGCCGGTCGCCGTGTCTCCCGACAGCGCGACGGCGGGCGTGCCGGTGAGGAACAGCCCCTTGGGAGCCGCCGCGACGAGCGCGGGGAACTCCGCGAGGGGGTAGGTGTCGCCGAACGCGCTGTAGGTGCCGTCGGGGGTGAAGACCGCGAGCAGCCCGTCCAGGTCGCCCCGGGTGATGGTCACCGCGTAGCGGGCGAGGAGCTGCTGGATCTCGACGAGGTCGGCGGTGGTCTCGTCAGTGGTCACGGGCCCGCCTCCTTTCCGCACGCTCGCGCGCGTCGTGTTCGGGCCGGATGCCGAAGGTGTTGAAGGCCGTCGCCATGAGGGCGTACGTCCCGACGGTGAACACCAGGTCCATCAGCTGGCGTTCGTCGAGGTGCTCCGCGAGCGCGGCCCAGGTGCCGTCGGACATGTCCGAGCCGTCCTCCAGTTCGTCGACGGCCCGGAGCACCGTGCTCTCCAGCGGATCGTCCGCCTTGCCCTGGCCCGCGGCCTCGATCTCGGCCTCGGTGAGACCGCACTGCTGGGCGGCGAGGACGTGGTGGGCCCACTCGTACGCGCAGTCCCGGCGCCGCGCGACCCGCAGGACGACCAGCTCGCGCAGCCGCTCCGGGAGGGTGGAGCCGACCAGGAGGTACGTGCTGTACGGGAGGAAGGCCGCGGTCAGGTCGGGGTGCCGGACGAGCGTGGACATCGCGTTGCCGGCCGCCTCGGCGTTCCGCATGCGCCGGGGGAGCAGGGCGGCGAGCACCTCACGGGTCCGGTCGTCCCACTGGTCGTCCGGCAGCGGAGGCAGACGAGGCGGCATGCGGGCTCCCTCGGCAGAGTCTTCCGAGAATGGGATTCTCGGATGCGAGTTTCAGATTTTCACCCGCGCCACGGCGGCGTCAACCGTCGGGCGCGGCTCTTCGGGCCCGGCGGTCGCCGCTCCTCCGCGCTGACCGGGCATGATTCCTCCCGGTCCCGTGTGATTGCCCAATTCTCCTGTGCGGATGGTTGCTTCTCATCTAACGAGAAGCTACTTTCCACCGCAGGCAGGGCCAAGGCAGGCAGGACCTGTGACACCCAGAAGAGATGGGGAGCCGTGAGTCTTTTCCATGAGGACCGGCTGTTGATCGACGGACGGCTGGTGCGCGCGGAGCGCACGTTCGAGACCGTCGATCCGTCCACCGGGAAGGTGCTGGGGACGGCATCCGACGCGGACACCGGTCATGTCGAGGCGGCGGTGACGGCCGCCCGCCGCGCGTTCGACACCACCGACTGGATGCGCGACCGCGAGCTGCGGCTGCGCTGCCTGCGCAGCCTGTACGACGCGTTGCACACGCACCGTGAGGAACTGCGCGACCTGACCATCGCCGAGGTGGGCGCACCCCGCGCCCTCACCCACGGACCCCAGCTCGACGAACCGATCGAGATGGTCAAGTACTACGCGGATCTCCTCGAACACCACCCCTTCCGCGAGGAGTTGCCCGTCCTGGAGAGCCGGGGGCGTCGGCACCGCCGCTGGATCGAGAAGGAGGCCGCCGGAGTCGTCGCGGCCATCCTGCCGTACAACTTCCCCAACCAGCTGGCCCTCGCCAAGCTCGCCCCCGCGCTCGCCGCGGGCTGCACGGTCGTCCTCAAAGGCGCACCGGACACCCCGTGGACGACCCTGGCGCTCGGCCGGATCATCGCCGAGGAGACCGGCATCCCGCCGGGTGTCGTCAACGTCCTGACCTCGTCGGGACCCGAGACCGGCGCACTGCTCACCACCCACCCCGGCATCGACATGATCACCTTCACCGGGTCGACCCCGGTCGGCAAGGCGATCATGGCCGCCGCCTCCGCCACCCTGAAGCGGGTCTTCCTGGAGCTCGGCGGCAAGTCCGCGATGATCCTGCTCGACGACGCCGACCTCGCCAACGCGGCCATGTTCGCCGCCTTCACCATCTGCTCGCACTCCGGCCAGGGCTGCGCCCTCACCTCACGCCTGCTGGTCCCGCGTGAGCGGCACGACGAGATCGTCGGCCTGGTCGCCGCCATGCTCGGCAAGGTCAGGTACGGCGACCCGGCCGACCCCAAGACCCACATGGGCCCCCTGATCAGCGAGAAGCAGCGGGCCAAGGTGCACGGCATGGTCGAGCGGGCCGTCGCCGCCGGCGCCCGCCTGGTGACCGGCGGCCGTCCCGTCGACGGGGAGGGCTTCTTCTACGAGCCCACCCTGCTCGCGGGCGTCGACCCGGCCGCCGAGATCGCCCAGGAGGAGGTCTTCGGACCGGTGCTCGCCGTTATCGCCTACGACGACGAGGACGACGCCGTCCGGATCGCCAACGACTCGGTGTACGGGCTGTCCGGCGCGGTGCTCGGCGCCGACGCCGAGCGGGCGACCGCCGTGGCCCGCCGGATCCGCAGCGGCACTTTCAGTATCAACGGCGGCAACTACTTCGCCGCCGACGCCCCGTTCGGCGGGTTCAAGCAGTCCGGCATCGGCCGGGAGATGGGCGTCGCGGGCCTCGAGGAGTTCCTCGAGCTCAAGACCTTCGCCGTGCCGGCCGACTGACCGGCGGCACGCAGCAGCCCGGGGAACACCACCGAGGAGGAACCCCGTGAGAGTCCAGGCAATCCCCGTCGCCCTCGCGGCGGCAGCGCTGTTCGCCGTCGCCGGATGCGGCGGCCACGACAGCGCCGGCACGTCGGGCGACGGCGACGCCACCCCCACCAAGGCCGCCCAGCAGGCCGCGGGCGGCGACTTCGGCGACCTGAAGAACGTCTGCGGACCCGGCGACGCCAAGAGCGCGCCCACCCAGGGCGTCACCGCCGACACCATCAAGCTCGGCGTCTTCTCCGACGTCGGCTTCACCAAGAACTCCGAATTCGTGGACGCCGCGGAGGTGTTCACCTCCTGGTGCAACGCGGCCGGCGGCATCGACGGCCGCAAGCTCGTCGCCACCACCCGCGACTCCAAGCTGATGGAGGTCCGCCAGCGGATGCTGGAGGCCTGCCAGTCGGACTTCGCGCTCGTCGGCGGCGGCGCGGCGCTGGACGCCCTCGGCGTGCAGGACCGGCTCAAGTGCCTGCTGCCCGACTTCCCCGCCCAGGTCAGCCAGATCCAGAACCAGGGCTCCGACCTCCAGCTCAACGAGACGGGCGGCGCGTCCTACGACCGCTACCCCGGCTACTACCAGTGGCTGCTCAAGACCGCCTACCCCAAGTCGGCGGGCGCCGTCGGCACCATCGCGGGCGACGCCGCGGTCAGCAAGGTCATCGACGCCCGCGCCCAGGAGAGCCTCAAGGCCTCCGGCGCGAAGATCACCTACCACGACCTGTACCCGGCCGCCGGGGTCTCCGACTGGACGCCCTACGCCCAGGCCATCAAGAGCAAGGGCGTCAAGGGCCTGGTGTTCCTCGGGGACTTCGCGAGCCTCGCCAAGCTGGAGCAGATCCTCACCGGTATGGACTACAAGCTCGACTGGATCGACGCCAACAACAACGCCTACGGCGCGCCCTTCATCCAACTCGCCGGCAAGTCCCTGGACTACCAGAACAACTTCGCCGACCTCAGTGGCGTCTATCCGCTGGAGAAGGCCGCCGACAACCCCGCGACCGGGCAACTCGTCTCCCTCTACAAGAAGTACGCGCCGAACGCGCAGCCCACCATGCCCGGCGTCCGCGGCTTCGCGGCCTGGCTGCTGTTCGCCAAGGCGGCTTCCTCCTGCGGCGACCAGCTGACGCGCACCTGTGTCTACAACGCGGCCCGCAAGGAGAGCGCGTGGACCGGCGGCGGACTGCTGGCTCCCGTCGACCTGTCCCAGGCCGACGCCCCGCTGGAGTGCTTCAACGTCGAGAAGGCCACGTCCAAGGGCTGGCAGCCCGCGGACTTCGCGCCGAACACCGGGGCCTACCGCTGCGACGCGCCCACCTACAAGTTCAAGGGCGCCTACGGCAAGCCCCTCACCCTCGCCGACGTCGGCAAGAGCATGAGCGATGTGAAGTAGAGGCTGAAGCAGATGGAGCAGTTCCTCACCTTCGGGATCGTCGGCCTGAGCACCGCGGCGATCTATGCGGTGATCGGCAGCGGCCTGGTGCTCACCTACGTCACCACCGGCGTGTTCAACTTCGCGCACGGGGCGGCGGGCATGCTGGCGGCGTTCTGCTACTGGCAGTTCACCGTCGGCTGGGGCTGGCCCGTGCCGGTGGCCCTGGTGGCGGTGCTCCTGGTGCTGGCGCCCGGGTTCGGCCTCGCCGTCGAACGGGTCCTGATGCGGCCCGTGCAACGGCTCGGCGAGGCCGAACGCCTGGTGATGACGGTGGCGCTGCTCAGCGGCGCCATCGCCGCCGCCCGCTGGATCTGGGACCCCAACGTCCCCCGCCCGCTGACGGTGTTCTTCGCCGACGAGAAGCCCCTGCACCTCGGCCCGGCCACCCTCACCTGGCACCAGGCGCTCACCATGGCCGTAGCGGTGGCGGTCGCCGTCGCCCTGTGGTTCCTGCTGACCCGCACGCGCACCGGCGCCGAGATGCGGGCCACCGTCGACGACCGCGCCCTCGTCCGGCTCACCGGCGCCGACCCGGTCAGGGCCGGCCGCGTCGCCTGGATCCTCGGCACCCAACTGGCCGCGATCGGCGGCATCCTGATCGCCCCGACCGTCGCTCTGGACGCCTCCCAGCTCTCCCTCCTGATCGTCAGCGCCTACACCGCCGCCGTCTTCGGCCGGCTGCGCAGCCTGCCGCTCACCTTCGCCGGCGCGGTCGTCGTCGGCTGCATGGAGAGCTACCTCACCGGCTACCTCCCGCAGAACCCGTACCTGCCCGGCCTGCGGCTGGCCGCCCCCGCGCTACTCCTCTTCCTCGCCCTGCTCCTCTTCCGCCATCCCCGACTGCGCCACCGCGACCGTCGGCTGGTCCAGGTCCCGGCGCCCGGCCTGCGCGGCACCGCCGTCTTCGCCGCCGCCACCGTCGCGTTCGCGGTGGTCCTGGCCACGGTGCTGGACGAGGCCGACCTCGTCACCTACGGACCGATCTTCTCGCTCGGCGTCGTCGCCCTGTCCTACGTCCCGCTCGCCGGGTACGCCGGGCAGATCTCCCTGTGCCAGCTGAGCATGGCCGGCATCGGCGCCGTCGTCTGGGGACACCTCGGCGCGCACGGCGAACTGTGGGCGCTGGCCGCCGCGATCGCCGTCGCCGGGGCCGCCGGGGCGCTGATCGCGGTGCCCGCGCTGCGGTTCTCCGGCGTGTACCTGGCGCTGGGAACGGCGGCGTTCGCGGTGATCCTCGACCGGTGGATCTTCACCTTGCCCGCCTTCCACCTCCTCGGTCTGCGCATCTCGCTCTTCGACCAGGGCTCGGTGGACATGAGCGGGCCCGACCTGTTCGGATGGCATCTCGACTCCGCCGCCGACCTGACCGTCCTCGCCGCCGTCTGCCTCGGCCTCGCCTCCCTCGCGGTCGCGTGGCTGCGCCGCGGCGGCTTCGGACGGCGCCTGATCGCCCTGCGGGACAGCGAGGCGGCGTACGCGACCCTCGGCGGCAACCTGCTGCTGACCAAGGTCGCCGTGTTCGCCCTGTCGTCGGGCATCGCCGGACTCGGCGGCGCCCTCTACGGCATGCAGCAACGCGCCATCACCGCCGAGCAGTTCAACCTCGTCGCCGGACTGCCGATCTTCCTCGTCGCCGTCATCGGCGGCCTCGGCGCGGTCGGCACCGGCCTGTTCACCGGCACCGCCTACCTCGGCCCCAACATCCTGACCGGCATGGCCTCCTGGACGCAGAACATCGTCGCCCTGCTGCCCGCCCTGGCGGGAATGGGGCTCGGGCACAGCCCCGAGGGGATCGTGGCCAGGTTCCGTCGCCAGTGGGGGCCCCTCGGCCGGGACCCGGCCGCCCTGCCCGTCCTGCTCGGCGCCCTGGCCCTGGGCTGGGTGCTGCGGCTGACCGGCGCGATCGACGGCTGGACGTTCCTGACCGGTTCGCTGGTCGTGGGGTTCGCGCTGCGCGCCTGGGCCGCCGCCCGCAGGCAGCCGGAGACCGGGCAGGACGTCCCGGTCGAGTGGTGGGGCGTACGCCGCGCCTGGCGTCCCGAGGACGGGGAGGTGCTGGTCCGTGCCACTGCTGGACGTTAGCGGCGTCACCGTCGCCTTCGGCGGCAACCGCGCCCTGGACGGGGTCGCCATGAGCGCCGACCGCGGCCGGATCACCGGCCTGATCGGGCCCAACGGGGCCGGAAAGAGCACCCTGTTCGACGTCGTCTCCGGACTGCGCCGGCCCTCGGCGGGCCGGGTCGCCCTCGACGGCCGGGACGTCACCCGCCTCGGCCCCGCCCGCCGCTGCCGGCACGGACTGGCCCGCACCTTCCAACGCCTCGAACTCTTCGGCCGGTTGAGCGTCCGCGACAACCTCCTCGTCGCCGCGGAACTCGGCCCCGGACGACGGCGGGCGGCACCCCTGGCCGACGAACTGCTCGACCGGCTCGGCCTGACCGGCATCGCCGACACCCGCGCCGACAACCTCCCCACCGGCGTCGCCCGCCTGGTCGAGGTCGGCCGCGCCCTGGCCGTACGCCCCGCGCTGCTGCTCCTCGACGAGCCCGCCGCCGGGCAGGACGGCGAGGAGACCGACCGGTTCGCCGACCTGCTGCGCTCGATCGCCGCCGACGGCACCGCCGTCGTCCTGGTCGAGCACGACATGGGGCTGGTCATGGGCGTCTGCGACGAGGTGTACGTACTCGACCTCGGCAAGGTCATCGCCGTAGGACCGCCCGAGGTGATCCGCAACGACGAGACGGTGCTCGCGGCCTACCTGGGGGACGTGTGAACGCTCTGCTCGAACTGCGCGCCGTGCGCGCCGCCCACGAGGGCATCACCGTCCTGCACGGCGTCGACCTGAGCGTCGGCGCCGGGCAGGTCGTCGCGCTGCTCGGCCCGAACGGCGCCGGAAAGACCACCACGCTGCACGTCGCCGCCGGACTGCACCCGCCGCTCTCCGGGCAACTCCTGCTCGGCGGGCGGGAGATGACCGGCGCCGACCCCCGCGACCTGGCCCGGGCCGGGGTCTGCCTCATCCCCGAGGGACGCGGGGTCTTCCCCAGCCTCTCGGTCCGCGACAACCTCCTCATGATGACCTTCACCGGCCGCACCCGCGCGGAGATCGAGGAGATCGCCTACGCCCGCTTCCCCGCCCTCGGCAGACGGCCGGGCCAGGCGGCGGGGACGCTCTCCGGCGGCGAACAGCAGATGCTCGCCCTCGCCCGGGGCCTGGCCACCGACCCGGCCGTGCTGCTTCTCGACGAACTCTCCATGGGACTCGCCCCGCTGGTCGTCTCCCGGCTCTACGAACAGGTCGCCGAGATCGCCCGGCAGGGCGTCGCCGTCCTGGTCGTCGAGCAGTTCGCCGCCGCGGTCCTCGGCATCGCCGACCACGCCGCCGTCCTCGTACGTGGCCGCATCGAACGCCAGGGCCGCCCCGACGGCGGGCTGCGCGACGAACTGTCCGCCCTCTACCTCGGGAGCTCCGCATGACACCCACCGAGCCGCCCACCGACTCCCGTGCGGACCGCTTCGTCCGCGAGCTGGCCGACCTCCGGATCCCCGACCCGGCCGCAGCCCGCGCGGGTCTCTGGCTGCGCCTGGGCGCAGCCCTGATGGCCGTCGGCCTGGTCCTCGCGGTGTCGGCGTACTTCGTCTCGCACAACACCCAGAACCCGCTGGACCAGCGCGACGCCCTCGCCCTCGGCCTCGGCGGCATCGCCGGGACGGTCGTCGGCGCCGCGCTGTTCCTGCGCTACTCGCTCACCGGCTTCCTGCGGTTCTGGATGGCCCGCCAGTCCTACGACCTCGCCGTGCTCGCCGACCGCCTGTCCGAAAGGGACCCGCACCATGACCTCACCAGCACCGACGCTGCGCCCCGGTGACCAGCTCGCCAGCACGGTGTGCACCACCCGGGTCGTCGTGGTCCGCGCCCCGGCCGCCGGACAGCCCGCCCTGACCTGCGGCGGCGCCCCCATGGTCCCCGCATCCACCGCACCGCCCCCGCCCGCCGCCACCGGCGACCCCGTCACCCTCCTCGGCAAGCGCTACACCGACGCCGACGACACCCTCGAACTGCTCTGCACCAGCCCCGGCACCGGCGAACTCGCCTGCGCGGGCGTCCCCATGACCCTCAAGGCCGCCAAACCCCTCCCCGCCTCGGACTGACCCGCACCCACCGGCTTCACAGCGAAAGGGACCTCGCATGAACAAGGACGACCTGATCCTCATCAGCGTCGACGACCACGTCATCGAGCCGCCGGACATCTTCGTGAACCACCTCCCGAAGCGGTACCTGGACGACGCCCCCAAACTCGTCCACCGCGAGGACGGCAGCGACGTGTGGCAGTTCCGCGACAACACCGTCGGAAACGCCGCCCTCAACGCCGTCGCCGGACGTCCCAAGGAGGAGTACGGCCTCGACCCGCAGGGCATGGACGAGATCCGCCCCGGCTGCTACGACGTCCACGAACGCGTCAAGGACATGAACGCCGGCGGTGTCCTCGCCCAGATGAACTTCCCGTCCTTCCCCGGCTTCTCGGCCCGCATGTTCGCCACCGAGGACTCCGACTTCTCCCTCGCCCTCGTCCGCGCCTACAACGACTGGCACATCGACGAGTGGTGCGGCTCCTACCCCGGCCGCTTCATCCCGATGGCCCTGCCCGCCATCTGGGACGCCGAACTCTGCGCGGGCGAACTGCGCCGGGTCGCCGCCAAGGGCTGCCACTCGATGACCTTCCCCGAGAACCCGGCCGCCCTCGGCTACCCCAGCTTCCACGACCCCTACTGGAACCCGGTGTGGCAGGCCGCCTGTGACACGAACACCGTCCTGTCGGTGCACATCGGCTCCTCCGGGCGCCTCGCCATCCCGGCCGTCGACTCACCGCCCGACGTGATGATCACCCTCCAGCCGATCAACCTCGTCCAGGCCGCCGCCGACCTGCTCTGGTCGCGCACCCTCAAGGACTTCCCGGACCTGAAGATCGCGCTCTCCGAGGGCGGCACCGGCTGGATCCCCTACTTCCTGGAGCGGGTCGACCGCACCTTCGAGATGCACGCCGCGTGGACCCTCCAGGACTTCGGCGGCAAGCTGCCCTCCGAGGTCTTCCGCGAGCACTTCCTGACCTGCTTCATCACCGACAAGCTCGGCGTGAAGCTGCGGCACGACATCGGCATCGACAACATCTGCTGGGAGGGCGACTACCCGCACAGCGACTCCCTGTGGCCCGACGCCCCCGAGCAACTGCACGGCGTCCTCACCGAGTTCGCCGTCCCGGACGCGGACACCGTGAAGATCACCCACGAGAACGCCATGCGCTGGTACTCCTTCGACCCGTTCGCGCACATCCCCCGTGAACAGGCCACCGTCGGCGCCCTGCGCAGGGCCGCAGCGGGCCACGACGTCAGCATCCGGGCCCGCAGCCGCCAGCTGAAGGAACCCGTCGACAAGCTGGAGGCCTTCCGCGCCCGGGCCCGCGCGGCCGTAGCGGCGGCGAGCAAGTAGTGGCGAACGGCACCGACTTGTTCGACCTCACGGGACGCTCGGCGCTGGTCACCGGAGCCGCGGGCGGCATCGGCGCCGCCGTCGCCCACGCCCTTGCCCGGGCCGGCGCCGCCGTCCTCGTCACCGACGTCGATCCGACCGCCGTCGCGGCCGTCGCCGGGAAGATCACGGCGGCGGGCGGCACCGCCGACAGCGCTCCCCTCGACGTCCGCGACCGGACCGCCGCCGACAACGCCGTCTCCCGGGCCGCCGCACTCGCCGACGGCACCCTGCACATCCTCGTGAACAACGCCGGCGTCACCGCGCCGGCCATGTTCCCCGACCTCGACGAGGACACCTTCCGCCTACTGCTCGACATCCACGTCCTGGGCACCTTCACCTGCTCCCAGGCCGCCCTCCCGTACCTGCCCACCGACGGCACCGGACGCATCGTCAACGTCACCTCGTCCGCGGGCCTGACCGGCACCCTCGGCCAGGTCAACTACTCGGCCGCCAAAGCCGCGGTGATCGGCATGACCAAGTCCATGGCCAGGGAACTGGCGAGACGGCAGATCAAGGTCAACGCCCTGGCACCGCTGGCCGCCACCCCCATGACCGAGACCATCCGCACCCACGAGAAGTTCGCCGCCGGCATGCTCGCCCGCATCCCGCTCGGCCGCTGGGCCGAACCCGACGAGGTCGCCGGGGCCTTCGTCTTCCTCGCCTCGGACGCGGCCTCCTTCGTCACCGGCCAGGTCCTGCCGGTCGACGGCGGCCTGGTGATCTGATGACGCCGGAACCGCTCTCGACTCCGGGACCCCTCTCCGGCGTGACGGTGGTGGCCCTGGAACAGGCCGTCTCCGCACCCCTGTGCACCCGGGTCCTGAGCGACCTCGGCGCCCGGGTCATCAAGGTGGAGAACCCGGACGGCGGCGACTCGGCCCGGCACATCGACGACGTGGTCGGCGGCCTCGCCGCCCACTTCGTCTGGGCCAACCGGGGCAAGGAGTCCCTCGCCCTCGACCTCAAGTCCGAGGCCGGGACAGCAATCCTGCACCGCCTTCTCGACCGCGCCGACGTGCTGGTCTCCAACCTCGCCCCCGGCACGACGGCCAAACTGGGCCTGGCCCCCGACGACCTGGCGACCCGCCACCCCGACCTGATCGCGGTGGAGATCGACGGCTACGGACCCGGGGGCCCGCTCTCCCACAAACGCGCCTACGACCTGCTCGTCCAGGCCGAGTCCGGCGTCTGCGCCATCACCGGCCACCCCGGCGCCCCGGCCAAACCGGGCCCGCCCATCGCGGACGCCAGCACCGGCCTCTACACGGCCCTGTCGATCGTGGCGCTGCTGTACGCCGGTGAGCGCCGCGGCAAGCCGGGCGGAGCCGTCGCGGTGAGCATGTTCGACACCATGACCGAACTCATGGGCTATCCGCTCACCTACACCCGCCACGCGGGTCACTGGCAGCAGCCGCTCGGCATGAGCTCGCCCGCCGTCGCCCCGTACGGCGCCTACCGCACCGCCGACGGTCACACGGTCGTCCTCGGTACCACCAACGACCGCGAATGGCAGCGCCTGGCACGGGAGTTGCTGGAACGCCCCGACCTCGCGGCCGACGACTGCTTCCGCACCAACCCCGGCCGCGTCACCCACCGCGAGCTGCTCGACGCCGAGATCGGCGCCTGGTGCGGCCGTCACCGGCTGGCGTACATCCAGCAGCGCGCCGACGACGCGGGCATCGGCAACTCCCGCTACAACACCCCGGACGACGTACTCGCCCACCCCCACCTCGCAGCCCGCGACCGCTGGCGCCGCATCGACACCCCCGCCGGGCCCGTCCCGGCCCTGCTGCCACCCCCGGTCATCGCCGGCTACGACCCGCCGATGGGCGCCGTCCCCGCGCTCGGCGAGCACACCGAGCGGATCCTGGCCGAACTCGGCTGCCACGAACCGGAGTCGGAGAACGGCACATGACCGCGCCGCCCGCCCTCCTGACCAGTGACAGCGGCAGCGTACGGACCCTCACCCTGAACCGCCCGCACCGCAGGAACGCCGTCGACCGGGACCTGTGGGGACTGCTGCGCCAGGCGCTCACCGAGGCCTCCCACGACCCCGCCGTACGGGCCCTCGTCCTCACCGGCGCCGGCGGAGCCTTCTGCTCCGGCGCCGACCTCACCAGCGGCGCCGCCGACCCCCGGCACCCCCTGGACAAGGTGCGCGACCTCAACGAGGTCGCCCTGCTGCTGCACGAGTCGCCCGTCCCGACCGTCGCCAAGGTCGACGGTGCGGCGGTCGGCGCGGGGTGGAACCTGGCGCTGGGCTGCGACCTGGTGGTGGCCACGCCGGAGAGCCGGTTCTCCCAGATCTTCACCCGCCGCGGCCTCTCCCCGGACTGCGGCGGCTCCTGGCTGCTGCCCCGGCTCACCGGACTCCAGCAGGCCAAGCGACTCGCCCTGCTGGCCGAGACGATCGACGCCGAGGAGGCCCGATCGCTGAACCTCGTCACCTGGGTGGTGCCCGCCGACGAGATCGACGCGTACGTCGCCGGCCTCGCCGACCGGCTGGCGGCCGGGCCACCCGTCGCCCAGGCGCAGACCAAGGCGCTCCTCAACGAGGGCACCGGCCGCACCCTGCGCGAGGCGCTCGCCGCCGAGGCCCGCGCCCAGACGGCGAACTTCGCCTCGACCGACGTGACCGAGGCCTACGCAGCCTTCGCCGAGAAGCGAGAACCGCGTTTCACCGGCCGCTGGTTCCGCCAGCCCGCTACGGAGGACCCTTCATGCGCGAAGCAGTGATCGTCGAGGCCGTCCGCACCCCGGTCGGGAAACGCGACGGCGGCCTGTCGGGCGTGCACGCGGCCGACCTCTCCGCCGTCGTCCTGAACGCCCTCGCCGAACGCACCGGCCTCGACCCGGCACTCGTCGACGACGTCGTCTGGGGCTGCGTCTCCCAGGTCGGCGACCAGTCCAGCAACATCGGCCGCTACGCCGTCCTCGCCGCCGGCTGGCCCGAGACCGTCCCCGGCACCACCGTGAACCGGGCCTGCGGATCCAGCCAGCAGGCCCTCGACTTCGCCGTCCACGCCGTCATGTCCGGCCAGCAGGACGTCGTCGTGGCCGGCGGGGTCGAGGTCATGAGCCGGGTGCCGCTCGGCTCGGCGCGGGCCACCGGGACGCCGTACGGGCCCCAAGTCCTCGCCCGCTACCACGACTTCTCCTTCAACCAGGGACTCTCCGCCGAGAAGATCGCCCAGAAGTGGGGCTTCACCCGCACCCGCCTCGACGAGTTCGCGGCCCTGTCCCACGAACGCGCGGCCACCGCGCAGGACAGCGGCGCCTTCGAGGCACAGATCGTGGCGGTGGAGGGAGTGAAGGCCGACGAGGGTGTACGGCGCGGCACCACCGCCGAGAAGCTGGCGCGGCTCAGGCCCGCCTTCCTCGACGACGGCCTGATCCACGCGGGCAACGCCTCCCAGATCTCGGACGGCGCGGCGGCCCTCCTGGTCACCACCCCGGACAAGGCAGGGGAGTTGGGACTCACCCCTGTCGCCCGCTACCGCTCGGGCGCGGTGGTCGGCGCCGACCCGGTGCTCATGCTGACCGGCCCGATCCCGGCCACCGGGAAGGTGCTCGCGAAAGCCGGCGTCGGTCTCTCCGAGATCGGCGTCTTCGAGGTGAACGAGGCCTTCGCGCCCGTGCCGCTCGCCTGGCTCGCCGAGACCGGCGCCGATCCGGCCCTGCTCAACCCGCTGGGCGGCGCCATCGCACTCGGCCACCCGCTGGGCGCGTCCGGTGCCGTCCTGATGACCCGCATGATCCACCACATGCGCGACCACGGGATCCGCTACGGCCTGCAGACCATGTGCGAAGGCGGCGGCACCGCCAACGCCACACTCGTCGAACTCATCGACTGACCGGGGGTTTTCGGTGCGCCGACACATCTTCACCGCCGACCACGAGGAATTCCGCACACTGGTCCGGGAGTTCGTCGCCAAGGAGGTGGTCCCGAACTACACCTCCTGGGAGCAGGACGGCCGGCTGCCCCGCGAGCTCTTCGAACGGCTGGGCGCGTTGGGCCTCCTCGGCATCGCGATCCCCGAGGAGTACGGCGGGACGGGGATCGCCGACTACCGCTACAACGTCGTCCTCCAGGAGGAGGCGTCCCGGGCCCTGGTCACCCTGGGCACCGTACGCACCCAACTCGACGTCATCCTGCCCTACTTCCTCGCCTACGCCGACGCGGAACAGCGCCGGCGCTGGTTCCCCGGCCTCGTCGCCGGCCGGCTGCTCACCGCCATCGCGATGACCGAACCCGGCACCGGCTCCGACCTGGCGGGCATCCGCACCACCGCCGTACGCGACGGCGACACGTACGTCCTCAACGGTGCCAAGACCTTCATCACCGGCGGGCTCCTCGCCGACCTGGTGATCGTCGTCGCACGGACGTCGGCGGACCCCGCCGACCGGCGTGCGGGACTGACCCTGCTCGTGGTCGAGGACGGCATGCCCGGCTTCACCCGGGGACGGGTCCTGGACAAGCTGGGCATCAAGGTCCAGGACACCGTCGAGCTGGCCTTCGACGACGTACGGATCCCGGTCGCCAACCGGCTGGGGGAGGAGGGCGCGGCCTTCGGCTACCTGGGCCACAACCTCGCGCAGGAGCGCCTGACGGTGGCGGTCGGCTCGGTCGCGCAGGCACGGGCCGCCCTGGACACGACGATCGCCTACGTCAAGGAGCGCGAGGTCTTCGGCAGGCCGGTGGCGGCCTTCCAGAACACCAAGTTCGAACTCGCCGCCGTCGCCGCCGAGACCGAGGCCGCGCAGGCCATGCTGGACCGCGCGGTCCTCGACCTCGTCGCCGGAGACCTCTCCGGCGCGGACGCGGCCAAGGTGAAACTCTTCTGCACGGAGACGCAGGCCCGTGCGGTCGACCGCTGTCTGCAACTCTTCGGCGGCTACGGCTACATGACGGAGTATCCGATAGCACGGCTGTACGCCGACGCCCGCATCACCCGCATCTACGCCGGAACGAGCGAGGTCATGAAGGTGATCATCGCCAAGTCGCTGGGGCTGTGAGGGTGAGGGGTGATGGCGAGGGTGTGATCGTGAGAGCACCGCGGCCGACGACGGTACGGCCGCGGTGCTCGCCCGCGGTTCAGGCTCCGTAGGCGGTTGTCTCCGCGAGGTCCGCCGCGGACTTCATCAGCTCCAGCACCATCGGGCCGAAGGCCTGCAACTTCTCGTTGTCACCGGCCCGTTGGAAGCCCTGTTCCAGCACGATGGCGAGTTTCCACTGGGCGAGGACGTCGTAGTAGTCCATGTCGTCGACCTGACGGCCGGACACCCGCGCGTAGTGCTCGATCAGCTGCGCGCGCGAGGGCATGCCGAACAGGTCGACGTAGGACGCGGTGGCCGCCTCCGGGGCGCCGGTGTCCTCGGGCCAGCCGCGGAGCATCCAGGCGAGGTCGAGCTTGGGGTCGCCGATCGTGCCCATCTCCCAGTCGACGACCGCGGCGAGCCGGGCCGGGGCGCCGTGCCGGAACATGACGTTGGCGAACTGGTAGTCGCCGTGCATCAGGCCCGGGACGTAGTCGAGGGGCTTGTGGGCGCGCAGCCAGGCGGCGGCCGACTCGAAGCCGGGCAGCTCGCGGCCCTTGGCCCGCTCCAGGTAGCGGGTCCAGCGGTCGACCTGACGCTCGTGGAAGCCGTCCGGGCGACCCAGGTCGTGCAGGCCCTTCGCCTGCCAGTCCACCCGGCCCAGCAGGGCGGCGCCCTCGGCCAGTTGGTAGGCCAGCCCGGCCCGTGCGGCGAGATCGGTGCCGAACGGCTCCGGCCAGCCGCGTCCGCCGGTGGTGGACATCGGCGACCAGCCGTCGACGAACTCCATCAGGTAGAAGGTACGGCCGAGGACGGCGGTGTCCGTGCAGACGGCGATCGCCTCGGTGTGCGGGACGTCCGTGCCGTTCAGTGCCTCGGTGATCCGCCACTCCCGCAGGATGCCCTCGTCGCGGGCGGGCGGCGCGGTGGGCGGCGGGATGCGCAGGGCGCAGTGCAGTTCGCCGCGCCGGATCTCGTAGATCTCGTTCTGCGCGCCGCCCGAGACGAACCGGTGCTCGACGGCCTCGCCCTTGCCGGGCAGCCCGGACTCGTCCAGCCAGGGCGCAAGCCGCTCGACGTCGATCATCGGGCCTCCGCCCCGGGCTCCAGGAACTCCGCGTACTTGGCGCGGGCCGCGGCCAGCCGCGTGGGCAGGTAGCCGCTCGGCCAGAGGTCCTCGCTGGGCCGGTGGTCCCGCAGCACCTGCCGGGCGACCGTCACCTTGTGCACCTCCGTCGGCCCGTCCGCGATGCCCAGCACGCTCGCGCCCAGCAGCATCCGGAACAACGGCATGTCGCCGCTGACGCCCAGCGCGCCGTGCACCTGGATCGCGCGGTGTGCTATGTCATGCAGCACACCCGGCAGCAGCACCTTCACCATCGCGATGTCCTTGCGGACCTTGCGGTAGTCGTTGTACTTGTCGATCTTCCACGCGGTGTGCAGGACGGTCAGCCGGAACTGCTGGAGCTGCGACCACGAGTCGGCGACGTGCCCCTGCACGAACTGCTTGTCGGCGAGGACGGTGCCCTGGGTGTGCCGGCTCAGCGCCCGCTCGCACATCATGTCGAACGCCTTGCCCGCGAGCCCGATCGTCCGCATCGCGTGATGGATCCGCCCGCCGCCGAGCCGGGTCTGCGCGATCACGAACGCCTGACCCTCCCCGCCGAGCAGCGCGTCCGCCGGCACGCGTACGCCCTCGTAGTGCACCAGCGCGTGAGAACCCCGCTCTTCGGGCTCACCGGCGAGCGCGACATTCCGCTCGATGACGATGCCGGGTGTCTCCGCCGGGACCAGGAACATCGACATGCTCTTGTACGGGTCGCCGTCCGGGTCCGTCACGGCCATCACGATGAGGAAGGCGGCGGTCCTCGCGTTGGACGAGAAGTACTTCCAGCCGTCGATGACCCACTCGTCCCCGTCCCGCACCGCCCGGGTGGTGAACTCCTTGGGGTCGGCGCCCGCCTGGGGCTCCGTCATCGAGTAGCAGGAGAAGATCTCGCCGTCGAGCAGCGGGCGCAGATAGCGCTCCTTCTGCGCCTCGGTGCCGTAGTGGGCGAGGATCTCGGCGTTGCCCGTGTCCGGCGCCTGGCAGCCGAAGACGATCGGGGCCCAGGAGGAGCGGCCCAGTATCTCGTTGAGCAGGCACAGCTTGACCTGCCCGTGGCCCGCGCCGCCCAGGTCGGGGCCGAGATGGGTCGCCCAGAGCCCGTGCGCCCGCACCTCCTTCTTGAGGGGGTCGAGGACGCGGCGGAGGTTGTCGTCGGGTGGGGTGAACTGCAGGCCGTCCCAGAGGAGGTCGAGGGGTTCGACCTCCTCGCGCACGAACTGGTCCGCCCAGTCCAGCTGCGCCTGGTAGTCCGGCTCGGTCTCGAAGTCCCACGGCATTGTGTCTCCTTCCGGCGGGTGCCAGAATAACGTTCTCGTGAAGGAGAATACAATTCCCGCGACGCGGAACACGGTTTCTGACGCGCTGTCGGACCGGCCTCGGGACCGACCTCCGGACGACGCTGCGGACCGGCCGTCGGACGGTGCCGCGGACCGGCCGTCGGGCGGTGTGGCCGACCGGATCGCCCGGCGCGCTCTGGCCCGGCGCGCCGACCAGTACGGCGACGAGGTGCGGGCCTTCCTCGACGCGGCACGGGCGGTGATGCGCCGCTGCGGCACGAGCGCACGCCCGCGCGTCGCCGACATCGTGGCGGCAGCCGGACTGTCGAACGAGGCGTTCTACCGGCACTTCCGCTCGAAGGACGCCCTGGTCGCCGCGATCATGGAGGACGGCACCGAGCGCCTGTGCGGCTACATCGCCCACCAGATGGCGAAGGAGCCCACGCCGGAGGGCAAGGTGCGCCGCTGGGTCGAGGGCGTCCTGTCCCAGGCCAGGGACCCCGACACGGCGGCGACGACGCTCGCCGTGATGTGGAACGCGCAGAGCGTGGGGGAGGGGTTCCTGGCCGGCCCGCCCTCGGCCACCGGCCTCCTCGCCGACCTGCTCAGCGCGCCCTACGCCCGGCTGGGCAGCACCGCTCCCGACCTGGACGCGTCCCTCGCCGCCCATGCCACGGTCGGCCGCCTCGCCGACCACCTGTGGCGCCGGACGCCGCCCACGGACGGCGACGTCGACCATCTCACCCGGTTCTGCCTGCGCACGGTGACACCCCAGGGAGCGTACGAATGAAGGCGACCGATCAGTTCCACGTCGGGATCGTCGTGGACGACATCCCGGCGGCAGCCGCCGAGTTGACGGCGTTGTTCGGCTACCGGTGGTGCACGGAACTGGGTGCGTCCGCCCAGGTGAGCCTGCCCGACGGTGACACGGTGCTCGACCTGACGTCGACGTACTCCATGACCGTGCCCCGGCTGGAGCTGGTCCGCAGCGTCCCGGGCACCCTCTGGGAGCCGGCCGCCGACTCGGGAGTCCACCACCTCGGGTACTGGTCCGACGACGTGGCCGCCGACTCCGCCGAACTGGCCCGGCGCGGCTACGTGTCCGAGGCCGTCGGCCGCCGCCCGGACTCCACCCCGTACTGGGCGTTCCACCGGGGCCCCACCGGTCCGCGCATCGAACTCGTCACCCGCGCGCTGCAACCTGTCCTGGAGCAGTACTGGGCGACCGGCAGGAGGCCGTCATGACCGCCGCACCGGAGCCCGGACGGACGGCGACCGTGGGAATCGTGACCGGAGCCGGGCGCGGCATGGGCCTGGAGTGCGCCCGGCGCCTGGCCGGGACGGTGGACCGGCTGCTGCTGGTCGACCTCGACGAGAAGACGGTTTCCGCGGCTGCGGAGGAACTCTCCACGGCCGCGCGGACGACGGTCGTAGAACCGCACGCCCTGGACATCACCGACCGCGACGGCTTGGCCCGCCTCGCCGCCCGGGCCCGTGAGCTCGGCACCCTCCGTGCCGTCGCCCACGCCGCCGGCATCTCGCCGACCATGGCCGACTGGCGCCGCATCCTCACCGTGGACCTCGTCGGCACCGCACTGCTGGCCGAGGCCCTGCGCCCGCTCGCCACACGGGGGACGGCGCTGGTGTGCTTCGCCTCGATGGCCGCGCTGTTCGGCGACACCGAACCCCGGCCCGCGACCGAACAGGCCCTGGCGGACCCGCTGGACGAGGACTTCCTCGACCGCATCCGTGCCGCCGTCGGACCGGACATCGAGGACCCCGGCGTCGCCTACACCTGGGCCAAACGCGGAGTCCAGCGCTTCGTGCAGCGGGAAGCCGTCCGCATCGGGCCGGCCGGGGCACGTGTCTGCTCGGTCTCGCCCGGCGTCGTCGCCACCCCGCAGGGTCGGCAGGAGGCGGAGCACCACCCTTCCATGGCCGCGCTGGTACGGCAGTCGGCCCTCGGCCGCGAGGGCCGCCCCGAGGAACTGGCCGCCGTCGTCGCCTTCCTGCTGTCGGACGAGGCGTCCTTCCTCACCGGCGTCGACATCCTGGTCGACGGCGGGGTGCGGGCCGCGCTGACGGCACGCTAGCGGAGCCGGGGCTCGGGGCCTCGCCTTGTTTGTCGGCACACGCAGCCGGCCGCCGGTGGTTCAGCCGGCGGCGGGGCCCGCTGCGACGGCCGCAACCGCTGCCGCGGTCAGTTGCCGTGCCGTGGTCACGAGGCCGGCGACCGCGTCGTCAGGGGTCAGGTCGCAGAGGTCGATCAGAGCGAACAGCGACTCGGCGCTGATCACGAGGGCGAGACCGCGTACCAGTTGTTCCACGTCCGCGCGTCCCGCGGAGCCACAGCTCTCGATCCATGGGGCGAGAGCGTGCCGGATGAGTCCGAAGCGGTGGGCGGGACGGTCCTTTGCCGTCGGAGGCTTCGCGATGGTCGAGGCGACGACCACCCGGACGGCGCCCTGCCTGCGCAGCACCGCCCGCCCCAGGATCTCCGCGGCCTGGCCGATCCGTTCGACCGGGTCGTCGCTGCGCGTCGCCGATCGCAGGACCGCGACCAGATCCTCCGTGATCACGGCGGCGCGCAGGAGCGAGAGGAGGTCGGGGAAGTAGCGATAGGCGGTCGCCTCCGAGACCCGTGCCTCGGCCGCGACCTTCGGCATCGTGATCTCCGCCCCGGTGTCGGCGAGGTCGCGGGCCGCAGCCACGATCGCCGACCTGGTGCGTTCCATCTGACTGCTGAGCCCGTTCGGGCCTCTCCGCTCGGCCATGATCGTCCTTTCCTGCCGACCGAGAGCATACCGGCGAGGTGGCCACTATGAGAGCCAACTCTTTTTTTAAGAGTCCACTTGCATACGGGACGGGGCCGACCGTAGGGTCCTGGCATCGGCAACTCACCAGCCAGGGAGGCTTCATGACCAAGGTGTCGATCATCGGTCCGGGCGAGGGCGAGCTCATCGTCAGCGGTCCGTCGACGATCCGGATCCTCGAAGACGGCAGCAGCACCGAGCACCGGCTGGGAATGGGTGAGATCACCATCCCCCCGCACACCGCGGGCCCTCCGCAGCACCGCCACTCACAGCACGACGAAGGCTTCTACGTCCTGTCCGGCCGCGTGCGGTTCACCGTCGGGCAGGACGACTACGACGCCGGAGCCGGCACATGGGTCATGGTCCCGCCGGGCGCACCGCACACCTTCGCCAACGTGAGCGACGAAACGGCGGTCATGCTGAACACCTTCACCCCGGACCTGTACGTGCAGTACTTCCGCGACCTCAAGGCGATGGTCGAGTCAGGGCAGCCGTTGTCGCCCGACGCCGTCGCGGAGGTCTGGACGAAGTACGGCACCGAACCGTCCACCGACTACGCCTCGTGAACGCTCTGTTGGCGGCCAACGCCGTCGCCGCTGTCGCCGGCATCGCCTTCGCGCTGGTGGGAGGTGTGCGTCCGGCGGCGCTGAGCGGGAGCGGTACGCCGAGTGCCGGGGAACGCTTCTACGGCTGGATGTACGCGACCAGGGGAGTGCCGCTGGGGGTGGCGGCCCTCCTGGCGCCGATCGCGTGGTCGGGACCGGCCAGTTCGCTCGTGCTGTCCGCGGCTGCCGCGGCCCAGGTGGGCGACGCCGCCATCGGGGTCGGCACGCGGAAATGGACGATGATCGCGGGTGCCTCGCTCCTGACGGTCGTCCACACGGCAACGGCCGTCGCCACCGCGTGAGCGCGGGTCCGCGGTCAGCCGCCCGCCGCCGGCGGGGCCGCGAACCCCGCCACGATCACGGCGTTGGTCCGGGCCGCCGCCTGCCGCAGCGGCTTGGCCTTCTCGTAGGCGGCCGACTCGTACCACGCCCGGGCCGCCGCCACCGACTCGAACTCCAGGACGACGGTCTGGTCACCGTGCCACTCACCCTCCAGCACCTGGGGGCCCGAGTCGACGGCCAGCACGGCAGCCCCGCTCTCCGCGAGGGAGAGCCCGGCCGCCCTGCCGTAGGCGGCCATCGCGGCCGGGTCGTCGATGGCCTCGGTGAAGATGACGTAACCCTTGGGCATGGCGCTCCTCGTCGTCAGCTCACGGTGATGGCGTGCTCGGGGCACAGGGCGGCGGCCGAGCGGACCGCGTTCTCGTGTTCGGCGGGGACCTCGGGCGCGTCCACCACGGCGTAGCCGTCGTCGCCCAGGTCGAACACCTCCGGGCAGACGGAACAGCACACCCCGTGTCCGCGGCAGCGGTCGTCGTCGACGGAGACCTTCACCGGGCCGGGCTCCACTCCAGGTCGAGGTGGGTGAGGCCGCGGAGGATGAAGGTCGGCACGTACTGGTAGCGGCGGGCGTTCGCCGGTCCGTGCACCCGCTCGGCGATCCTGATGTCGGAGGTGCGCTCCAGCAGCCGCTCCAGGGTCACCCGGGCCTCGGCGCGGGCCAGGGGCGCGCCCGGACAGGTGTGGACGCCGCGGCCGAACGCGAGGTGCCGACGGACGTTCGGACGCCCGACGTCGAAGGTCTCCGGGTCCTCGAACTGGCGCGGGTCGCGGTTCGCGGCGCCGTTGAGCACCATCAGTGTGGTCCCGGCCGGGACCTCCACACCGCCCACCGTCGTCGCCACCCTGGACAGCCGGAAGTCGCCCTTCACCGGGCTCTCCGCGCGCAGCGCCTCCTCGACGAAGTTCGGGATGCGCTCCCGCTCGGTCCGCAACAGCCGTTGCAGCTCCGGGCGTTCGGCGAGCACCTTGAGCGCCGAGCCGAGCAGCCGCACGGTGGTCTCCTGGCCGGCGGCGAAGAGGTTGGCCGCGACCCGGACGACGTCCATGACCTCCGGGGTCGAGCCGTCCGGGAAGGTCGCGGTCGCCAGGCCCGTGAGCACGTCCTCGCGCGGCTCCCGGCGGCGCTCCTCGATGTACGTGCCGAAGCGGCCGTAGAGGAACTCCAGCGGCGAGTGGTGCAGTGTGTCGTCCCCCGTGCTGCCGACACCGCCGTCCTGCGGGCGGTGCTGGAGCCGGTCCATGAACTCCTGCCGGTCCTCCTCCGGCACGCCGAGCAGGTCGGCGATGACGAGGAGTGTGAACGGCCCGGCGAACCCGCCGATGAACTCGCCCTCGCCCGGAGCGAGAAACGCGTCCAGCAGCCCGTCGGCGAGGTGCCACATGGACGCCTCGTTCTCCTTGAGGCGCTTCGGGGTGATCAGCCGCATCAGCAGCGCGCGGTGGTCGGTGTGCACCGGCGGGTCCATGGTGGGCAGTTGGTCGCTCATCGGCAGCGCGTCCCGGTGCCGCTCGATCAGCCCGCTCACGTCGTCCCCCTCCAGCGGGACCGGGAAGCCGGGGAACGGACCGGTGACGGAGACGCAGGAGGAGAACGTGTCGGTGTCGTTGTAGACCTGCAGCGCCTCCTCGTACCCGGTCACCATCATCACGTCGTGATGGCTCTCCCGGTGGACGGGGCACTGCCCGCGCAGGGCGTCGAAGTAGGGATAGGGGTCCGCGACGAGCCTCTCGTCCCGGAAGAAGTCGATCGCCTCGAAGTCGTTCACGGTCTGTTCGGCTCCCTCTCGGCCGGCACCCTGACGATCGGGGACGGTAGCACAATTCTCCGTTTGCTGGAATGCTGAATCAAGTTCAGGAGAGTGGCATTCTCATTCGCTACGGGAGAGCTGTGGAAGAGACACGAGAGGTCAGGGGGAGAGACGGGGAACCGTGTGCCGGGAGCGTCGGATTCGTCGGCCTCGGCAACATGGGGAGTGTGCTCGCCGGGAACCTGGTGGGTGCCGGACATGCGGTCGTGACGCATGACGCGCTGGGTGCCGGGCGCTCGCCCGAGGGCGCCGTGCACGTCCCCGGGGTGGCCGAAGTCGCCCGCCGTGCAGGCGTGTTGGTGCTGAGTCTGCCCGACGGGGCCGCGTCCGAGCAGGTGGCCCACGAGATACTGGCGGCGCCCGGCCGGCGGGTCCGGTACGTCGTCGACACCTCCACCGTCGGCCCGGCCGCCGCCCGCTCCGTCGCCGGACTCCTGGCCGGGAGCGGCATCGGGTACGTCGACGCCCCCGTCTCGGGCGGGGTCGCCGGAGCCCGGGCCCGCACCCTCACCGTCATGTACGCCGGGGGCGACGAGGCGTGTTCCGCCGTCGAGGGCGTGCTGGCCGGACTGAGCGACCGCCGTCGCCGGGTCGGTGACCGTCCCGGCATGGCCCAGGCCCTCAAGCTCGCCAACAACTTCCTGTCCGCGACCACCCTGGCCGCCACCAGCGAGGCCGTCGCCTTCGGGCTCGCCGCCGGACTCGACATGGCCACGATGCTCGACGTGCTCAACGAGTCCAGCGGTCGCAGCGCGGCCACCGGCGACAAGTTCCCGGCCCACGTCCTCACCGGCCGCTACGCCGCCGGCTTCGCCAACTCCCTGATGGACAAGGACGTACGGCTGTATCTGCGGGCGGTGGCTGAGCAGGACGGCCCGGCGGCGATCGGTGAGGTGACCGGGGCCGTCTGGGAGCGGTTCGCCCGGGCCGAGCCGGGGGCCGACTTCACCCGGATCTTCCCCTTCGTGGAGGGATCCTGACGGACCGGCCGTGGCGGTCTCCCGCGGCCTTCCGCGCACTTCCTGACGATCGGCTGACTTGACGGCCGATCCGGAATGAGAATAGCATTCTCATTCGGAGAGACTGAGATTATCGTGAGTCCCCTCCGTACAAGCGACTGGAGGACCAGACCCCATGGCGCACTTCAAGAAGCCCGCGGCGGGCAGCTGGACCGCACACCTGAAGATCGGCACGGAGCCGGTGTCGTACGAGGACTCGATCACCCCCGCGCACTACGAGCTGGAGCGCGAGGCGATCTTCAAGCGCACCTGGCTGAACGTGGGGCGGGTCGAGCAACTCCCCAAGCGCGGCAGCTACTTCACCAAGGAGCTGGACGCGGCCGGCACCTCGGTCGTCGTGGTGCGCGGCATGGACGACGAGGTACGCGCCTTCCACAACGTGTGCCGGCACCGCGGCAACAAGCTCGTGTGGAACGACTTCCCCCGTGAGGAGACCAGCGGGGTCTGCCGCCAGTTCACCTGCAAGTACCACGCCTGGCGCTACGACCTCGAAGGCAAGCTGTCCTTCGTCCAGCAGGAGCAGGAGTTCTTCGACCTGGACAAGTCGCAGTACGGCCTCAAGGGCGTGCGGACGGAGGTCTGGGAGGGGTTCGTCTTCGTCAACCTCGACCCCGAGAACACCACTCCGCTACGGGAGTTCCTGGGCGAGTTCGCCAAGGGCATCGAGGGCTACCCGTTCCACAAGATGACCCAGGCGCACCGCTACCGCGCCGAGATCGGCGCCAACTGGAAGCTGTTCATCGACGCGTTCGCCGAGTTCTACCACGCGCCGATCCTGCACGCGGGCCAGTACGTGTCCGACGAGGCCCGCAAGATCCAGAAGTACGGGTACGAGGCACTGCACTACGACATCGACGGCCCGCACAGCATGGTCTCCTCCTGGGGCGGCATCGCCCCGCCGCACGACCGCAAGATGGTCAAGCCCATCGAAGGAGCCCTGCGCAGCGGCCTGTTCGGGCCCTGGGAGGCCCCGGACATCGGCCTGAGCACCGAGCAGCTGCCGCCGGCCGTCAACCCCACCCGGGACCCGCGCTGGGGCATGGACTCGTTCGTCTTCTTCCCCAACTTCATGCTGCTGATCTGGCGGCCGAACTGGGTGCTGACCTACCACTACTGGCCGACCGCCTACAACACCCACATCTTCGAGGCGACCTGCTACTTCGTCCCGCCCGAGAACGCCTTCCAGCGCCTGCAGCAGGAGCTGGCCGTCGTCTCCTTCAAGGAGTACGGCCTGCAGGACGGCAACACCCTGGAGGCGACCCAGACCATGCTCGAATCTCGCGCGGTGCGGGAGTTCCCCCTCAACGACCAGGAGGTTCTGCTCCGCCATCTGCACGGCACCGCCCGGCAGTACGTCCGTGAGTACCAGCAGCGCACCTCCGGCGCCCCGGCCGCGAGCTGACCCGAGGAGACCGAACCATGGCCACCGTCTTTCCCCCCGAGTTCGCCGCGCTGGAGCCCTTCGCCGACTGGGCCGTCCCCACCGAGAAGGCCCGTTACGCCAAGCGGATCGCCAGCACCATGGACGAACTGGACACCTTCTACAACGCGGCGTTCCCGCTCCTCGCGTCCGGCACGGAGTACCTGCAGAACGTCTCCATGGCGGACATCTCCGACGCGGACAAGCACCTGCTGTGGCTGTTCTGCGCCCTGGTGACCGTCGCCTTCTCGGTGGAGGCCTGGCGGCAGCCCAGGGTGCCCGACACGGGCCCGGCGAGCATCGACGCCGTCGTCGAACCGGCGGTGTGAGCGCCGTGCGAGCCCACCGCGCCGCGGGAGGCGCCTGATGCCCCGCCCACGCACCCCGCAGCCCCCGGTCCGGCTGCGCGCCGCCCGCATGCTCGACATCGACAAGGGCGAACTCGTCGAGCCGGGCGACCTGCTGATCGAGGGCGAACACATCACCGCCGTCGCCCCGACGGCCGTCCCGCCCGACACCGTCGAACTGGACCTGGGCGACGTCACCCTCCTGCCGGGCCTGATGGACATGGAGGTCAACCTGCTCCTGGGCGGGCCCGACCACCGCAGCCCCCTCAACCCCGTCCAGGACGATCCCGCCGTCCGCACCCTGCGCGCCGTCGCCAACGCCCGCCGCACCCTGCGGGCCGGCTTCACGACCGTACGGAACCTCGGTCTGTTCGTGCAGACCGGCGGCCTGCTGCTCGACGTGGCGCTGAAGAAGGCCATCGACCTGGGCTGGATCGAGGGGCCACGGGTGGTGCCGGCCGGGCACGCGATCACGCCGACCGGCGGGCACCTGGACCCGACCATGTTCCAGGCGCTCGCGCCGCACATCATGCCGCTGACGGTCGAGGAGGGGATCGCCAACGGCGTCGACGAGGTGCGCAAGGCGGTCCGCTACCAGATCAAGCACGGGGCGCGGGTCATCAAGGTGTGCGCCTCCAACGGTGTCATGTCACATACCGGCCCGGCCGGCGCCCAGCAGTACTCCGACGACGAACTGCGCGCCATCGCCGACGAGGCACACCGTGCCGGGCTCAAGGTGGCCGCGCACTGCATGGGCGACCGGGCGATCCGGGCCGCGCTGGACGCGGGCATCGACTGCGTCGAGCACGGCTTCCTGGCCGGGGACGAGACCCTCGACCTGATGGTGGAGCGCGGCACCTTCCTGGTCGCCACCACCTACATCGCCGACGGCATGGACGTCTCCAAGGCCGCGCCCGAACTCCAGGCCAAGGCCGCCGACGTCTTCCCCCGCGCCAAGGCGACGACCAGGCGGGCCATCGAACGCGGCGTCCGGGTCGCCTGCGGCACCGACGCCCCGGCGATCCCGCACGGCCGCAACGCCCGCGAACTCCTCGCCCTCGTCGACCGCGGCATGACCCCGCTGGCCGCCCTCCGGGCCGCGACGACCGTCGCCGCGGAACTGATCGACGCCGACGACCGGGGCCGCCTCGAACCCGGCCTGCTCGCCGACGTCGTCGCCGTCCCCGGCGACCCGCTGACCGACATCGGGGTGACCGAGGACGTGCGGTTCGTGATGAAGGGCGGACAGGTGTACCGGAACGAGACCGCCGACCACTGAGAGGCCGGGGGGACGGGGGACGGAAGGGCGGCGGCTCCGATCGGAGCCGCCGCCCGTACCGAAGGGGGTCGGGGGGGCGGGCAGCCGGGGGGGGCGCGGGGCCCAACGCGAACAGGGGGGGTAAGGCCGGGGCCGCCCCAGGGCC